>JBCDJC010000096.1:0-18749 GCA_038748225.1 Cyanobacteria bacterium P01_H01_bin.26 | reverse complement strand
TACCTGTCTGAGAAGATTGGCTACTGGCGCTACATTACTATTTTCCGTCACTTGGATTCCCATCCTGAAAACCGGATTTATCCAATTTTCCAGTTCTTTGAGAACTGGTGCCAGGATGAGAACCGCCACGGTGATTTCTTCTCTGCCATCATGAAGGCCCAGCCCCAGATCCTTAACGACTGGAAAGCTAAGCTCTGGTGTCGCTTCTTCCTGCTGTCGGTATTTGCCACGATGTTCTTGAATGACATCCAGCGCAGTGGCTTCTACGCATCGCTGGGTCTAGATGCGCGTGAGTATGATATTCATGTCATCAAGAAGACCAACGAGTCAGCGGCCAAGGTCTTCCCGATCATGCTGAATGTGGAACATCCCGACTTCTTTAAGCATATGGATGTGGCATCTCAAGCCAGTTTGAAGGTTTCTGAAATCAGCAAGATTGAGCAGCCCAAGCCCCTGAAGCTTCTACGTCAGCTTCCCCACATCGCCACCATCGGTGCGAAAATGGTGCAGCTATACTTCATGAAGCCCATCGATATGGCGGTTACTCGCGGCGTTGTTCGCTAAATAACTGGTTGCAGGCTTTTTTACGCTTGCTTTTTTAGAACTGTAGGGCGGTGGCATAACCATCGCCCTTTTGTATTTGAAACGCAGCCAAGCTTTCAAAGGAGACAGCTCCCATGGAAGGACATTCTCGAATCATTCGTGAAGCAACCCAGGATGATGATATTGAGATTGCACAACATCTGCATAACATCATGTTAGAGCTCGGTTTTTCCGAAAAATCAATGCAATCAGGTTGGCTAGAAAAAACCCTTGAATTCCTGAAGCGGGCTCGACATGAGATTCATTACCAAGGTTTCATGGCAGAAATCAATGGCCAGGTAATCGGCTCAGTTAGTTGTCAAATTCTAGAGCTTTACCCCATGCTCAGCCTGGACTATCAGAAGGGATATATCTGGGGGCTCTACATCGCTCTGCCCTACCGCAGGCAAGGCATTGCTACTCAACTCATGCAAGCGGCCGCCAACTATTTGAAGAGCATTGGCTGCACTAAAGCCGTCCTACATGCTTCTGAGACAGGAAAACTGCTTTATAGTCATTTGGGTTATGCAGATAGCAATGAAATGGTCCTGAATCTGACCCAGCGCAATTGACCGATGAATCCCCATCCATGGGTTCTTTATAGCTTTGCGACACTTAACCACTCCATAGGGCCAACCCTCCACCTCTGCCACGGGCAGCGATACCCTGCTCAGTGACCCAAAAGTATTTGAAAAAAGCCTGTTCCTTCAAGGGCTGCTGATAAAACATCTCGTCAGCATCCTGTGGTTTTATGCGCCCCTGGTACAGGGTCAATCTGCCAATGGCAACCTGGATCTGCGTAAAGTCAAACGCTAGACATCGCGCCTTCGGCCAAAATTTAACAGGTCCGGTGAGTGTTAGCGTCAGCTGACCGAGTGCCACAGAGTTCTGGACCACACCTCGATCATCATCTCTAGCCTGATACTCAAGCTGAATTTTGATGAGTTTAGGCAGGTAGCGGCCTGCACCAAGAGCAACCCCTGCTTTTTGCCGGGTCTTTTTAGTGCCGGTGATAAAGCAAAGCCGCCAGATACCAACGAGATCTCCCAATGTGTAACTGGCTTTAGTGCTTTTTTCTGTTGCTTGTAGCGCTACGACCAAATCCTTTGCACTGGGAAGCGCACCAGCCCCAGTCTGCTGGGTCTTGACTGCCTGCGCTAAAACGGTTGCACTCTCACCCATGGCGTTGATGGCTAGAAAATGGTTAGATCCCAGTCGGCATCGGTTAAACCGTCGGTACCCACCAGCCGAACACGGACGTCGAGGTAGCGATCGCAATACACCTTACACTGCTTGTAGCGAGGATTGGGACTCCCTAAGACTGCATCTTGTTCTGCATAGCCCTTGAGCAAGTCGATGCGGTCTGTTTCTGAAAGAGATTTCAAACCACCCGTTGAAGTTGTCAATACGGTCATAATCTACCTAAGCACACAGTGACTCCTTACCAGGCTAGAGCCAACTTTTGAACCTGGCAAAGACTCTCCCAAAAAGCTTAATCTCCTCAGCCGATCCCATTGCCATGGCCCCAGTTGATTTACATCCCTACAAATTCTCAGCTGACTTTCACACACCCCTGTTAAGCTAAAACGACCTTGATCACGAGTTTCCTAGCCCATTGGGACATTTGCAGCTCCATACCCCATTCCCCGTGGGGATCTGCCCTAAACAATCCCCAGGAGCATCCCTACCCTATCTATCCCTAATTCCCTTGCCATGGTCAACTACCGCCTTGAGCGCATCCATCTGGAAGTAACCAACGTTTGCAATTTCAAATGTGACTTTTGCCCAGATGCCATTATGGAGCGCAAACGCGGTCACATGAACCTGGCTCTAGTCGAAAAAGCACTGGACGAAATCGCTGAGCACAATCTGGCCAAGATCGTTGCCTTTCACCTGATGGGAGAACCGTTAATCTATCCCCATATTTTCGAAGCCATCGATCTGGCCTTAGTCCGAGGGCTTAACCTGCATCTCACTACCAATGGCAGTACCTTTCATATTTTTCCAAACCATCGCCAACGGCTGATCGCATCTGGGATCCCCAAGGTAACAATCTCCCTACAAACCCCTGATCCTATTACCTTTATTATCCGTGGTGCACCTCCTAAGCTCAAACCCGAACAGTATTTTGATGGCATCACCCAGTATGTCAGGGCGAATCTGGCCGACCCCGGCTCCCGTACCCGGATCCACCTTAAGTTTTTAGATACAACGCCCCATCCCTTTTTGGTCCCCCACAAGCAAATGCATGTGGTCGAAGGCAAAGCTCAGATGCAGCAAGAATTAACCGCATGGGCGGACCGTCTCCTAGACAGCTGTGCCGATCGCCCCAGTGACGATGACCTGCGTCAACGCATCGCCCAGCACAAACCAGGCCGCTGGCAGGTGATTGAGCTTACACCCAAACTAGCCCTAGAAACCTTTCCCCTCGACAGTTGGGGCAATGTAGAAAGCACGGACATCGTTCCGGCTAAGTTTGGCTACTGCAATGGCACCTCAGAACAGGCAGGCATTTTATACGATGGCACCGTTGTCCCCTGCTGCAAAGACTACGAGGGCCGAATTCCCCTGGGGAACCTGCAGAACCACTCCCTCGCCGATATTTTAGATCGCCATCAGCCCGCCTGCAGCCTGCGCCAGGGATTTAACCGCTTCAAGGTGACCAACCCCATCTGTCAGCGCTGCATGGGCGCTGACACGGCCCAAAAATCGGTCCTGCGGCAGGTGGGCTCAGTGGCCTATTTCAAGGTTTATACCCCCATTATGAGACGGCTACAACCTGGCTGGGGTGAGGTTTAGCCATCGCTCCAAAGTCTCGCCAATACTCCCCGACTCGGCCAATCATTACCCGATATCACTGAAGCGTCTCGAGCTTCAAACTCCCCGTAGCAAAGGTAAGATAGGTTCTGACCTTATTGCTTCGGCTGCCATGGTACGGCGACTTGTCAGACGGTTTTTACACTGGCTGAAACAGCTACTGACTCGGCTGAGTAAAACCCAACGTCATCCACCCAGCTCCCAAACGCTACCACCGGCATTGCCTCCGATTGCAGCCCCGCCCCAGTCACCGTCGCCGCATCGGCCCCGCCCGTTATCCCCGTCCAAGCCAGCGTCTAACCGCGTCAACAATCCATCCAACTTTCAGATGCTGCTAGGCACCCGACAATGTTTACCCAGCGCAGCGGTACAGGATTTAAGCCAACAGCTAGCCCAGACAGATACAAATGCAACGGCCGCTCGGAAACAACGCCTCACCCCAGAAAATACCAGTCAAGCCACGGCAGTATCAAAACCGGCAAAAGAAAACACTCCAAATTCTTTGGCCACAGAACAATCAATCAATCCAACACCGCCAGCAGCAGTCTTCTATGACAATGACTTCGCCGACATCCATCAACAAATTTTAGAGTCACCACTATAGAGTCACCACCAAAAATCTCTTCCCCAGCTCTCTCCCCCATGGCCCAGGCATCCCCTGGCAGCATCACCAAACAAGGTGTAGTAAAACTGTTGTTCAAGCTACAAAAGAACTACCACCACGGCTACATTGCTCCCAACGATGGGTCAAAAGACATTATCTTTCACCAAAAATACATCGGCGATCGTGTTTTTGGTCGTCTAGAGCAAGGTATGGCTGTAGAAGTAACGGCCCACATTACTGAGGGTAAAGCCCACGCAGACAGTGTTCGCATCCTGTGATTCGCTTGAATCTATAAAGTTTGTCACAAAGCTTTAACATTAAAAATCATTAGTTCGAGTTCTTTGAACTTAGAATTTGGAATAGTTGTTTTTAATCTGATCTATGGTTGCGATCGCAATAGTCTACTTCTCAGGCCAAGGCCACACCCACCTGATGGCCGAGGCCCTGGCCCAAGGGGTAGAAACCGCCGGTGGCACGCCCCACCTGCTCAGAATTACCGGTGACCAAATGAACAATGGTCGTTGGCAGGATGAAGCTATTTTAGCCACATTAGCCTCTGCAGATGCCATCGCCTTTGGCTCCCCCACCTACATGGGCGGTGTCGCTGGCCAGTTTAAGTGCTTTCTTGATGCGGCCAGCGCGGTGTGGTTCCAACAGGGATGGAAAGACAAGCTTGCTGGCGGATTTACCCATTCAGGTTCCCCCAGCGGCGACAAACAAGGAACGCTGCTCTACATGGCCATCAACGCCTCACAGCACGGCATGATTTGGGTCGGAGCCGCTGCCATGCGTGACCCTGACACTGGCGTAAATCGATTGGGGTCCTATATGGGGGTGATGGGACAAAGCGATCCGGATATGAGCGGCGCACCAGCCAAGGTAGATCCGGGCGATCTGCAATCCGCTAATCTATACGGCCAGCGCCTGGTTGCCATCGCACAAAAGACCGCGGCCTGAGCTTCGCTCCATGTAACTAGCGGTCCCGTCTCGTATTACCGTAGAGATTGGCAAATATGGCCCATTGCTAGAAGGAGCGCTTAGGATGATTCAAGCTGTCGCCACCTCGGTGGATTGGAATCTGCTTGCGGAGAAGGCCCTAGCCGGTCAGGTAATCGATCGCCAAGCGGCCTTAGCGGTGCTGCAGGCCGACGATACGGAACTGTTGTCCCAGCTGGCGGCCGCCTACCGGGTACGGCATCACTACTGGGGCAACCGGGTGCGGCTGCATTTTTTACTCAACGCCCAGAGTGGCCTGTGTCCTGAAGATTGTCACTACTGCTCCCAGTCAAAGATTTCAACAGCCGAGATTGAAACGTATCCGCTGATGGCCAAGGAGCGTATTTTAGCGGCCGCTGACCGGGCCCAACAGCTCAAGGCAGGCACCTTTTGCATAGCTATTTCAGGCCGAACGCCATCCCCTAAGATCTTTGAGCAAATTTTAGACGCGGTCCGGGCGCTTAAAGCCACCTATCCGATGCGAGTGTGCACAACCCTGGGTCTGCTCAACGAGGATCAGGCCCATCAGCTCAAGGCTGCAGGTGTGGATCGCATCAACCACAATTTGAATACGGCTGAGACGCACCACGAGGAAATCTGTACGACCCATGGCTACCAAGACCGTCTAGCCACAGTAAAAGCTGTCCAAGCAGCGGGGTTGACCACCTGTTCCGGCGGCATTTTGGGTATGGGCGAATCGGACGAAGACATTATTAATTTGGCCCGGTCTTTACAAGAGCTCAAGGTTACCAGCGTGCCAGTGAATTTTCTGATTCCCATTGCCGGTACGCCGTTTGCCCAGCGTAGCGAACTCACCCCCCAGCGGTGTCTGAGAATTTTATGTCTCTTCCGGTTTTTATTACCGTCCCAGGAAATTCGTATTGCCGGGGGTCGAGAGGTGCATTTGCGATCGCAACAACCCCTAGCCCTTTACCCAGCTAACTCCATTTTTGTCGGCGACTATCTCACCACCGCCGGTCAAAGTGCAACCCAGGACTATGCCATGGTGCGTGACGCAGGATTTAGCCTCGAAGCACCCGATGGTAGTCCCATCAGAGACGATACATAGCCGTTATTTGCTATGGCGGCCTACAGACGTCTAAAATGATGAATTCGGAGCTAAAACAGTTAGCCTCAGCATGGGGTTTGGGTATATTTAAGCACCGTTAATCCCCCTAGAAGCCTGCCTTCCATCGGAAGGTTAAACACCGCCCGTACTTTTTGCTGCTGTAAATCTTACTTAAAGCATTGGGAAATCCTGCCGGTTACAGTGATGTACACCAGTATGAAAAAGGCATACTAGAACAAGGTTTAATCAAGGACTGGGCGGGACATCAATTTCTACCTTGATCTTGCCCCTGATGCCGGGTCGGTCAAATCACTGTTCACATCACACACATCTGCTATGACTCGTCGTATTTTTATTGGTGATATTCACGGCCATTATGACGGGCTTATGCAGCTACTGGAAGCAGTTGACCCGGGTCTCAAAGATTCCATCTACTTTGTGGGGGATTTGATTGATCGCGGCCCCAAAAGCCGCCAGGTCGTTGAATACGTTCGCCAAAACGGCCATCAGTGTGTCATGGGCAACCACGAACAGCTGCTGTTGGAGGCATTTCCCAAAGGTGAAGCCCATATGCCCGCATTTCAAGGGTGGCTTTACAGTGGGGGGCAATCCACCCTGTCCAGCTACACCAGCGTCGACGATCTGTTTGACCACCTCCACTGGATTCAAAATCTTCCCCTATACCTTGACCTAGACGACATTTGGTTAGTGCATGCAGGTGTGAATCCCCACCACACCCTGGCGGAGCAAACCAGCCATGAATACTGCTGGATTCGCGACAGCTTTCATAGCCACAGGCAACCCTACTTCCCTGACAAACTGATTATTACCGGTCACACCATTACCTTTACCCTCCCCGGCATTAATCCTGGAGACATTGCCAAGGGACCTGGCTGGATCGACATTGATACAGGTGCCTATCATCCCAAAAGTGGCTGGCTGACGGCCCTAGACATCGACAATGCGATGGTCTACCAGTTCAATGTCTTTCAAAACATGTTGCGGATACGCTCCACCGACGAAGCCGAAGCCTATGTGGAGCAGCACAAAATCAAACAGCGCTCTAGCCAGCTAGTAAACTCATAGTCCGCTAAGGGACCTGCTGGTAAATACGGTATCCGCCCATAGCTCCTTTACCTTTACCCCTGCCCCAATCTACTCCGGGGATTTTATTTTTTGGCAGCTCCCTAACTGCCACCCTATCGAGCCGGGTCAATGTTCTTAAACGTGCGGGATAGGCTGTCGCGGCGGATGGGTTTACTCAAATAGTCATTCATACCCACATTTAGACAGCGATCGCGGTCCTCTGAGCTAGCATTGGCGGTCATGGCAATGATCCAGGGCTGGGGAATTTTCTGACCCAGCTGACGAATACGTCGGGTGGCCTCTAAACCACTCATTTTAGGCATGCGCATATCCATTAGGACCACGTCGTAGTCCCCCTGCTCCACCGCTGCGATCGCAGCCCCCCCCGTCGCCACCGTATCGGCCCGGTGACCCAGCATTTGCAACATATGCTGAGCGACCCGCTGATTGACCGGATTATCGTCAGCAATTAATACGTTTAGACCGATGGTTTGTGGACAGGCGGGTTTGAGGTCTGGAGACACCGGAACAGATAAAGCGCCCTGGTGCACATGCACTAAAGCTCGATACAGGGCCGCCTGCTTAACCGGCTTCCAGACAATAGCCATGTGGGACAGATCGGAGAGGCTCAGATTTTCCTTCAGATCCACCAGCACAATTACGGGAAGTGCGGGTTTATCCATCGTCTGGCGCAGGGACTCAGCGGCACCAACACCGCCAATTTTGGTAATAGCCGCATCTAAGATCACGCCATCAAACTGCTGTCCCTGCTGCACTAGCAGCAGAGCCTCAGCGACACTGCGGCTAAAGGTAACGTCAATATTCAAAGCCGCCAGCTGCCAACCCATGCTCGTGCGCCGGGTAATATTTTTGTCAATCACTAACAGCTGTTGGCCAGACCAGCCTGCCAGCGCTGCGGATGGTTCTGGCTGCACGGTCGCAGGATCTATCTGCGCTCGAATCGTAAAGAAAAACGTACTGCCTTGATCAGGTTCACTCTCCACCCACAGCAGACCCCCCATGGTTTCGGCCAGACGTTTACTAATGGTCAATCCCAGACCGGTGCCTCCATATTTGCGGGTGGTGGATGTACTTGCCTGACGAAATGGTTCAAAAATCTGGGCAATGCGATCGCCAGGAATACCAATACCGGTATCTCGAACAGCAAACAGCAGCAGCACAGATTGCTCAGACGGGTGGCTCCAGCGGATCAGGGGAGCCCCTAGATCATCACTAGCAGCTAGCTGTACCACCACAGCCACCTCTCCCTGCTCGGTAAATTTCACCGCATTGCTCAGCAAATTAAGCAAAATCTGTCGTAGCCGAATTGGATCGCTAATGATCACCGGCGGCGTGCTGGGCTCCACCATATAGACAAGCTCTATGGATTTATGGGCGGCACGATTGGCAACAATGTCTAAACTCTCTTCAATGGAGTGACGCAAGTTAACCAGATGCTCTTCTAACACAAGCCTACCGGCCTCAATTTTCGAGAAATCGAGAACATCGTTAATCAGTGCTAGGAGAGCTTGACTGCTGTTTTGAATAGTCTCACTAAACTCTCGCTGTTTTGGATCGAGGGGAGTCTCTTGCATCATCTCCGAAACACCAATAATGGCATTTAGGGGAGTGCGCAACTCGTGACTCATCGTACCTAGAAATTCGTTGCGGGCTTGAAGCACAGCGCTGCTGCGCAGACGATCGTTAAAGACAATTAGCCCTTCTGTCAAACTGAGGAGCACCATGGGCGCAGCCATAGGCAAAACATAATTTTGATGCCGCACCCCCCAACCAATCGCAAACCAAAGACCGATACCCATCCCCCAAAGCATCATCTGATGTAGAAATGAGCGCCCCTGCAACCCCCAGCTAATTAAGGGACCTGCGATTAAGATAGCCAACAATATCAGCCGCTGATCGAGTGCCTTGAGCTGGCTTTGCTCCAAGAGATTATGCATCACGGCCACATGCACATAAACCCCACCGACAGGATCTCGGCTGTTAAACGGTGTGCGTAATTGCTGGTCAATCGCTGTTCCTGTAGAGCCCACAAAGATAACTTTGTTTTTAAAGCTCTCCTGCGGCACCTTACCCTCCAACACATCCACTAGGCTGGCATAGGCTAGGGAGCCATCCTGCACTGGACCGGGCCAATTAATGCTGAGCTGCTGCTCGACCGGCAGCTCAAGAATGTCCACAATCAGACTGTAGGCATGGGCCGTTGCGGCGGCTAGGGAACGACCGTTGGCAATATAGAGGGCATGGCGACGGGTAATACCATCGACGTCGGGTTCTTGATGGATGTGGCCCACTGCGATCGCATTTTCCTGTAGCTGTGGCGTCGGCTTTAGCGGCTGGTCGTTGCGCTCATTTGCCATGGCTAAAACGATCCCGCCATGGCGTCTCATCACCTCAGACAAGGCCCCATCCGCAGGTCCAGGTTCTGGCATCAAAATATCAAATGTCACCAGCCTTGACTCGGCTGCAGTTAGTACCTGCAGCAACTCAGCATAATATTGACGCGATAGGGGAAACTGTCCCAATTTTCCCAGGGTGCGATCGTCAATGCCAATCACCACCAGCTCATTATTCCAGGGCTGTACCCCGCGCAAACGGGTCAAAAAATCAGCCGATAAATTTTCGAGATGCCGAAAAGCACCCAGAGAGGACAGGGCAATCACAATACCGCTGACGAGGAGACCTGGCAATAGAGGCTCGCCTCTTAGCAGCAGCTTTCGCCAGTTAGGGAGCCACCAATTCATAGACCTGTATTTTGCCGAGGGGAGTGGTGACCGTTACGTCAATGCTTTGCCTTCCAGACAGGGGCAGCTGAAGCTCAAAGTTACCGTCACGATCAATCTGTTGGGTTTCATCGTCAATTACCAACAAATTGACGGGAAAAGTGTTGCCTTCGATGATTAAAACTGATTCCCTCTGCTGACGTCGACGCTCTAGTCGTAAAAGATTTAGATTGGGATCTTCCGTAATCGGCACAGGGGCAGAGGGAGGTTCTCCTGGAATCGTAAAATTTTGAAAGCCCGCGTTCACAGCAACCGATTCGCCCTGAGCAGCTGAGACAACGCTACCTTCCTCAACCACTAGCGCCGAGCGACCGCTAGGCTGAATAGAAACACCAAAATCTGTTCCTCGAACACCGTTGACTCCGGCCGGGGTGCGGATTTCCAAGCGAGAATCTGGATTGGTAAATGGCCGGACAAACACCCTGGCCTGCCCGCGACTGACGTCCAGCTCAGTCACTTTGCCCCCGCGCGGAGTGGTGTAGAACTCTATAATTCTGAAGGTTGTATTTTCAGAAACGCTGACAAAACCAACCTGGGTATCCACCGCAAGCCGGGCCAACGACGCCGGGCCTGTGCGTAAACCATCGCCAATAGACCCCAGACGCTGACCAATTTGAGCCTGACGCCACTGCCCGTTTTGAAGATAGTCAACGGTGCCGCTCAGATTGCGCAGCTCCAGCCATCGGTTGACCCTAACCCTCAACGGTTGGGCATCGGCTTTGAGGGACATTCCGGCCACAAGGACCAGCCCAGACAGCAGAGCAAGATGGGGCAACCGGCGCTGCCGAAGTAGTATGCTGTGATTGAGCCAACTCATAATTACAGGCTTCTCCATCCACGTTGTGCACAGATTGCTAATTTAAGCATGGCACGGCTCCCTATCAGCACCCTTGGCAATCATCACAATAGCTTGGGGATTCAGGCCATTTGGCCGAAACGTCCCATTCATAGTACCCACAGCCATTGTAGTCAGCTGAGGAGGACAGGAGGTTCCTCAACGTCGCCCCAGACGACTGTGGTGAATCACCCGTACTTCAAGATCGAGAGCCTCACGCAGCTGGCTAGCAAAATCCCTAGCATCGCGAGAATTATCAAAAGCGGCAATGTGGATGTAGCTGCCTAGGCGAGAAGATGTGAGAAATGCATCGGGAATACAGGAGCGAACAGCGGACAAGTTATCTTGAAGGCGGCCGGTTAATAAAACAACATAGGGGCGATCGCCCGCCTGACCAATCACAATTCTGTCACCCTGCTCAAAGGTATTAAACGATTGGGGAGCTTCTAAAAAGCTGCAGCTATCCGTCTGAGCCAGACCATCACCGGAGGAGGAGAACAGGCCAAACACAACAGCGACCGTCAGACTGTATATCAGCTTTTGCAACGCACTCATTTTTCCTAGCTGGCCTGCGAGATATGCAAACCACAGCGTGGGACGCTTAAGTATAACCCTGGAGATAACAGCTACAGCAAATATTCTGATGTATTAAGGCGTTTGCACTTCCCACAGATATCATCACCGCTAAGCACATTTCAACATTCGAGGGAATGCTCAATTATCCTACGCCGCCGGATGATGATGAGCTACAAACATCCGTTGCCACCATCAGCCATCGGCTATCCCCGATTTGCATTATTGTTTGTGTCTGCCGGAGGGCTCTTTACTAACCGACGAGTCAACAGGTGCGCCGATGTCAGATCGTGGCTGGTCATCGCCGCCTCTGTAACGCGGCGACGATGGTGTAGTTGGGGTCCAGACGGGTCTAGGCGGGGCTCCGACGAGCGCACGGTTTGGACAGCTGGCTGCCGATCCTGGGAGCGATTGACGGCGGGTGCTTCCTGGAGCAGCCCATTACCCACACTGACCGCAAAGACCAAAAGCGCCACCCCCAGGGTAAGGAGGGGGGCTATATTCTCAGCCCACAGACGCTGAATACGATTTACCAGCGATACCTTAGGGGGGGTAGATGAAACCATGATCAATGAAAGAATTTAGAAGCGAACTGGGTGGATGCTTGCACAGTAAACATCAGTGCCTATTATCAATATTATTGTAAAAGTTAATATTTTGAAATAAATACCCAGGAAGCTGGGCAACAGGTCAGGGTCGCATCAGTATCGAATCCTTGGATCGACATAGGCGTTAAGGATATCGATAATAATGCTAACTAGAGCAACAATGGTGCCAAAAAAGGTCATCAGCCCCTGCACCACAGGATAGTCCCGCTGGGAGATGGCCTCAAAAAAACGATTGGCTAGCCCCGGCCACGAAAATGTGACCTCAGTCAGAACCGTCCCCCCCAGCAGGGAAGCAAAGGTCAGCCCCAGAATAGTAATGACAGGAATTAATGCATTCTTTAGGGCATGAACGGTAATAATGCGGATTTCAGGAATACCTCGGGCTCGAGCAGCTTCAACATAGTCTGCCCGCAGGGTCTGTTTAAGGTTTACCCGCACCATGCGCTCAAATACACCGCTAATCAAAACACCTAGGGTCAGGCTAGGCAACGCCAGGTGATAGAGCGTTGTACCAAACTGAGACATGTTAGCGTGGAGCAGGCTATCCACCAGATAAAGACCGGTCGGCCCATCGGGGGGCATCTGCACCAGGGGAAACCGGGTGCCGATGGGAAACCACCGCAGCTGTACGGCGAATACGAGCTGCAAAATCATGCCAAACCAGTACATGGGTGTGGCGTAGGTGAGAATACCAAACAGCCGCCCGCCCGCATCAACCGGTGTATTTGGCCGAGAAGCGGCAACGGAGCCAACGGTAACCCCGACAACAGCAGCAACCGTGAGACCGCACAGGGTCAGTTCCACCGTGGCCGGGAAGTGATCGCCAATAATCTGCCAAACCGTTTGTCCCTGGCTGGCGATGGAGCTGCCCAGATCAAACCGCAGCAGATGGCTCAGATAGTCTAGGTACTGAAAAATGAGGGGTTTGTTGAGGCCGAGCTGCGATCGCAGCGCCTCCTTAGCCTCTATCGGTGCCCTCGGCCCTAGCAGGGCATCCACCGGATCCCCGGGTGTGGCCCGCATGAGCAAAAACACCACCGTGGTGATCGTCCAGATCATCAGCGGTGCCAGCATCAGCCGCGACAGCACATAATAACGTAGCGCATTAGACCGAGATGCCATGCATTTCTCCCATGTCTACACCAAATCCATCTTTTGTGGGGACGTTCCATGGAACGTCCCCACAAAAGACCCAATCGTCTATTTGCTAATTTGCCATAGCAAAAACTGTTGGTTAGGCTCAACGGCCACCCCACCGACACCTGAGGCAGCAAATACGTAGTCCTTGTTTTGCCAGAGAGGAATGTAGGGCACATCCGCCACCATCACCTGCTGCAGATCTTTGAACAAATCATTGCGTAACGATTCGTCCAGTTCAGCACTTTGCTGTGCCAGCAAATCGTTGGCCGTTGCACTGTAGTAAAACGAACCATTCCCCTGGGTGGCACCGCGCTCACATAGGGTTTCGACCGAGCCCTCGCTACAGCTTAAAAACGGCTGCACAAAGTTGTCGGGGTCAAAGTAATCCGGATACCAGTTGGATAGCACACTGGGGTAAATACCCTTCTCCACGTTTTCCCACAGAGTGGCGGCCTCTGCCGTACTCACTTGTACACTCACCAATCCAGCCAGGTTGGCCTCAATGGCCTCCTTGAGCGTATTGGCAACGACGCTGCGGGTAGTCGACGCGGTGGGATACCAAATCTCAAACTCCAACGGATTAGCTTCCGTGATGCCCGCTGCGGTCAGAAATTCCCGCGCTTTTTCATAGTCACCATCACCATAGGCTGTTTCAAAAACAGGCTCATGCACATCAAAGCTTTTGGGAATCAGACTATAGAGCGGTTCGGCCTGTCCCTGGAAGGCGCGCTCGTTAATAATATTGCGATCTACCATGGCGGCCACCGCCTTACGCACATTCAAATCATCAAAGGGCGCAATCTTTTGATTGAGCGACATATAGTTGACAACGGTCGACCCCGCTTCGATCACAGTCCATTCTCCCTGATCGGCTTCTCGCTCTAGGGCCGCAATCTGATCGGGATCTAGGGTTTGGTAGGCCACATCCAAACCGCCAGAGCGAAATGTGTTGTACAGGTTGGCCGGGCTTGAAAAAATTTGAATATCGATACCGTCATTACTGGGTGCCTCGCCCCAGTAGTCCGGATTGGCATCCAGCTTGATCACATCGCTGCTAAAGGAGGCCAGTCTATAGGGCCCTGTACCAACAAAGTCCTCAGGCCGAAATTGCCCCTCACCAATGGTGTAGGTATCCGGGGGCACCGGCGTTACTCCCCAGAAGGTCAGCAGCGCCGTCAGGGCCGCAAACGGCTGTTTGAGGGCAAGGGTAAGCTCATACTCACCGGTGGCGGTCACCGTCTCAATCTTTTCCGACAGTAGAAACGCTGGCCGACCGCCGTTGTCCATAAAGCGCTGAATGGAAAAGGCCATCACCTCAGCGTTAAATGCCGAACCGTCATGTAAGGTTACCCCCTCGCGCAGGGGGATCGTGTAGGTGAGACCGTCGGCACTGACCGTCGGCATCTCAGTGGCCAGTTGAGGCTCTAGCTCGGTGGTCCCGGGGGCATAGGTATAGAGACGATCCCCCAGGTTGTAGAGCAAGATACCGGGAAAAATTTCATAGGCATCGGCGGGGTCTAAGGTGCGCGCGCTCAGGGTGGTGCCCATGGCCACGCGACCATCTGTCGCGACCGTTTCTGGCTCGCTGCCACCGCCACAGGCAACGGCTAAAACCAGACACAAACCAAACACACTGATGTAATAACCCAGTGAGCGTCGCCACTTGGGCCAACGCCACCTTAAGAACTGAACCGACATGAGGTATCTCCGATACGCTAGCGAACCGAGGCGGCCTACTTAAAACGGCAGATAGCAATGTATTTTAAGTGGGACCCATGGGTGCTAGTTTTACCATTCTCAGAGGTTTCAGGCAATTGGCTGGGGGCTCAATCATGGCGATGTCATCGATTGTAATTAATCGATTTATGGGACATCGATTCAAGCTTTAATAAACGTGAGCCCCACACCAGCCTTGGGGTCACGGGCCAATCGTTGCGGCAGCAGTTCTCAATCAGGGTCAGAAAGTACCTATGCAAACCAAATCCACCCCTCGTTTTCAGCCCTCTGGACGGGTCTCTCTTCTGATTGCGATCGCAATCTTTGGGGCCGCCAATGCAGTCACCCGCAAACTAACGGAGCTCGGCGAGCTAAATCTGATCGATGGGCGTAATCCGATCTCCTTTTGCAATGTGTTGTTTATCGGCAACCTGTGTGCGCTCATACTCCTGTCGCTGACCTACGCAGGGGAGTGGCGCGCTCAGAGGTGGCAACAAATCAAATGGCAGGACTGGCTCACCATGACATTGGTGGCCATTTTAGGGGCCGCGATTGTCCCCACCCTAGTCTTTACAGCGTTGGCCATTACCCCCGTCAACAATGTCATTTTGATCAGCCAGGTTGATACCCCGTTGGTGCTGGCCCTATCGGTATGGTTGCTGGGGGATCGCGTCAATAAGTGGGTGGTGGCAGGGGCGGTAGTCTCCTTTGTGGGGGTAGCCCTGACGGTGCTGATTCAGCCGCCTGGTACTGAAATGGTGGACATGGTCATGGGTATGGAGGTAGGGCGCGGGGCGCTGCTCACCCTGATCGCAGCTGTCATCAAAGCAGTCGCTAACCTGATTAGTAAAATTAGCCTACGGGAAATTCCCCTAGGAATTTTTAGCGTTTATCGCATGATGGTTGGTACCACATTTTTCTTTGGCGCAACGATCGTGCTTTATGGCCCAAGCCATTTTATGGATGTGGGCTCCCCATTTTTGTGGCAGTGGATGTTGTTTTACGCGGCCATTATTGTTGTTGCGGGCCAGACATTTTGGTTTAATGGCCTCAAACAAAGCACAGCCAGTGAGGTTTCCTTTGCAACAGCGTTTAATCCGATTGTGGGTATTCTGTCCGCCTTTGTGCTGCTGGGTGAGCTGCCTACGGTGGGCCAGTACATCGGCGGCGTTGTCATTTTAGGCGGTATTGTCCTCAACCAAATCGGCGTACAGCGGTTAAATGTGATCCGACCGACCCAGCGTCCGAGCGACAAAGAAATGCTCGAATCTGGAGGATTTAAGGGGGTTTGAGGCCAATTCAACTCTCACTGCTCACTGGCAATAGTACGCACCTGGAACACCACCGATGCCTTCCCTAGACCAGCCCTATCTCGACCGACTTACACAGGTTGATTTGCAACCCATTTTTATCCTAGGCGATCACCGTTCGGGAACAACACTGCTCTATCAAACCCTGGCCTCAACCCAGTGCTTCAATGTGGTTAAGGCCTACCATGTCATCAAGTATGACGAGATTTTACACAACTACTTCAACCACATTGAAGACAAAAAACTTCAGGAGCTACAGACTGAGTTTACGCGCTTAGGGATTTGCGATCGCAAATTCGATGCTGTTCCCGTTTCCCCAGCCCTCCCCGAAGAATACGGCTTTATCATCCGCAATGCTGGCCATGAGCTTTACATCAACGATGCCAGTCTCCCCACATTTTTAGAAGCCTGCCGCAAGATCCAAACAATCTCCGATCCTACTAAGCCACTGCTGCTCAAAAACCCCTGGTGCTATCCCCGCTTTCTCTACCTTCACCAAACAATTCCCAACGCCCGGTTTATTTTCATACACCGCAATCCCAGTCATGTCATCAACTCCAAACTCAAGGCAGTAGAACAGGTAATGTCGGAATGGAACGCCTACACAGGGATCCTCTCCAAGCGATATCACAAGATTTTCAAAAATCCCATTTTCCGTCTGATTTATCGCACAATGTACTCCCCACGCTTTAATATTGGACTCAACAAAGTACTAAAACAATCCGTCAAATCCACCGCTTACTTTACAAGTAATATTCAAACGCTACCAGATACTGCTTACATATCACTCCGCTTTGAAGATCTCTGCGAGCAGCCTCAAACCACCCTAAAAAAGATTTTTGACTTTTTACACGTTATTCCCAAAGTCCCAATTGACCATAGCTCGCTGATCAAGAAACGATCAACAGCTCTAATGCCAACCGTTAGCCAAAATCAACAGCGTATCTTGAAGCGCTTAGCCCCCTATTGCCAGCTACATAACTACTCTAGCTAACTGCTGACAAAGCACGGCATCCCTGCTAAGGCTCGGTTCAAACACATTGGCCACAGTCACCTACAGCAGTCCGGCAGACTCTTTATCAATCGCCTCAATCAGCTCGTGCTTATTCTCCATAATACTTTCTCCCTGTATATTCACTCGATAGCGAATCGGAGAAAGAAACCCTTGAATACCCAAGTGTCGACATTGCATATGCAGTTTGCTCAAAGCCACATGGGGGTCAAAGGCCATATTAGGATCGCTATCTAAGGTCTTGAGATACCCCGTAAACCCTAAAAACGCGATGCGATAGATCATCTGTTGGGTAAACGCTCCCTGGAAGTAACCGCCGTGGACATCACGTTTTTGGCGCAGTCCATCGAGCATTAGTAAGAAATAGTCCCACCATCCCAGGGCTTTTTTTCTCTTGGCACGGGTGAGCAATCCCCTAGGCTCTTCCTCTGACTGGCCCTGCAGGGAGAAGGTAACATCCTTATAGTCAGTACAGTCAAAGTAGGTGAAAAAATCAGCGATGGTAATCTTGGGCTGTTTTAATGCTTCAGGACTATTGGCAGGCTGGCTTTGGCTAACCTCAAGACGCTTGTTCAACAGTTTGGCTAAGGTATTGTAGCCATCCGATCTACACCAGGTGTAGGTCAGAAATAAATACTCCATTATTTTGTAGGGATTACGGGCAATCGACTTTGCCAAGGATGAACCATGAAAGAAATACTCATCCAAAGCAGAGAGGTTGATAATGCCGTAGTCCTTAGAGTCGTTATAGGTTGCCTTAAGGGAAACATTGCCCAGGCGATAGCCCATTTCTTCGCTGCTGCTAGGAAACGTAAAGTAATTAGCGGTGGCAGACGCAACCCGCAGGGCCAGATCCCCCTCACTACTAAACAAATAGGATTCAGAAAATCGTCGCAGGGAGGAGGAAAGAAAATTTGCTCGACTCGACACAATGGTCAGAATGGGAATATCAGGGGAAGTCAGGAGCAGCCGCTCCAAACGAAAGACAGAACCCACGTCCGCTGGAGGCTGGTTGTTGACGGAGCGATCGTCAAACACATCCGATAAGATTCTCACCACGTTGGTCACGACAAACCCCCCCATGCTGTGGCCCAAAAAGGAGAGTTTTATTTTGCGCTGGGTTTGCTCCCAAAATTTTGCAGCTTTCTCGTCAGGGTCTGGCTCGTCGGGAGCGTGCCGCCTGATGTCATCAGCCTTGAGGCTGACCATGGCCCGGTCGATTTGTCTCAGGAGTTCAACCAAATCTAAGACGCCAAAGTTTTGGGCTCGATAGCGGTCTCGAAAGTACACTACTATACGCAAGATCACCAGGGTAAAGATAATGGTAGACATACCCAAGAGCATGGCTAGCATTAGGGCTAATACAAACCCAGCTGGCGTTTCACCAAACGCCGTCAGCTCTAAAATAAGCAAACCAAGGGCCCCGACAAACCCGGTCACCATCAGATCTCGAGGCAGAGGAGGCAGGGCCCAAAACGCTTCCCCCAGTCGCTGAAACTCAATATTTTCAGACGGCCAGCGATAGCCAATAAACACCTGGTTTCCCTGGCAAGAAATGGGTTGGTCATACCGATTGACATACTGAAAAATATTTTTGTAC
>JBCDJC010000095.1:0-18757 GCA_038748225.1 Cyanobacteria bacterium P01_H01_bin.26 | reverse complement strand
GGCGGCCTCCTGGGGGGAACAGACAATGCCGCTGAGGCCACTATCCTGGGCCAGCAGGGCCATTTGGAGGGCATAGTCCGTTAGCTCCAAAGACACCTTAAGTTCAAAGGCGAGGGCCCGGGGATGGATGCTGGTTAACAGGGTGACGGCAATCAGCCTGGGGGGCGCACAGCCAGCTTCGGCAGCACCCTCTAGGGCCGCGGCCTGGGCGGCCTGGAGAGCTGCTTTACCCGCAGCGGCATGGACGGTGATCAGGTCAACCCCGTAACGGCCAGCGGCGCGGCAGGCTCTGGCCATGGTGTTGGGGATATCGTGAAACTTTAGGTCCAAAAAAATACGCTGCTGGCGCTGTTTGAGCAGGTCTAGAATGGCCGGGCCAGCGCTGACAAAGAGTTCGAGACCCACTTTCCAAAAGGTCACCTCAGGGAGCGTTTGGAGGGTTGCGATCGCAGCCTCCACCGTCGGCACATCCAATGGCACAATAATCCGCTCGGCAGCTGATTTTATAGCCGTCACGCCACCAGCCTCACAAATTTTTTCTTACCCACCTGCAGCACTTTGCCCAGCAGCTCATCGGGGCTACTAAATTCCACATTGGGGTCAGTCACCTTCTCCCCATCCAGCTTCACCGCACCTCCTTTGATCTGACGGCGGGCATCGCTGCTGCTGCTGCACAGGGGTGTTGCCCCCAAAAGATAAAAAACCTTGGCCGGAAAGTTCACAGCTGCCAAGGAAAATTCAGGCACCGCTTCGGCTTCGCCCGAGCCCCCCTGCACCAAATTAATGGCATCTTTTTGGGCCTGTAGGGCCGCTGCTTCACCGTGGTACTGGGCCGTCACATCCAGGGCTAGCTGCTTTTGCGCTGCCCGAGGATTATCGGGCAGTGTCTCCAGCGACCGATTGGTCAGTAGCTCAAAATAGTTTGAAATGAGAGCATCGGGTACTTTTTCCAACTTGGAATACATCGATAGCGGATCTTCCTGTAAACCCACATAGTTGCCCAGGGACTTAGACATTTTTTGACTGCCGTCGGTCCCCAACAGCAAGGGTAACATCATGCAAAATTGGGGGGTAAACCCAAAATGGCGTAGCAAATCGCGACCTACGGCAACGTTAAATTTTTGGTCGGTGCCTCCTAGCTCCACATCGGCCCGGAGTGCCACCGAATCGTAGCCCTGCATCAGCGGATACAAAAACTCATGGAGATAGACCGGATTCCCCTGGTCGTAGCGTTTAGCAAAGCCTTCTTTTGCCAGCATTTGCCCAACGGTCATGGTGCCCAGCAGCTCTAAAAGCTTGCTCAAATCCAGATCCGATAGCCATTCTGAGTTGTAGCGAATCTCCAACCGCCCGGGGGTATCAAAATCCAGAATTGGCCGTACCTGCTGGATGTAGGTTTCGGCATTGGCTTTGACCTCAGCTGTCGTCAGCTGTTTGCGCACCTCCGATTTTCCCGTGGGGTCGCCAATCCGTGCCGTAAAGTCCCCAATTAGCAAAATAGCCGTGTGCCCCGCATCCTGAAAGGCCCGCAGTTTTCTCACCGGGATGCTGTGACCCAAATGAATCTCGGCCCCAGTCGGATCAATTCCTAATTTGATCCGGAGAGGTCGATCGGTCTGCTGTAATCTTGCCAGCAGGTTTTCATTGGGATCCCTCGACTCCGGTTGGTGCGGAAATACCTCGCTAACACCGCGATAGATACCTTGAAGTTCGTCAGGGATGGGGGGCATTACAAACTCAGAAGTATCGGCCATAGTCTTAGTTGTATCAATAGTTTTCAAATTTTCCTGGACAATCGACCGAGATCCACTATAGTGGCGAATAAAATAATTTTTCCGAATTCAACTAAGTAGCACGTCCTTTATGCTCAATGCATCCGCCGCAAATTATTTTACTGGTCGATGGATCCGCTGACACAGGTGTAACGCGATGCCCCGGCTGTTGTTTTAGCCATAGCAGGTTGCCATGGGCATTGCCAAAGTTAATATGGGCAGCCTTAAATCACTCTCCAAACCATTCAGCAGATCCTATAATTTAGGCCCCTGCCCTGTATTTCCGTAAGGATGTAGCGTATCTGTGGCATTTAACACTATCCGTCAAACTCGAGTTCCGTTACAGGTCACTGGTGAACCTAAGCTAATTCAGCATATTCAAGATGTGCTGCAGATTAGTGGGGCTACCTTGCTCACAGCCACGATGCTATGTAGTGCCGTTGCCGCCGGTGGGCTAGTCGGTTTAGCCATTAGCTTTCGCAATCTGCCGGATGTGCGGGTGCTGCGTAACTACATTCCCACTGAAACCAGCTACGTCTACGACATGGAGGGCAACCTCCTGGACAGTCTGCACGATGAAGCCAACCGAGAAGTTGTCGATCTCAACGAGATTTCCCCCCACCTCAAGCGTGCGGTTCTGGCTGTCGAGGATAGCGACTTCTATGTCCATAGCGGCATCAACCCGGTGGGGATTGGCCGAGCGTTTTTAGCCAATTTTCAGGCAGGCAATACGGTACAGGGTGGTTCTACAATCACCATGCAGCTGATCAAAAACCTGTTTTTGAGCCCGCAGCAGGCCATTAGTCGCAAGGTGGCCGAGGTTGTTTTAGCCCTGCGACTTGAGCAGATTTTCGAGAAAAACGAAATTCTCGAAATGTATCTCAACCAGGTGTATTGGGGCCACAACACCTATGGTGTAGAAACGGCGGCCCAGAGCTACTTTAATAAATCATCTAAGGAGTTAACCCTGGCCGAAGCCGCCATGATGGCGGGGTTGATCAAAGCGCCTGAAAACCTCAGCCCCTTTGTCGATTACCAGTTAGCCAAACAGGAGCAGGCTTTGGTGCTAGACCGTATGAGAAATCTGCGGTGGATTACCCCAGCCGAAGCCGATGCTGCCAAAAAGCAGCCCCTGCGGCTGGGTCAGGTGACCTCCTTTAATTCCAGCAAGGCTCCCTATGTGACTGAGGCCGTTGTCCAGGAACTGCAGGAACAGTTTGGTCAAGAAGCCGTTGTCAAAGGCGGCATGCGGGTACAGACAACAATCGACATCGAGCTGCAAAACCTGGCCAAAAAGACCGTCAAACAGGCCCATGCCAGCCGATTTGGCAACGGTGCCCTCGCCGATCAGATGGCACTGGTGGCCATCGATCCGCGCACCCACTACGTGAAAGCAATTGTCGGCGGTATAGACCACGAAAGCAGCCAGTTTAACCGAGCCGTACAGTCCCGCCGTCAGCCGGGTTCAGCCTTTAAGCCCTTTGTGTACTATGCGGCGTTTGCTTCCGGACGCTACACCCCCGAAAGCATTGTGGAGGATACCGCGGTCACCTATCCCGATGGGTCTGGCTACTATTCTCCTAAAAACTACGGTGGCTCCTTTATGGGCAGCATGCCTATCCGTCGTGCCCTAGAACTCTCACGCAATATTCCAGCGGTAAAACTAGGCCAGGCGGTGGGTGTACCCCGCGTGATTGAAGTGGCCAGGACGCTAGGTGTGGAGAGTCCAATGGATCCAGTGATTTCCCTACCCCTTGGGTCCGTGGATCTCACACCGATGGAAATGGCCGGAGCCTATGCCACATTTGCTAACAATGGCTGGCACTCTGACCCGACGCTGATTGCCCAGGTGACCGACAGCGATGGCAACCTGCTGCTTGACAATACACCCAAACCGCAGCTGGTGCTCGATCCGTGGGCTACTGCGGCCCTAAACGATGTCTTGCGGGGGGTGATCGAGCGGGGTACGGCCACCAATGCCCGCATCGGTCGACCGGCTGCTGGTAAAACTGGCACCACGGACTCCCAGCGAGATGTTTGGTTTGTGGGCTATGTGCCCCAGCTAGCGGTGGCCGTGTGGGTCGGTAATGACAACTATGCTCCCATGGGTCGAGGTGCTACCGGGGGAGGCTATGCGGCCCCTGTCTGGCGCGATTATATGGTGCAGGCTTTGCGCAATGAGCCAGTGCAAAACTTTCGTCGTCCGTCGGAGTTTATTCGTCCGTAGGGTTGACAATGTCAAAGGTTTGGGAACAGATGTCAGGGTATCTAATTGCCCAACCTACCCTTTGATTTAGAGCTTTATTGTTTAATATCAGCCGATTAAACCTCTTTGATATCCGCTTTCATTCGGTCTAGGGTCACCTGCATTTGCTCAAACATTTTTTGGGGGGTCATGCCAAACTGCCCCAGGTGGGTTTTGAGCTGCTCCATGGTGAGCTGAGCGGTAAAGTCCTCGGATAGCTCAAACCGTTTCATAAAGACGCGATACCGATCCATGATGCTTTCCATCTGTTCGATGTATAGCTTCTTACCATCACGGTCAAATTTGCCGTAGCTGCTACCGAGCTGCATGAGGGCCTGATAATCCTGAAAGAGCTTCGTGGCTTCCTGCTGCACGATCTCTGAATCGAAAAAGCTCATACATGTACTCCCAGGGACTTAATTTCGTTGGCTGTGCGCTATCGGTAGGCATCCCAGCCGACTACTCTTTTAGAGTAAAAGCTTGTCGCAGCATACGCAAAGGCGAGATATCCCTACCTGCTGCAGCTAGCGCCCTAATAGACGCTTTATCCAAGATTGTTGTTCCGTCGTAGGTTTGGCCGTCGCCTGGGCTGCCTGGCTAGCCGCTTTGCGTTTTTCAGCCACTCGCTTTTCTAAAACCTGATTATATTTTAGAGCCACAGAGTGTTTGGGATTTAGTTCCAAAACCCGTTTGAGGTGGGCGCGGGCCATGCCATAGGATTTTTTCATCAGGTAGGCCTGCCCCAGCATTGAGTGGAGTTCAACTCCATTGGGGGCAATTTTGAGCGCTTCCCTCAGTTCCTGGATGGCCAAGTCATAATTGCCCTGGTTTAGGTATGTGCGAGCGCGGATACCATACTTTTCGGCATAGTTAATGACAGGCGGCTCGGGGGGAGTGGATTCTTCCGGTTTGGGTGCCGCGGCCGCCGTTGGGTCGGGCGACGCATCGACGGGAACCAGTCCCCAGGGTTTGGGGCGAATTGGGTTGCCAATCTTGCGGTGTAGAAAGGCAAGGTTTAGCTGACTAAGACCAGATAGAACGGCTGAAAACGTATCTATGGAGCTGAATTGATCCGTAATTAGCTGGTTGACGGTGTTTTCATAAAAAACGTCCACCTCGGCCTCGGGAATACGCAGCAGCTGCTGGGCACTCTCAAATGTGGGGTTGAGCTTGCCCTGGCGGTCTAGCTGTCTGACTCGAAACCGCATGTTGGCCAGTGCTTCGGAGCGACTTTTGTCCTGTTTGAGACGTTGATAGGCGGGGTTGATAATGCGGGCTATCAGCTGTTCGGATGCCTGGCTAATGGGCGCATGGCTGCCAGCTTGGACATCAGGATGAAGGAGCTTAGCCACCTGGTGATAGCGTTTGAGAATACGCCGATCCTCAGCATTCAGGGAAAGACCCAGGGCAGCGTAGGGATCTTTCTCGGCAGCTGTGATCCATTCATCTTGAAATGACTTGGCGTTGGTCATGCAGTGGCTGGCTCAGAAGTGGCTCACGTATACGCTTTAAACAACACGAACGGGCTCGATTCCGGCGATTGTTGATATAAAACTGACAGCTGGGATTAAAAAGACACCCGGCACCCAAAGCTCAAGGTTTGCACTCAAACCTTGTATCTCGAAAAATTATATAGGTCAGGCCTTTCAAAAAGTGTGGATGTTACACTTTTTGCAACTAATAGATCCCCCATCCAAAGTGTAGATGCCTGGTCCTGAATATGATGATGGTTATTCTCAATAATAACTGTTTCATCTGAGAACTGGACAGGGGGTGGGCTACCATGGTTTGCACTGCGGCCTAACAGGTTTCGGTAAACCCACCATCGAAGTTTAGGGTCGTCTATGAATGCCCCGCTGGCCGAAAAAAGTAAAACCGCCGTAGTTGCTTTAGCATTCCTGGGAGCGTTTCAGCCAACGCCGCTACCCCTGGCGGGGTTACATAAGTTTTATCTAGGTCAGTATGGCTGGGGAGCTGTTTATTTAGTCTTGGGGGTGACGCAGCTATCTAGAATTGCCTGTTTTGCTGAGGGACTGTGGTATCTGGCGGAGCCCCATCTGTCTCGATTTGAGCCAGGTGGCAGGGCAGACACCCAGGGGAGCGCCGGTCCAGCCATTGGTGAGACGATGACGGCGGTGGCGAGCAGCCTGCGTGAGATCGAACAGCTGCGCCGCGAAGGCCTCCTATCGGAGTATGAGTTTGAGCAAAAACGGCGTAGTTTATTGGAGCAGATACCCTAGGTGGCATGGAAACGCTACGTCGGTTTGTGGTCAGACAGGCTCTACGCAGCTTGAACGCCCTGGAAACAGGCTTAAACCCGCTAAAAAAGCAGCTGGAACAGAACCGCTACTATCGGTTTCGCTCGGCTGCAGAGGTGAGGTGGGGTGTCCAGTGGGGCGTACGAATTGATGCGAACCGAGCCACCGTTGATGACTGGCTGAGACTGCCGGGCATTTCGATCCATCAAGCCAGGGTCCTGGTTGAGCTCAGCCAGTCGGGCACCCCCCTCACCTGCTGGGATGATGTGGTGGCGGTGACGGGAATAGGGTTAGATCACTGGCAGCAGCTGGGGGATATCGTTCAGTTTTACTATTACGATCCGGACAGCGAGGTGATCCGGCTCCCCGTAAACCGAGCCACCGTTGGAGAGTTGGCAACCATTCCCGCCGTTAATCTTGTCCTGGCTGAGTGTTTGGTTTATGAGCGACAACGGTCTGGTCCCTACCGAGACTGGCTAGACCTTAAACGCCGACTACGGTTACCGCCCCAAACAGTTACCGCCCTGTTGCATCACCTGCGGTTCTAAGCAACAGGGTGACAACCCCATCAACTTCCAGTGATAGAACTCACACCGAGATAGTCAAAAACACTGTTTACTGGATTTATCGGTCAGTTCTGTGGAAATGCCCAGATGCTGTTTGTAGAGATGGATAGCTGACGATAGGTATAGGGTCTGTAACCATGCGGGGAACTAGAAAACTTAGTGAGATTATCAATCGGGGTGTGACAGCCGCTGCTTTGACCGGGGCAATTGCCGTTATCTATGCCGCTATGGCCACCGATAGCCGGGCTAGCGGCGGTGAATTTTTGAGACACCAGATGCAAACAGTTTTTAAGTTGGATCCGCCCGAGCTGCAGATTCCTAGGGACCGTCGGACTCCCCAAGAGAGTGTTACCGCCTTGCTCCTGAGCTATTACGATCAGATCAACTGATATTGATAATCTTTGTGCCCTTGCCCGCATCGGTTCGCAGGCATCGATGGACAATCGGAGAGCCTTGGAGAACCCGGATCGAAATAAGCGTTAAAATTGCAGGGCACATTAGCTGGGCCTGGGATGACGTCTGACAATTCTTCTGCTGAGACAGTCGCTGAGAGAGCCGCGGGGGCGTCGTTTAAGGCCCTGGTTAAGTCCAATGCCAGGCTGGTGGCGATTGCTGTGGCCATTGCCGTCGTTGTTCGTTTGCTGATCGCAGAACCTCGATTTATTCCCTCTAATTCGATGGACCCGACGCTGCATATTGGCGATCGGTTGCTGATTGAAAAACTCTCCTATCGGTTTCAGTCGCCCCGCCGCGGTGACATTGTGGTGTTTGAGCCACCTCCACAGCTCCAGGCCATTGGCTACCGTCGGGAACAGGCGTTTATTAAACGCATTATTGGTCTACCTGGAGATACCCTCGTGGTGCACCAGGGTCAGGTGTATCGCAACAGTCAGCCTCTGGAGGAGAGCTATATTCTGGCTTCCCCAGCCTACGAAATGGGCGCGGTCACCGTACCCGATGGTGCCCTGTTCGTGATGGGGGATAATCGTAATGACAGCAACGACAGTCATATTTGGGGTTTTTTGCCCACGGGCAATCTGATTGGCCGGGCCACCCTGCGATTTTGGCCCCTGAGCGACTTTGGGTTGGTGTCAGCCCCATGAACGGCGGAATACCGAACCTCCTTACCCGAGAAGCTTTGCTAGTCTAATAACTATAGAATTGTCTTGATGTGCGATCGCAACGAGGAGCTAGGCTATGGCAGCAACTGACTTCAAAGATTATTATCAAATTCTCGGGGTCAGTAAATCAGCCAGCACGGATGAAATTAAGCGAGCGTTTCGCAAGCTTGCCCGCAAGTATCACCCGGACGTTAACCAGGGCGATCAGGTGGCTGAGGCCAAATTTAAGGAGATCAACGAAGCTAACGAGATCCTGTCGGACCCAGAAAAGCGTCGAAAGTACGATCAGTTTGGCCGCTACTGGCAGCAGGGGGGGCAAGCAGGTGCCGCCCCCGGTGACTTTGGTGGGTTTGACTTTAGTAACTACGGTAGTTTTAATGAGCTGTTAAATGAGCTGCTGGGCGGTCTTGGCGGCGGCTTCCCCGGCGGTGCCCGCACCAGCTATCGTCAACAGACCGCCGGAGCCCCAGGCTTTGGGTTTGACCCGACCGGGGCTAGCAGCGCCCAGTTTGATCAAGAGGCAACCGTCACCCTGGCCATGGCGGATGCCTTTGCGGGTACCCAAAAGAAGTTTCGCATCGGTGGGGATGCCCTGACGGTTAAGATTCCAGCAGGGGTGAAACCCGGCAGCAAAATTCGCCTGCGCGGTAAGGGCCAAATGAACCCCTACACCCAGCAGCGGGGCGATATCTACCTGACGGTTGATATCCAGACCCATCCCTTTTTCCAGTTTGATGAGGATAGCAACCTCAGCTGTGAGGTTCCCATTTCCCCCGATGAGGCCGTTCTTGGGGCCAAGATTGAAGTGCCCACCCCCGACGGCAGCGTCACGGTTAATATTCCAGCCGGTATTCGCTCGGGTCAAACTCTGCGACTGCGCGGCAAGGGCTGGCCAAAACCCAGGGGTAGCCGCACCGACCAGCTGGTCAGGGTGACGATTAAGGCCCCTAAAACAGTCACTGACAAAGAGCGCGGTCTATACGAGCAGCTGCGGGAGCTGCGCAGCTATAACCCCCGCCAGGACTTACAAAATGTGCAGCTGTAGGCAGCTATAGGCTGACAGATTGAGCCCAGTCGGTAGCCTAGGGATTGGGTTCTGCAGCGGTTGGGTCTGTGACATACCGCTCACCGTTGTACCTGAGGGTGAGCTTTGGGGGTGTTGCCAAGGGAGCACTATTGAGTTGGGACGGTTGGGCGGTGATATCCGGTGTCGGTACCCCACCGCTCTCCAACATTGTTTCTAGATGGGCGGCTGTTTGCACCTGCTGGTTGAGTCGGGCGGCAATGTCGGTTTGGGCTTCTAGCTCCGTTGTGGATGACACCAAATCAGACAGGCCATTAAGCAGGTCACGGACGTTGCCGCGCAGGGCGGGATCCCCCGTCAGGGTATCCACATCGGCCATAATTTTTTGCGCGCTTTGAAACACGTCCCGGGCCGACTCGATGGTCTGCTGTAGCAAAACCAGATTTTCGCTGCTATTGAGGGTGGAGGAAATATCTCGCAGATCCTGGGATGCGATCGCAGCGTTGGCCGTCAAAAGTTCAATATTATTCACCAGGGTGCCGTCTTGAATAACCGGTGTCAGGGTGTCGATGGCCAGTCGCAGCTGCCCCGTGCTAGCGCTGATGTTATCAAGGGTGGTGGCTAAACCCGCCTGGTTGGTGGCCAGGATCGTATTCACCTGGGCCAGGGTCGTCTCCAGCTGTTCCGATGTTTGGATGGTGCTGCTTTCTAGCTGGGTGGCTGTCTCAGAAACTGCTGCTAGGGTCTGGCGGGTGGATGTGGACAGCGGTTGAATTTCCTGACGCAGGTCTTGGGCGGCCAGGGTCACCTCCTGGGTCAGCCCCACCACATTTTCTGAAATCATGCGGGTATTGCCCAGGATTTCCTTCACACCGTTGAGGATTTCAGGATCGGCCAGGGCTTCGGAAATTCGCTCCGAGGATTCTAGGAGATCTTCGTAGTTGACACCCACCACGCCCTCTAAACGATCGCCATTGCAAAAAATCAGGCTGCTGTTGCAGTCTGCCGCCGTGGGGCCTGGGATTGACTCATTGTCTAGGTTTGCTTCTACCGGTGGTTGAATCGTTATGGTGGTTTCACCAATCAGACCAGACTGGCTGGTCTTGATCACAGAGTCAGCCGGAATCCGCAGATCTTGATTATTGATTTCAACGTTGATGGTCACCCGATTGGACTCTGGAGAAATGCGGGTAATTTGTCCCACCGGCACCCCGCGATAGCTCACGGCCGTACCTTGGAGAATACCGGCGGCGCTTTCAAAGTCGACCAGAAGTCGGTAGCTGCGCTGGCCGTAGCCCACCCCCCGCAGCCATATGGCCAAACCGCCAAATAGGGCCACCCCCGCCAGGATCAATAGCCCAACAGAGCCTTCACGAATGGTTCTTGCACGCATGGTTTCCTATGGATTAACGGTAGATGGTAGAGCCAATCGAATACCCTGGGAGAAATTATACGGGGGATTCTATCACTATCAATTAGTAACCTCATTGGGCCACTCGAATCGGACCGTCAATGGCAGCATTAAAGAACTGTCGCACATAGGGATTGGGGGTGGCGTCGATTTGATCCACCGGTCCCATCCACTGAATAGAGCCCTGGTGCAACATGATGACGCGGTCGGCGGTGCGGCGAATGGTGCTGTCCTGGTGGGTAACAATCACATAGGTGCTGCAGCCACGGTTGCCTTGAATATTGCGAATCAAATCTTCGATTACGGTAGAGGCAATGGGATCGAGACCTGCGGTCGGTTCATCATAGAGCAGGACAGTGGGCTTTTCCTCCGCCTCGCGAGGGTTAGCAATAACGGCACGGGCAAAACTGACCCGTTTGCGCATACCGCCTGAGAGTTCAGCCGGGTAGCGATCGCAAATATTTGGCAGACCGACCATTTCCAATGCCTTTCTGGTCAACCCCCCGATTTCGCCCTCCGACAGATCCGAGTTTTGATAGAGGGAAAATCCCACATTTTCCTGGACCGTAAGCGAGTCAAACAGGGCTGCCTGCTGAAACACCATGCCAATATTGACCGGATCCTGGGCGTCCTCAATCAAACCGTGGCGCTGCTGACCGGCAATAAAAATATTGCCCTGGTCAGCCGCCAGCAGCCCGGCAATGATGCGCAAAATTGTAGATTTACCCGTACCAGAGGGGCCAATCAGGGCAACCGCCTCCCCTGGAGTCACCGCCAAGTCAACATTGTCCAGCACCTGATTGCTGCCAAATCGTTTAGAGATTCCCTTGAGTTCAATAATAGGACGATCGCTATCGCAAGGGGATTGGGGAACAACCCCGCTGGGTTCCAAGACAGACATTGGGAGAGTTACTAACGGTTATGATAAGTCGCTAACAAGCTGGGGACAGCTTATGACAAGATAACCCATGGTCATGAAAAGGGCGTGAGAAATAAGCCTATGCTCTTGTGGATCGGTTCACTAACAAAGTTTTTGAAGCGTAATATCCGGTTTGTTTGGCATGAAACCAAGGATTTAACGCCGGTTCAAAGTCGCTGGGTGCGCTGGCTTTTACCGGGGCTACTGGTTAAGCGCTGGCTCTTTTTAAGCACCGTGGGTGTGCTGCTGGTTGGTCTGGGGGCAATGATCTGGCTGAGGCTCACTCCGGTATTTTTTACCGTTCGGTTTGTATCGACGGTGCTGCGTACCATCACAGAGTTTGTTCCCCGCTACATCAGCGGTCCCCTGGCGATTTTGTTTGGGGTGTCTCTAATCATTTGGGGACAAAGCCGCACCCTGGGCTCGATTACAGAAGTGCTGCTGCCCGGCAGCCAGGAAAATAGCCTGTGGGATGCGATCGCATCCCACCGCAAGCTCAACCGCGGGCCGCGCATTGTCGTGGTCGGCGGCGGTACGGGCCTATCGACCATGCTGCGGGGGCTAAAGCGCTACAGCGCCAATATTACCGCCATTGTCACCGTAGCCGACGACGGGGGCTCCTCCGGGCGACTGCGCCGGGAGATGGGGGGGCTGCCACCGGGGGATATTCGCAACTGTCTGGCCGCCCTTGCCGATCAGGAAAAGCTAGTCACCGAGCTGTTTCAATATCGCTTTAGTGGCAGCAGCGACCTCAGCGGCCACAGCTTTGGCAATTTGTTTTTAGCCGCCATGAATGAAGTGACCGGCGACTGGGAAAAGGCAATTTCCGCCAGTTCCCAGGTGCTGGCGGTGCGCGGTGAGGTGCTGCCCTCCACCCTGAGCGATGTCAAACTGTGGGCCGAACTCAGTGACGGTCGCCGGATTGAGGGGGAGTCCAATATCACCAAGGCTCGGGGTCGGATTATTAATATTGGCTGTACGCCAGCCGCCCCCCCAGCGCTACCCAGGGCCGTTGCCGCCATCCGGGCAGCGGACTATATCATCATTGGCCCCGGCAGCCTGTACACCAGCATTGTCCCCAATCTGCTGGTGCCCGAAATTGCTGATGCGATCGCATCGGCCCAGGTGCCCTGCATCTATGTGTGCAACATTATGACCGAGCCGGGTGAAACCGACCACTACAGCGTCTCTGAACATATTCGCGCCATCGACCGCGCCTGCGATCGCAGGTTATTTGACGCTGTTCTGGTGCAAAAGCGATCGCCCTCAGCCACAGCCCTGGAGCGCTACCGTAAAGAAGGGGCTGAGCGGGTAATATTCGATCGAGATGCCGTGATTGCATCGGGGCGACGTATCGTCATCGCCAACGTCATGAATGAGACTGAAACCGGCGCCATCCGCCACGACTCCCTACGGCTGGCCAAGGTGTTGATGCGCTGGCACGCCAGGGTATTTTGACAGCACGCTCAAGGATAGCTGGGTAAAGACCCCGTGCTATCCCGCAAAAAAACGCCGCGATACCCAGCTAATTACACCGCTCGCAATGGCACCTGCCATCAGAATGCCGATGGATGGCATAAATAGCGGTTCCCATAGGCTGTACCACAGGTCAAACCCCAGGTTGATATCGGCTGCTTGCCCGGCTAGGGCCGCCGCAAACCACAAAAAGCTAAACAGCACAAAAAAGAGATTGGCTGCCAGGGCCGTATTGAGCCAGCTGATTAAACGGTCTTTCATGGGGGTTACAAAAAGGCTACACCGAAAAAGGAAGCGTGGATGGCTAATAAATCCTTCTAGAAACAGGTTGGGAATGGGATTCTATGATAAAACGCAACGTTTTAGGAGGAAAGGATCACCGATGTGACATTTGCTTAGAAAACTAAACACCTGGTCCAGCTTTCTAAGATTGGTCTAGTTTGGCCACATTTATAGTCGGTAGACCAGCAAATTATCCCCTCGAACCGGCAAAAAGGCCGACAAAAAGGTTAGTCCTTACCCATCAGCATCCAAACATCTCAACCAGTGCCCAAAAGCCCAGCTACTAATATTGTCTAAGCGACGTTGAGAGACCCTAACAGGTAACCTGTTTTACAGAAAAAAAATAAAAAAATAGTCAAAAAAATGGCTACCCTCCCAGGGATAGCCAGACTATAAAAATTGAGTTTTACCCGTGGCAAATGTTTTAAAGTAGAGGGCTAAAAACCCCTACACAGCTTCGATATCGAGCCCCTGGGATGCTTGTAGATTATCAGGATCGACATAGTGGCAAACGGCTTCATCAATGCAAATTAAAGCCCAGCCAGACTTTTCTATTCCCATCAACTCATAGGGACCATCTTGAACAAAGAATCCCTTATGGTTTCTAGTGTCGGGCTTCACTTCTACAGCACTCTTATCCATTTTTTAAGGCTCCTTGAAACGGGGTGGGTTCCAATAAACAAGAATTACTTATTGGAATCTTTTCTTTAGCTTATCAGTTCCTTTTTATTTCGAGCGTTAAGTTATCTGACCAAAAACAGGAACCCAAAAACCGCGGGGATCATGGCCCCACAAACCTTACAAAAAGCTGAAGCAGGCTGCTAGCAGGGCCTGGAAACCGCCGATTCAAATCGTTAAAAACTCAGGTTTAAAGACAAAAGTTTATGAATATCTGTAACCCCATTTAGCGGCGATAATCCGGGAACTGTTAAGTACCAGCCTTCTCTAGCTGAGGGTTTCAGCTATCAAAAATCCACTTTTCCACGCGCTTGAGGCTGTCCCAATCGGGTTTTCGAGTTAATCCTTCTTTAAAGTTCTGGCGAATATCCGCTTGGACGTCCTCAACGGACATGACCAGCTGGGTGGCCAGCTCCACATGTTCACGCACCCCTTTGCGACCGCTGTCTAGGATGGCAATGGCCATGTTGATGTGGGCCTGGGGATCTTGAGGGGTGATCCGGATGGCCTTTTGAGCCGTCTTAAAGGCGGCGTTTGGCTTTTCTGCTAGGAGATAGAGCCAGGACAAACAGGTATAGATGGCGCTATTTTTTGGGGCTCGAGCGCTCAGCTCCTTAAATGTAGGGATGAGAGTATCGACGCTTTCACCGGCCTGGTAGCGCTGCAGTCCGTCTTCAAATAGTTCGTCAATGGATTGGCTCATGGGGAAGTCGTTGTCAAAAAACCTCCCCATTTTAAGCCGCCTTAGGCGCTAAAGGATTTACCACAGCCGCAGGTTTGGTCGGCGTTGGGGTTGGTAAACTGAAAACCGCCGCCAATGAGGGCGTCGCTATAGTCCAGCATGAGACCGTAAAGATAGAGCATGCTCTTTTTGTCGCAGATGACCTTAAAGCCGTCATAGTCGAACACTTCGTCATGTTCGCCTATGTTGTCAGTGGTTTCAAAATCCATCATGTAGGACATGCCAGAGCAGCCCCCCTGGCGCACGCCTACCCGCAGACACAGCTCGTCGCCCTGTTTCTCTTTGAGGGCGAGCACATGCTGCAGGGCGGCTTTACTCATCATGATTCCCTGTTGCGGTTGGGTAGCTTGAGTCATGGGTCGTCCGGTTGATAAAGATTACTAACGGTCGGTGATTTAATCTAGTGTAGCTCAGCCCCTGGCTAGGACCGTTCCTAGCTTTAATGGTTGGTATTGAGCGTCTCCGGTTATGGGCGGCCAATTTTTTTTGGCCACGGTTTTTATAGCCACAATAGTTGAACAAATCTATCGGGTCATCGCTATTGGCCTAATTCTTTTCCACAATAGAGGCTGTTCATACCCCCAAACTAGATATCGCATCGATGCGATTATGGTTGCCAATGGTGCTTCTTTAAGTAGCTCTAAATTATGACCCCACTGAGCCCGTTTACCCGTCGTCGAATCCAAAAGCTACCCCAAACAAACAGCGTTTGGGAGGGTGGGCGCTGCTCCATGCCTGAAGCGCAGGATGAGCACCAGGACTGCATTTTGTGGATTGATGGCAACCAGGGCTATGTGCGTAGCGTGGATATGGTGGCCGCCGACAGCGGCTATGAGGCGGTGGCCCGCAGCTTACTCCAGGCCATTGAGCATCCCCAGGGTCCCGCCGAACCTAGCCGTCCCCATCGCATCGTGGTCAATGACCGGGAGCTGCAGTTCTTTTTACGGGGGGCGCTCCAGGAGCTGGGGATCGATGTCATCTATGGGGCGAAGCTGCCCTGGGTGGATGAGATTTTTGATCATTTACTCTCCCAGATCAGCTTGCCTACCCTAGCCCTGCCGCTGGTGTATCGGGAGGCGCTCCACCAGCAGGCGCTGGCCCTGTGGCACCAGACCCCCTGGTATCGCCTCAGCGAGCAGGAACTGCTGGCTATTGAGGTTAACCGCTGGGAGACGGACACCCTCTATGTGTCGATCTTGGGCATGGCTGATGTGGATTACGGGCTGTTGTTTTATCGCAGTCTGGAGTCGCTGCTGCAGTTTCGAGAGCGGGTGCTGGAGTGCGATCGCATGTCCCCCCAAGCCCTGCAGCAGGTTTTTCTCACCCAGGACTGCTTTTTTCTCAACTATGTGGTGGCTCGCCCCCGTCAGCCTGAACCGGACGACTACGAGTTTGGCAGCATCCACCCCCTAGAAGGGATGCGCCATGAGCTAGATGAGGCTGAAGCCGCCACCCTGATTGTGGTGCTAGACGCGCTCTGCCGGTTTTTTCAAACCGCGCCGGACTTGCTCAATGTGCTAGAGCCCATGGCCAAACCCCTGCGGGTGCCCAATCCGATGACGGATAGCGACCCCCCCCACTGCGATGTGACCGTGATGTCGCTGCCCAAGGTTTCCGCCAGCCTGATGGCGGAAACGGAGGAAATGATCGACGCTGAAGAGGAGAGGCTAGATGATACGCCGGTCCTCCACGATGACCTGGTGCCGGATGGGGCGCTGATCCTGCTGAGCAAACTGTCCCCGGAGCGCTTAAACCAGCTGCGCTCGACCCCGGCCCACCACCAGACGGTCTTTCAAGACAGTACGGTCCGCGCCCCCTGGCCCGTGGTCATCATTCAGACATCGCGTCCCAAAGCCAAGGCGTTGGCGGAGCGCATCCAGATGCTGGGGGGGATTCGTGCCATGTGTTTTAACCCCGGTCACGATCCGTTTAACCAGCTCACCTTTCAGCTGGGCATCTGGCAGACCGGCGATCGCAACCTGCATTTGTTCCATGAGTATGACATCAGCGACCGGCACCACCGTCAGGCCCTAGACCAGTGGCACCAGCAGCAAATCGAAAGCCACGGGTGTTGCAGCATTATGATTGCGGCCGGTGTCACCGGTCGCAACCGGGGCAACCCGCAATCTAAGGATATTGTCGCCTCCTGGGAAGTCGGGTATTGCGACCCCGAGACCCTCAACCTGGAGCCCCTGGTGCTGGGGTATGCCGGAGAGTAGGCCCGGGGTGCCCAAAGATTCAACAAGATACGACCAACAGCCGTCGCCATGTTCCGTAAAACAGGTTCTACAATCTATAGATGCTGTAATCCGTTTCGACTGTTTTCATGGCTTTTGCGTCCGTTACCCGAGCCCTCAGTAAGGCTGCCCTCACCCAGGAACTGCTCACCAAGCTAGACCAGCAGCAGCGGCTGGTGTTGAATGGGGTACCGCGCCTGCCCAAGGGACTGGTGGCATCGGCCCTGGCCCAGGCGCAGGAGCGGCCCCTGCTGGTGGTCACGGCCACCCTAGAAGAAGCGGGGCGCTGGACGGCGCAGCTAGAAGCCATGGGCTGGCCCCGGGTATCGCTGTATCCCACCTCTGAGGCCTCCCCCTACGACCCGTTTGATCAAGAATCAGAAATGACCTGGGGGCAGCTGCAGGTGCTAGCAGACCTGCTCAAGCCGTTGGATAAATCCAAACCCGGCGTCATTGTCGCCACCGAGCGGGCGCTGCAGCCCCACCTGCCCCCTGTGGCTGCGTTTAAGCCCTACTGTCTGCAGCTAGATCAGGGGATGGAGCTCAACCTTAAGGAGCTATCGCGCACCCTGGCCACCCTGGGGTATGAGCGGGTACCCACGGTGGAAACCGAGGGCCAGTGGAGCCAGCGGGGGGACATTATTGATGTATTTCCGGTGTCGGCGGAGCTGCCGGTGCGTTTAGAGCTGTTTGGTGATGAGCTAGAGCGGCTGCGGGAATTTGACCCGGCTAACCAGCGATCGCTCGATAAAATTCCCACCCTGCTGCTGACGACAACGGACTTTAGCCCGCTGATTGCGGCCACTTTGGAAAAGCAGGGACTGCTGGCGGATCTGATGCCAGCGGCGGTGCAAGAGGACTATGAAAACGGTCAGCGGGTAGAAGGGCTGCGGCGATTTTTGGGGATTGCCTTTGAGCAACCAGCGTCGCTGCTGGAATACCTGTCAGAGGATACGCTGATCGCCATTGATGAACCGGACCAGTGCCGCGCCCACAGCCGCCGCTGGTATGACCAGGTGGATAGCTACTGGCATGAGGTCAATGACACCCTGGGGGCCAGTGATGAGATTCAGCTGCCGGGGCCAGAGGTGCCCCGACTACACCGACCGTTTGACCAGGCCCTGGAGGATCTGTCGCTGTTTTCCCAGGTGCTGCTGTCGGAAATTGCCGAGGAGGGGGTGGGGCTCAACCTGGCCAGTCGACCGGTACCGGCCATTCCCCATCAGTTTGGCAAGCTGGCGGCAACGGTGCGGGGGGAGTGCGATCTCAAACACCAAATCTGGCTGATCTCCGCCCAGCCCAGCCGGTCCGTGGCCCTGCTCCAGGAGCACGACTGTCCCGCCCAGTTTATCCCCAACCCCAAAGACTACCCCGCCATCGAAAAGCTCCATGGCCAGTATGTCCCCGTCGGCGTTAAATATTCCGGTCTAGCCGAGCTAGAGGGGTTTGTTCTCCCCACCTTTCGCATTGGCGTTGTCACCGACCGCGAGTTTTTTGGCCAGCATACCCTGGCCACCCCCAGCTATGTGCGCAAACGCCGCCGGGCCGCCTCCAAAAAGGTGGACCCCAACAAGCTGCGCCCCAACGACTTTGTGGTCCACCGCAGCCACGGCATCGGTCAGTTTCTCAAGCTAGAAAGTCTCACCATTGATGCCGAGACGCGGGAATATCTGGTCATCAAATACGCTGACGGGCTGTTGCGGGTCGCCGCCGACCAAATGGGTTCCCTCTCCCGGTTTCGCGCCTCCGCCGAGAAAAGCCCCCAGCTCAACAAAATGACCGGCAAAGCCTGGGAAAAAACCAAGACCCGCGCCAAAAAAGCCATCCAAAAAGTGGCCGTGGACCTGCTCAAGCTCTACGCCCAGCGCTCCCAGCTAGAGGGCTTTGCCTACCCCGTCGACATGCCCTGGCAGCAGGAGCTAGAAGACTCTTTCCCCTATCAGCCCACACCGGACCAGCTCAAGGCCACCCAGGATGTCAAGCGGGATATGGAAAGCCTGCGCCCCATGGACCGCCTGGTGTGCGG
>JBCDJC010000094.1:0-18825 GCA_038748225.1 Cyanobacteria bacterium P01_H01_bin.26 | reverse complement strand
CTCACTGAGGGTCATCTGGGGACGGTAAGAGTAGCTACTTTTGAGCAGCTTTTTGGCTACTGGTTTGGATACCTTCGCAATGGTTGGCAGTAGCTTTGGCCCTAGTAAGACGGCACCCAGACCCACTAGGGCCAGATGGTTACCGCCGTGGCCATCTTCTAGAAGCTCTCGGAAGTGAAAGTTGAGGACTGATTTTTCTAGATGAATCAGGGACATAAAACCAACCTTGATCGCTGGGCAGATCTAAAGATAACGTCGCCGACTAGCGGAGGGCGGTCACAGCAAATTGGTTAATGACCGCTATTCCCAATTAATTCTATCTAGTTTTATTTGATTTAGATTAAAACTGGGGTAAATTTGTCGATACCGCTGATCCCCGGTATGAGCCTGTCCACAAGCTTGCTGCATTTCCTGGACTCGTTCATCCCTCAATCCGCAACGGCAATGCCTCTAGCTTGCCATTCGTTGCGGATTGAGCTGGTGCTGCAAGAGGGGTCTCAGGCTATTTAACCCGGCGATGATGGCGGACCCATTGTGAATTCCGGTGGCTATGAGGGGATTGAGACCACGGGTGGTGGCAATCCCCAGGGCTGCCAGATTGGGGAGCACCACCAGACCCATATTTTGCTCGATGAGGGCGCGGGTTTGGCGTGCGATCGCAATTACCTCCAAAAAATCGAGCAGGTTATTATCCATTAGCACCACGTCCGCTGTCTCCCGTGCCACCTCGGCCCCTCTGGCAAACGAAACAGAAACATCCGCGTAGGCCAGAGCAATAGAATCATTTAAACCATCCCCCACAAATGCCACCGTATGGCCAGCTTTATGCAGGTCTCGGACAGTCTGTGCCTTTTGCTCAGGAAACGCCTCGGCATACACATGCTGGCTGGAAAGCCCTAGTTCTCTGGCTACTTGGGAGGCCCGCTGCGGGTTGTCTCCCGTCAGTAAATAAAGGTCGATCCCATACTCTTTTTGCAGTCGTTGCACCAAATCGGCACTTTCTGGGCGTAGCGGATCGCTGTAGCGAATGGTGCCCTGAAACTGGCCGTCGCAGGCGACATAAACTAGTGGGGCGGTTTGTGTCCCAGGGGAGGTGGAATCAGCGGCCCACTGAACGTGTGACTCTCGCAAAAAGCGTTCGCTACCGACTAGCACTTCACGGCCTTCAATGTGGGCTCTGACCCCCAGACCCACCTCATAGGTCCAATGCCCTCTTGTTAATAGCGGCACATTTTGAGTGCTGGCATACCGGGTAATGGCTTCTGCCACCGGATGATTGAGCCGTTGTTCCGCAGAAGCGGCCAGCTGCAAAATATCAGACTGAGTTGTATTTGCGGCCACCGGTTGAATATCTACAACCGTAATCTGTCCCTGGGTTAATGTACCCGTCTTATCAAAAACAATCGTGTCAACATTGGCCAGCTGCTCCAGGGTGCGCCCACTGCGAATTAAAACACCGTGTCGAGTGGTGTGGTTGAGGGCACTTAAAAAGGCCATGGGAATGGAAACGCGAATACCCGTGACAAAGTCCAGGGTCAAAATAGAAGCGGTCCGAGCCGTGTCGTGGGTTGTGAGTAGAACAATACCCGCCAACAACAATGACGGCAAAATCAACCGATCGGCCACCTGTTGAGCATAGTTGGCCATCCGCGTGTCATAGACGGGGGCCTGCAGCAGTAGCTCTAACCCCGCCGCTGCTCGCGTGTTGCGCCCCACCCGCTCGGCTCGAATAAATAGCTGCCCCGATCGCAGCAGGGTTGACGCATACACCTGCGTACCGATCTGACCTACCACCGGCATCGCCTCCCCCGTTAAGCTCTGCTGGTCGATGATGGCGTCACCCTTGAGCACAGTGCCATCCACCGGAATTTGTTCGCCGGGATAGACCACCACCGTTTGGCCCACCCGTACGCGATCGCTAGCAACCTGATGCGGCGGTGAGTCGGCTGTGTCTTTTACCCAGGCAAAGTGACCAATGGCATCCTCTAGCTTGGCCGCCTGCACCACTGTTGTCCGGGCTGTCTGTTCTCGAATGGCATCCCCTAACTCATGTAGGGTCAACACCAGTGCCGGTGTCAACAGCTTCCCTTGACAGGCCCCCAAACCCAGGGCTAGCAGATCCAAACAGTCAATATTAAATTTATGGTGGACAACTAAACTGTCCACGGCCCGTTTGCCCACGGGAAATGTAGCGACCAAAAGAGTCAAGATAGTTGCTGTTCGCATACCGGGCAGCCGACTGGCTAAGGCAAAACCAGCCGCCAGCACCGGTAGTTTTAACCCCGACCATTGCCCCGCTTCTGGGGGAGCTTTCTGTGGCGAGATCTGTGCTGCCTGCGCTGCCTGACTCTCTAACAAACTTTTAGAGGATAGGGTCTGCTGTCGCCGACAGGAGGCCTCAAGTTTGACCAATAGCTTCTGCAGGGTGGGCTCAATCTCTGGGCGGTAGCAAATCGTCAGGGAGCATGCGGCGCGATTTATCCGCACGGAGCGGACACCCACGGTTTGTTCTAGGGGACTGGGCAAATTCCATTCCCCCGCCCCCAGGGCCGGGATCCGCAACCGCAGCCGCCCCGGGAGATGATGCACCACCTGCCAGGCCAAGGCGGTCCGGGCGGTGGCCTCGGCACTGTTTTGGCTGAGGGATACGGGTGAGCGCTGTTCAGTCATAGCCTTTTAGCTGGCGACTGTCTCAGTCTGCTTGGCCTGATCTAGCATTTTTAACAGACGTAAACCCAGATCCAGCTCCGATAGACCACTGTTGCTATAGTGGATGACCACTGAAGCCGCCGCTCGATTGAGCCGCACCTTTGAAACGATTGAGTCGCTTAAAAGCAAGGTTTCCAGCCGTTTGGCAAAGCTCTGATCCTCCCGTAGTTGAGAAACCTGTAACCGCAGCCGTCCCGGTACGGAGTGGAGAACTTTATAGTCGTCTTCAGCACTCTTTGCGCCCACGGATGGGCCGCCAGACCCGTTAGTTTCTGGGGAGCTAGCCGCCGCTTCATGCTTGAGCTGATGCATAATCTGCCGAGAGATTGCCGCAATGGTTAGATTGACAATCAGGGCATTGGCACCGCGCAACCCCAACCGGCTGGTCACTAACAAACCGGCTAAAACTGGCAAGATTACCGCCACCTCACTATATTCGTCCAAGAGCTTTCCTAACTGGACCGTGGTTGTTGAGGCAGGTACGGTCGGCGATTCACTGATGGCAACCATAATTAAAACTCTCTCTAGACACTTTGGATCACATCATTTTTGCTAGCCAAGGAAACAAAATAGGCTTCACAATTGGACGTACAGATGTTGCATGGGGACGTACAGGCGTTCCATGGCAACCTCTGCAGACGCAATTTTTGGATCCTATGCAATCTTGATCCCTAAGCCATTAATTCTGCATGGAGGATGATTGAGACGCTCCCGGAGCAGATGGTGTTAGGGTAACGGTTCCCAATGGTTCTGTCCTGGCCTCGGCTTTGGCTTCGGCTGCAATATCGGCCAAAATCTCACCGGTTTCAGCGATCGCCTGTTTTGTTTTTTCAAAGGCGGTCACGCCGGTTTTAATCGTGGCCTTTAGTACGGGACGCAGCATTGGTAAAACCACCGGGGTGAGGGCGACCGTGGCAACGCCAATGGCAACGACATGGCCTGTGCGCAGGCCCGTAAGTTCTGTCACCCTTGTCCTTAAACCAACATTTTGAGGCAGAGGGTTGGTCATAAGCTTGCTCCCTTGATTAATTTAACAACCCCAAGGGCTTTGATTTTCCCATGGTTATGTGAGCAATCCGCAAAAGCTATTTGAATATCGCGGATTCAATTTTTATACATACATTGTATCAATAATTTCTCTGAAAACGACTGGCTTACCTACCTTTCTAGCCAATCAATTGATGCTATCAAGCAATAGTCAACCTGTTAAATTAAGCAATTAGTCTGTTTCTATTGAAAGAAAAAAGCAATAATCCACGGCAATTTCTTGGGAAGACCTTAGCCGCTAACGGTTAATTCGAGAAGAGTCTTTTATGAAGGCTCCAAAGCTTTTTGAGAAAAAGTTTCGCTTCAGTTTATCGTTATGCCACCCCAGGAATCTTGCTTGGGAACATATAAAATTTTATGAACCTACTATGGGTTGACCCTGCCATCAAACTGTTGTGATCAATCTTTAGGACCTATGGCGTCCATTGGCTATCAAACTAATAGATTTAGCTCAATGTCTTTAGCCAGCTAATGCCATGGAGACGCTAATCCCAAAAGGCTTGAGGTCAGATATGGACACCATAAAAAAATCTTAATGAGGCACATCTTCCTTTACTTCCGAAAAGGAGGAAAGCCCTGAGCAGCCCATGCCGCGATTCACCCAGGCTTCTCATGGATCTTGAGGAGTTGGTCATTCGCAAAACCCGCTGCGTGGGGTCCCGCCGAGTTCCCTTTCCGGAAGCATAGGCTCTATCCCAAATCGCCAACGGGGCCTCCCCTGGGCAGGGTTTTCCGCCGCCCTACAACCCGACGGAAAACCAGTCACGCTATCCTCAATAGTGTATTTGGACATTTGGTGAGGCGGTTTAGGATTTTGCGCGCTGCGACAAAATCCTAAAAGGAGAAGTTGTCCCGTTCTCTTTGGCACAATCACTATGATCAAACCATGAGCTTGATATTTAACAAACCCTCAGAGGCTGCTAACACCCGTTGTTTGAGCGTTCGCTTTATGATTTTAAGTCAACTTCAAGCCTATATCGCTGAGCAACATAAGGTCTTCCTAGCCCAGATAGAGGTCAAGTTTGGGATTGAAGCAACAGCTTTGTGGGGGATGTTGAGCTAGCTGAGCCGTAAAAGGCGGGTTCAAAACTATTTTCGCCACAGCAGCGCTGGGGCTGTGATACCTGTTCCCAAGAATCCTTAGAGTTTTACGAATATATCTCATTAAATCCGCCGCCGCCTGAATGTCACCAGCCTGCGACGGCGCTTGTTATATCGGGAGTGGACTAGCATAGGCCATGAATCCAATGACCGTTGGGCCAGACTGTAATTTTGGTCTTACCCATTTATATTGAGAATAAATATCATTAAACGCTATGCTGGGTAGCGTCGTAAGCAAGGTAATCAGATATGCTCCTACGGAAATCGATTCCACTCCTGTTGATATCTTTATTGCTGAGTCCATTATCAGCGCTTGCTCAATCGCTTGAAGAGCTGGCACAGCAAGGTATAGAGGCTTACCGGGTTGGGGATTATGACGCGGCTGTGGTTGCCTGGCAGCAAATGATTGAGCTGGAGCCACAAAATACCGATGCCTATAATAATTTAGGGGCTACCCTCTATCAGCTGGGGCAGTTAGACGCCGCTGCAGACGCCTACCGGCAAGCTTTGGAAATCGATGAGACGAGTGCAGACACCTACAATAACCTGGGCACTGTCCTGGCACTGCAGGAGAAATATGATGAGGCCGCTGCCGCCTATACTCAGGCGATTGAGCTAAATCCTGAGCTGCCTGAAGCCTATGTGAATTTAGGCAATCTACTCCCCCCAGACCAGGCGGTGGAGGCCTATCAGAAAGCCATCGAGCTAAATCCTGACTACGTTCAGGCGTACAACAACTTGGGTACGGTTTTTGCTGATTTAGAACAGTTTGAGGATGCGATCGCAGCCTATGAGCGAGCCTTAGAAATTGACCCCAACTTTCAAGCGGCACAGGACAATTTAGCACTGGTTGAGGCTGCCCTCAATGAGGATGCTGACACAGATCCAGAAGAAAGTTCCTCAGATCCAGAAGAAAGTTCCTCAGAGCCAGAGGAAAGTTCTTTCTAGCCATACCTCCGGTACTAGCGGCCTTAGGGACTTGCTGGCAGTATCCGCCGATAGCTCCTTCCCCCTTCCCCTTTTACCCTTCCCCACTCTACTCCAGGGATTTTATTTCTTGGCAAACCCCTTATGCCGGCTGGCACTCAAACTGTAGATCTGCAAGCCAAAGCTTTAGGTCTTTTCTGCCCTACCAGGGAGAACCTGGATATGCTTGATGCGCGATTGTCTCTGTACCTTTTTGCTTAATACATCTGCTTAATACAGATCATCTTCAGCGTTAGTCTCAATTTTGCAGTCAGACATTGGATAAGCCACACACAGTAGCGCGTAGCCAGACTTAATCTGATCATCATCCAAAAATGACTGATCGGATTGATCAACGTCTCCTTCTAGAACTTTACCAGCACAGGACGAACAGGCCCCAGCGCGGCATGAAAAAGGAAGATCAATGCCTTCTTCTTCAGCTATATCTAAAATGTACTGATCTTCTGGGACTTCAACGGTGGTATCGATGCCATACTTCTCGTTAATGAGAGTAATTGTATAAGTTTTCATATGCGTTATCAGTGATATGAGGGGGCAAGGCTCATGGTTTCATGTCCTTATTGATCTGGGAATTTGCTGCGTCATATTCGTGCAGTAGGTGGGGGGTGCTTGCGGTGATGTCAGCAGTATTTTTGAACGCTTGAGCTGATTAAAACGGTGCTAAGGACTCTGAGCATTGCGTTCTAATCAGCGCCACCCTTCCATACCGGGGATCAATGTCTAGCCCCATGATCTCTATGTTGTTATGTTGATCCCGCTGTGACGAGGCACTGACGGTATATGTGGCAAATTCGCCAGGTCCTAGGGTAAGGCAGGTATTAAAAATTGATTTTCGACATTGTAAGGGTAGAAAAATAGTCTCTCCAACTGCTAAAGAGGCATGATTTTGAAACGTTACCTGCCCATCGTGGGTAAGAATACCAGCTGGTGTCGGATACTGATCACACCAGTAAACAGCTAGAAACCAGCGAGCATCTGCCAGACGGTTGAAAACTCGATCTGCTTTCGGATGTTGCAGTACGCGATATCCACCGTCAACAGAAATAATGGTGCCCCCTAAAAAGGCGCAGGCTATATCAATAGATTGGCTCATTTCATGATCCTCATGGCAGTTATTCTGTAGATTAAAGAATTGCCAGCAGCTCATAGGGCGATACCGCCACTATTGGAGTGTCTCAGAAATTAGCATACTCCAAGCAATCGCTGCTGTAATGGGTGATAGAACAAATAACAGATCTAGATCGATTGAACTAAGAACATTTCCCATCATGACCGTGCTCTAGTGTGTTTGCAGTTGTTCTAGCTGAAATAGTACAATCTCTCGATTCCGTAATGCATTCTGATAGCTAGGATTGAGGAGCAACGCGCGATCAAATGAGCGTAATGCCTCATGGTACCGTTCTAAATTGAATAGTGCGTCACCCCGATTATCCCAGCCTAGGGCAGACCCCTGAGCGCCCCATTGGCTGTTGATCTCAAGGGCTAGATCGCAGGATTTTAGGGCTTGAGAAAATTCTCCTAGCTGACTGAGGACGCCACAGCGATTAGCTAATACTAAAGAATATTCCGGTTTAATGATTAGTGCATGATTGTAGGCTAACAGGGCTTCGGAATAACGCTTTTGGGTAAAAAGCTGTTGTCCCAAATTGTTCCACAAGGTTGCATCTAGAGATGTGCCATAGGCGGGAAGTATGCCTATTACCAGACTGAAAAAAAGAGCAGTGGCTGTCACATTAAGCGAATTGACCCATCGGCTCATCTTAAAAGCCTCCTAGCTTTGTACGCTATGTTTAGCAGATACCAGTAGCTTGACTTAAATAAGAAAAATTGTCAATAAGCTAAAATAGCAATTAAGAAGATATCCCTACATTGTTGCTGATTGTTACCAATTTTTGATGGAGTGTAATTAAAATGACAAAAATATCTGTTGATCTTGGTCCTGTGCAAGAAACGCTATTGATTCCACTTTTGGGACGGGCCGTTGAAACCCAAAAAGAATCGGGACTGCTCCATGATGAGAAGGCCGTTAATATTGTTGAATCTTTAGACTATGATTTCTCGAAGTGGAAAAAGTCTAAATCCTTGCAAGGAGCCACGTTACGGACGTGCATGTTCGATCAGGATGTACAGAGATTTTTAGATAAACACCCGAGAGGTACTATCGTTGAAATTGGCTGTGGCCTTAACACACGGTTTGAACGGCTAGATAATGGCCAAGCCCAATGGTTTGATCTGGACCTGCCCGATACGTTGTTCCTGCGACGACAGTTTTTTCAGGATGAACCGCGTCGCACAATGGTTGAGGCGAGCATTCTAGGGACTGATTGGATGGAGACGGTTGCTGCTACCGGCGGACCGTGGTGTTTTGTTTCTGAAGCGGTGATTATCTATTTAACAGCCGAGCAGGCACGGCAGGCCATTGTGCAAATTGCTAACCGGTTTGCAGGAGCCTGGTTACTGATGGATACCACGGCTAAGGCCATGGTTGATAGTCAGTCTACCCACGATGCCATGCGTCATATGTCTCAAGATAGCTGGTTTCGCTGGGCCTGTGACGATCCCCATGAAATTGAACGCTGGGCCGATCTACAGCTTGTTCAGTCCCGCACGCTGCTAGACGCATCCCCTGATCTGATGGCCCATGCGCCTTTGCAGTTTAAGATTCTTGCCCGGTGGGCTCCCTGGCTGCTGCGCCGTAGTTTAGAAGGCTATCGTCTCAATCAGTTTGTGGTTGGTTTAGCTGTTTGAATGTGCCGTTTGGTCTAGGCACCAGCCTTGTTTTCTGAGTCCAGGTTTGTCAGTTGGGTCACGCGATATTGCTGGGTTTTGATTGTTTGGATAGGGGCGTCTTTTGTCTTTGCTGAATTTCTAGCGGTGATGACCTTGTCAGCCTCGACCACGGTCACCTGATAGCGCCCCTGGCGATGGAGGCTCTGGTAGGCCAAGTCAACCTTAACCCAGGTGGCATCGCTGGTCCAGCGGTCTAGCCACAGCTGTAATAGGTTAATGGGAATGTGTCGTAGGACTGGATAGAGCAATCGCTTAATGCCTGTTAATCCTTTTTGACCTGTGCGGACTTTTTTAGCATGGGTGAGCCAGTCCCAACCCACATCCATCCAGACAGCGCGCTCGGCAATTTGTTCAAACTTGGTGCCTCCGGCCCAGCCGCGATAAAACGGTTTTAGCTGACGGTGGTCGCCACTGCGCTGTACCAGCTGCGGCAAGTTCTCTGGTTCTAGGTGTCCCCAAAATTGGCCAGTGGGTAGGTCAACTAGGGTCGGGGCAAACTGATGGCCGCCAAAGTGGGTGCTTTGCCACACACGCAGGTTTGATTGGCCATGGTCTTTACGCAGCTGCCGATAGATCGGGGTGCCAAACCGACCACAGGCAAGGTCAACCTGGGTGTGGGTGCATACCAGCATCTCCCGTATGTGCTGGGTGTCTTGCTGGTAGGAGAGAAATGGGGTGACAGTGTTTTTCTGGCCCAGTAAACGGTTCAGCAGACCCAAGACCAGAGAGATAGTCTGATCTTCGGGGACCAGGTACTCTTCTTTGTGGTACTTGGTGAACTGTTGGGCTGGGCGTTTGTAGTAGAGGATGCGGGTAAAGCCGGGGGTGGAGTAATCAGGGTCGGGTGCGATCGCAATTGGCCTTACCATCACCCCCCGTCTAAAAATCAGCTTTTTGATCAGCGGAAATATCTGGCTGATCATCGGATTTTCCTCAAACATAGCGATGGGCCAGGGCTGAGGAACTTCCACAATTATCCAGTAATCTATCTGGGGAGCAGACCCGATGGGATCCTCACCACTGGCCTTAGAGACCTGGGAGCAATAGCGACAGTCGGCGAGGTTGTCTGGCAGAGTATCGATGAGTTGCATAGACGCTTCCTGAGGCTTATTCCTACTAATCCCCACGCATATTTTAATGGCTTCCAGGACCTGCTGAGCCGCTAAAGGTCTTTGCCTCAAACCCTGGAAGCTATCCTGTGATTTCACCCTATTGAACGCCGGGCCTACACCGCCCATGAATCATCCACAAAGAAAATTAGGGGATGGCTGTTTCTTCAATTATGAGGTAAAAATGAAATATGAAACGATTATGAAAAGGGTAGCTTTTTGCCATGGCAACTTCATTTTTACCTATCCGCCGAGGGGCTTTATTGGCGTCTGGACTGGCGCTGGGATTTTGGCTCACAGGCTGTACTAGTCCGTCGACTGAGACTGGTAACACGGCTGAAGTTGCTGTTTCTGCTGAAGAAGACGGGCGTAAGGTGGTTTTAACCACCTTTACCGTACTGGCCGACATGGCCCAAAACGTGGCCGGTGACGAGCTTAAGGTGGAGTCTATCACCCGCATTGGTGCGGAGATTCATGGCTATGAGCCCACGCCCAGCGATATTGTTAAAGCCCAGGAGGCCGATCTGATTCTTTACAACGGCATGAACCTGGAGCGTTGGTTTGAGCAATTTCTAGGTAATGTGCAGGATGTGCCTTCAGCCCTACTGACGGAAGGTATTGAACCTATTCCCATCGCCGAGGGTCCCTACACCAACAAACCCAACCCCCACGCCTGGATGTCGCCCAAAAATGCGTTGGTCTATGTTGAAAATATTCGCCAGGCATTTGTGGAGCTAGACCCTGACAACGCGGACATTTACAACGCAAATGCAGCGGCCTACAGCGAGCAGATCAGCGCCATTGATCAGGAACTGGCCGACGATCTTGAGCAGGTACCCGATAGCCAGCGGTTTTTGGTGAGTTGCGAAGGGGCGTTTTCGTACCTGGCCCGTGACTATGACATGCAAGAAATCTATATGTGGCCCATCAATGCGGAGCAGCAGTTTACGCCCAAACAGGTTCAGGGGGTGATTGAGCAGGTAACCGCTAATGATGTGCCTACGATTTTTTGTGAAAGTACGGTGAGTGACGAAGGTCAAAAACAGGTGGCTCAAACCACCGGTGCCAGGTTTGGTGGCAACCTCTATGTGGACTCGCTGTCGACCGAGGCAGGACCGGTACCCACATTTTTAGATTTGTTGGAATACGACGCCCGAGTAATTTCCAATGGTTTACTGGCGGGTAGCAACACGCAGTAACTGGTTTACCACGCGTTTGCAGGACTCAACATTTGCACTCACACTCCTGATTAACCTTCCTCGACTATGCAAGCAACAGCGACCGGTTTAGATATTTCCGTTGATAATATTAGCGTCACCTACAGCAATGCTCGTCTTGCCCTTTACAACGCCACCTGTACAGTAGAACCCGGCTCGATTACGGCTCTGGTGGGCCCCAACGGCAGCGGTAAATCCACCCTGTTTAAGGCCATTATGGGGTTTTTGCAGCCGAGCCAGGGTCGGGTAAGGGTGGGGGGCTTCCCAGTATCCAAAGCTCAAAAACGTCAGCTGATGGCCTATGTGCCCCAGGCCGATGAGGTGGACTGGAATTTTCCGGTGAGCGTATTTGATGTGGTGATGATGGGTCGCTACGGCTATATGAATATGCTGCGGATTGCCAGTCAAACCGACCGCCGCCGGGTGATGGAAAGCCTGGAGCGGGTGGGTATGGCAGACTTTCGCCATCGGCAGATCGGTGAACTGTCGGGGGGGCAAAAAAAACGAGCATTTCTGGCGCGGGCCTTAGCTCAAGAAGGTAAGGTGATTTTGCTGGATGAGCCCTTTACGGGGGTGGATGTCAAAACCGAAAAGAAAATTGTTGACCTGCTGATGCAGCTGCGGGATGAGGGGCATACCATTTTGGTGTCCACACACGATCTGGCATCGGTGTCTACGTTTTGCGATCGCACCATTCTGCTCAATCGCACCGTCCTCGCCTCTGGCAAAACCGCTGACACATTCACCCAAGACAACTTGGAAATGACCTTTGGCGGTTTGCCGGTCGCTCCTCTACAGCCGTTTCTTCAACAGACGGAGGTGGATGCATGACTGCGCTGTCCATATGGAACTGGATAGTTGAACCCCTACAGTACGGATTTCTGATTCGGGCCATCTGGGTCAGTGCCTTTGTCGGTCTGGTCTGTGCCGTACTCTCTTGCTACGTGACCCTGAAGGGCTGGTCTCTCATGGGGGATGCCATTTCCCACGCGGTGGTGCCGGGCGTTGTCGTGGCCTATGCCCTGAATATTCCCTTCGCTATTGGGGCTTTTGTGTTTGGCTTTGGGGCCACCGTTGCCATTGGCTATGTTAAATCCAAAACCCGCTTAAAAGAAGACGCCGTTATTGGAGTGGTGTTTACCGGCTTTTTTGCCTTTGGTCTGGTGCTGGTGACCAAAATCCCGAGCAATATTGATTTATTTCACATTCTATTTGGCAATGTGCTGGGCATTTCTCCCCAGGATATCATTCAAACCCTGATTGCAGGGGGTATTACCCTGGTTGTAATTTTGTTACGGCGCAAAGATTTACTGCTCTTTTGTTTTGACCCAAACCAGGCCAAGGCCATCGGACTCAATGTCCAGGCCATGTACTATACCCTGCTGTCGGTGCTGGCGCTCACCATTGTTGCCGCCCTCCAGACCGCCGGGATTATCTTGGTGATTTCCCTGTTAGTCACGCCGGGATCGATCGCCTACTTGCTCACCGATCGCTTTGATCGCATGTTGCTTATTGCGACCCTTGCCAGCGTTTTTTCCTGTGTATTTGGCACCTACCTCAGCTACCACCTGGATGTCTCCACGGGCGGCAGCATCGTGGTGCTACTCACCTTCTTATTTATCCTGGCCATGGTGTTTGCGCCCAAATATGGGTTACTGGCCCAAGAATTTAGAAAGCGCTCTCCTCATTTATTGGACGAAGGACAAAAACCCCAGGTCGTGGTTGATCAACCGTAACTATTGATGACGAGCTAAATAGCCCCTTTCTCTGGCTTATTCCTAATAGACTTTCTCCAAGCAGGTCTTAACATCTTCTAAGATCTGCTGAGCCGCTAAAATGCTGCGGCCCGCCGCCCACACTTCTCCTTTGACTTCACATACCGCATCCCGCTGAACGACGTCTAGCTGTGACCACAGGCGATGGCTGACAAACTCTGCTTTTGAGGTAGTGTTGGGATAGTGGATCAAAAATAAAACATCCCCCTCGGGACTGTCTAAATCCTCACGGGAGAGTCTGACAAAAAACTGGTCTTCGTTGCCCTGGACAGCATTGCGTTGAAAGCCAATCTCTTGGAGTACAGAACCTGAAAAACTCTTGGGTGTGTGGGCAATAAATCCAAAGCGGCCATTGAGAACCACAGAGGCTGTTAGATCCTCCGGAGAGGGTACGAGGGAAGCCTGCAGGTCTGCCAGCTGCTGGTCATAGTCGGTTATTAGCTGTTCTGCCTGTTCTGTGCGATTTAAAGCATCAGCATAGATGCGAAAGTTGTTTTTCCAGTCCCAGCTACGGCTAGCCCCCTCGATAAATACGGTGGGGGCAATGCGAGAAAGCTTTGGGTAAAGCTTTTCTGAGATACTTTTGGCTCCTAAAATTAGATCGGGTTTGAGTTTAAAGATCGCTTCTAGATTAGGCTGGTTAAATTGGCCAATTATTTCGATATCGCTGGCTTGCTCGCCCAGATAGCCGGGGGGCATGCCGTAGCTAATGGTGCCGACAGGGTCTATCCCTAGGGCTAGCGCTGCATCCAGGGGTGTGGTGTCCAGAACCACTATGCGCTTGGGGGCAATGGGGACCTGGGATGTCCCCATCACATGCTCCACCGGGCGTGTAGGAATATTGGGATCAATTATTGGGGTGACAGCCGAGGGTTGCTGGCAGCTGACCAGCAGCAGTCCAACAATTGTGCTAATAACTCCTTTGCGAGCAGATTGATTCATAGCCTTTAGAAACTCACAGAATAGCGCATCTGAAAGGTACGCCCTGGAGCGGCAGCAATGCGGTTAACAGCACCGCCAAAGGTTTGTTGTCTAACGCTGGCATATTGTTCATTAAACAGATTGCCAATGCCCAAACTGAGCTTGCCTTTACCTAAATCGATACTGCTAGTAAAGTCTACGGTGGTATAGTCTCCAACAGAATTGACTAAGCCACCAGCCACATCGCTAGGGCTAGGGTCACGGGTACCCACAAGAAATACATCAAATCGATTGGTCCATCCCGGTGTCGTCTCGTTCTCGAGGTACAGCCCCACCTTGATGGGCTCTATCTCTAGCAGGCTGAGTTCTTCAAAATCGCCATCGTCGTCGACGTCGCTTTCACCCTCGTTCCAGCTAAATAGACCGCCCAATCGCCAGGTATCACTGGGCTGCCAGTCTAGCGTAGCCTCCACACCGTAGTTACGCTGAGGAGCACGATTAACAACAGGAAACCCGGTAGCTGGATCGATAGTTAACGAGCTGCCAAGGTCAGACTCGTTGTAAAAACCGGCCAGGGTTCCCTGCAGCTGATTAAACTCAAACTGCAGGCCAATTTCGTAGTTATCTACCTTTTGAGGATCCAAGAGTAAATCATCGGTGACGCTGAACGCAGGCGGTACGCCCTGTAATGAACTGCCCAGGTTAGGAATCGAAAATCCCTGGGCAAAGCTAGCAAATACGCCAACTTCTGGAACGGGTCGATAAAGCAAACCCGCATTAAACAGCACATCATCAAAGCTGCTCTCTCCTCCCTGGCGCTCGCGAGGGAATCGGAAGGCTAGATTGTAGTCTTCAACTGAGAGGTCAACATTTTCATAGCGGAGGCCACCACTAATTTGAAACTGGTCGGTAATATCCCAGCTGCTTTGCGCAAACAACCCCAAGCTGTTTAGCTCGTAGGCTGCAAAGCGGTCCAGGCTAGTGTCAACAATGTCGATGCGGCCAGTATCGCTGAACGTTGCTACGTCTCCAATAAACAGCGGTGATGCGGTATCGTTTTGCGAATAGTCGGCCCCCCATAGTAGGTTGGCTGAATTACCCAAAGGCGTATCAATCTGCAACCGCCCGCCGATCTCGGTGTCATCCAGGGTGGTCTGCCAGAGGGCGGGGAAAAAAGGCGGTAGACCCAGCCCTCTGAGATCTGTAAAAATCTGCACCAGTTCAGTATCGCGATAGTAGACCTGGGCATCTAGCTGTGAGCCAAAAATATTCTCATGGCGATAGGTGAGATTGAGCACGTGGTTGACTTGTTCCGGTGGTTCCTCATAGTCAACATCAATCCGTAGGGCCCGACCAAATTCTGCATCGGGGTCAGCCAGAACAGAATTATCAATGGTAAAGTCACTAAACGTTTCGTCTTTGAAAAAGTTGTAGGTGAGCCCTAAACGTTGCTCGTCGGTTAGGTTAAATCCCACTTTAGCGAGCAGCCCCAGCCGGTCGGTGTCGTTGATGCCGTTGCGAATGATCCGGTCACCGTCGGCATCAAACTGGCCATTGACCGTGTCGTAGGAGATTGCCAGCACGCCATCACCCCGCTCATCGGCGGCCGATACGCCAAACGTGCCGCTGTAGCCAATGCGATCGCTCTGGTTTGAAGTGAGACCGACATCAACACCGGTACTAAATTCATAGCTGATAGCGTCTTCGGTGGGTCTACGGGTAATGATGTTGACAACGCCGCCAGTGCCGCCGTCGCCATAGATAGCGCTAGGGCCGCGCAGCACTTCAATGCGTTCGATCAGTTCCGGGTCAATCGTTCGTAAACTTGTGGCAAATCCGTCGTTATTGGGAGTCTGCGGCACGCCATCAATCAGCACTACGATAGGGCGGCCTCGCAATCCTCCCCGTGGTTGAGTTCCGGTCGTTCCAGGAGGAGTCGCATAGCCAGGGACTAGCCTGCCGAGCACATCGGCCAGACTATTGTTGAAGAGCAGCCGTTGCTCAATGTCTTCTCGCTCAATGACGGTAATAGAGCGGGGAATATCTAAAATATTTTCTTCAGTACGGGTGGCTGTAACAACAATGCGTAGAGGTTTAGCGTCTTCCTCTGTTTCCTCGTCAACGTCTTCCTCGGCTTCATCTGAGCCCTGTACAGGAGCAGCCTGACTAAGCTGCTCTACCTCAGTTTCGGAAATATCCAGCGCTAGAACTGATTGAGCTGACATTGCCGAAATTAGGCTGGCTACATAACCAACCCACTGCATTTGAATTTTCATGATTCCTCACACCTAAAGTTTCGCTGAGCCCCTGCAGCCAAAAGAGACTAGATATCCCTGGTCCGCTAGTTAAGAATTGTTATCAATACTAGGGCATTTATCTACATGCTTTTGATGTGTGATGTTTTCCAGCGGGACTGTTTTGTTCTTTAGCCGGACTTTTGCCTAGCCTGAGTTTTTGAGGTAATGGCTAGGGGATGCCTGAAACTTTTTCTTAAAGGCAACCACAAAGGAGCTGCGGCTGGCATAGCCCACCCACCGGGCCGTTTCTTGAATATTGAGCTGGCCCGCCTGGAGTAGCTGGCGGGCTTGCTCCATACGGTGGTCGTGGAGATAACCAAAGATTGTGTGGTCAAACACCTGACGAAAGCCTTGTTTGAGCTTGCGCTCATTGAGCTGCACCTGTTTAGCCAGCTCTGGTAGCGAGGGCGGACTGACCATATTTTGAATTAGGATATCCCGTGCCTGGTAGATCCGGTCGATGTCTCGGGCGATCAGGGGCTTACCCTGGACGGGCGATTTGGTCAGCATTTGACTGAGGTGCAGGGCGATTAGCTCCAGGGCTTTGCTCTCTAGATAAAACTGCCGGGTAATGCCCTGGTAAGGCCACTGTAGAATTTGCTGCAGCACCTGCTGTTGGGCCGGGGTGATGCGGCTTGGGTAATAGAGTAGGGCCTCTGCTGGATGTTCGATGGCCTGCCGGAGATCGGTGGGGAGTTCGTGGATGCGATCGCTAAATACAGGCATCAGCTCCGGTGAAATTCGCAGCCTAACGGAGCAGGTGTGATTTTCAGCCGGATGTACCTCAACTTCAGGCGTGTTGGGCAAACAATAAAGGTAGCTTTGGCCCGCCACTTCTTCTTGAGACTGCTTGAGCCCCCCATTGTCCACACGGCTGCCGCCTGAGAGGTAAAAGGCCAGGCTTAACGGCCTGGTCGGTGTATGTCTAAATGTGTACTTATGAGTTTGACGTTTCCTATAGTCGGTGACCGTCAGCCATAAACCGGGCCGCAGTTCTATCTCACGTCCATAGCCCCAGCCCAGTGGTGGCGGCATTTGCCAAAAAGACTCAGGCCCCTCTTTGTACCAGGTAACTTCTTTATTGGCCCGGCATTCGTCTATGATTTCATCAACTTCAGGACCGGTTAGCACCTTAGCCATCTATGTCATCGCGGTAGAACTCTACTAAAAGTATGACATTATTGCTATTCATTCTCAATATTGAGCGGCGCTTTTCTAGTCCCTATGTCTGCTGGAGGCTATATTTGCGAGTCTTTTTAACGACAAAACCGACTAAAGGGCTTACTTGACAGCTATCTACGCTGTCTTCTGAAAATGCCCTGGTAGCCGATGGCTAAAAATATAAACCAGACGATATAACTGGGTGCCCAAGTAGACCACCATTGACTAGAAAACGGTGCAGCCGCAGGTTGGCGGAGGATAAAATGGCCATAAATATTGAGGCTTACCACAATACTGAAGCCAATCAATGACATGTTTCGCATTGAGCTTGGGGATATCCTCATGTCAAACCTTCCTTTGATGGATACAGCACTTCAATGCTACATCGACTTTCCTGAACGCTGGGTTTAATCTAGAAATAAGGATTTGATTATGGGCCGTACGTCTTTCAACTCTGTTAAGCATCCTCAATCTTCTTCAGGCTGGGTATCAAAAAGCCACCTATGCCTGCGGCTATCATCGCCAAAGCGCACAGGGCATACAGAATAGCCATACCAGCACCGGGACCGCTGCCAAAGCTGGGGCTGAATATATTGGCCAGTGGTCTTCCAGGCATCATGGCCGGTTCTAGCAGCCGATCTGCCAGCGGCCCTGCCAGCAGTACCGCCACGGCGCTTGCCCCTTGAATTACTAAACTGTTGGCTGCAAAAACTCGGCCTTGCATATTAGGTGAAATATTATCCATCCACAGGGCGCTGCGGGCACTGCCTAACAAAGGAAAGTTCAAGGATGAAGATAGCTGAGCCGGTAGCCAAACCGTTAACGATTGTCCCAAACCAAATACCGCTTTACTGAGACCTGCGCCAATATATCCGCCCAGCACGCCATTGATGCGACGTTTTGGGCCACCCCAAAGGCTGACCACAATCGCTCCGACCACGCCACCTACCCCCGCCATGGCAGAGACGCTAGCTAAGGCTGGAGCACTGCCGTTGGTGCGGGCCAAAATCATGGGGCTGTAAAGCGCTGCCCCCATATCGTGGGCAAAGGTAAACAATATGGTGACGAGTAACAAGGCTTTGAGACCAGGCTGTTGCCAGACCTGGCGAAACCCAAAGGTAAGTTTGTTAATCAGATAGTCGGGTTCAGGCGTCTTTTCGGGTTGGGGTATGGTTGCTGCCAGCAGCGTGGCAAACGCTACTGCAAAGGTGACTAAATCAACTAGGACAATGCCCGATAGACCGATCAGTGGATATAGAACACCCGCCAACGCAGGGCCAATAATATTGGAGCCATAGTGAACAATTGATGCCATGCTGCCGGTGCGGGTGTAGTGTCGTTTGGGCACCATCATGGAAATTGATGCCTGGTAGGCCAGGGTTTGAATTTGGCCAAAGCCCCCAGATAAAATAACAACAACATAAAGGTGCCAGATGTGCAGCTGCTGCGTGAGATAGAGAACACCAATCGCAATCGTGCCAAGGACTGAAATGACATCTCCCAACAGCATCAGATATTTGCGGTTAAATCGATCAACAATGAGTCCTGCAAATAGGGTGGTGGGTATTTTCGGTAGCTTTGAAAAGAAGCCGACCAGCGCTAACGCTGTGGCAGAACCCGTCTGATCCCAGGCCCACAGGGTGAGGGCAAAAAATGTCATGTAGGTACCCAGGGTGGACACCAGCTGACCAAACCAGATAAGAGTAAAGGT
>JBCDJC010000093.1:0-19041 GCA_038748225.1 Cyanobacteria bacterium P01_H01_bin.26 | reverse complement strand
CGGTCCACCATTTCCTATGGCAACCACGGTAGGACAGCCATGTTTGACGTTGATGGTAAGGGAGGTACCGATTTGATTATCAATTTTGAAACGGCAATCACCCTAACCTCGTCAGATTTCGCATCCTTTGCTTAAGGCTATCGCTAGCGTCCTAGGATCCTAGGATGCTGGCGTGTCCCAGAGGTTTTGGACACAGGCGGTGCAGCAGGGGCAGCCAATCGCTAAGCAAGGCGTCTCATACTTTCTAGATGCCCTTGCTTTAGGGTTTGGGTGCCTTACTGCCCCAGCATTTGTAATTTATACAAGCTGGCATACAGACCATCCATGGCCAACAGCTGATCGTGGCTGCCTTGTTCCAGTAGCTGTCCCTGCTTTAGCACCAAAATTCGGTCCACGTTGCGAATTGTTGATAGTCGATGGGCAATAATAATCGCCGTACGGTTTTCTAGCAGCGTATTCAGCGCCGCCTGGATCTGGGCTTCGGTGCCGACGTCTAAGTTTGCTGTGGCCTCATCTAATACCAAAATCCCAGGATTGCGAATGGCAGCGCGGGCAAAGGCCAGCAGCTGTTTCTCGCCACCGGAGAGATTGGTGCCTCGCTCCCGTAGTAGGGTGTCATAGCCCTGGGGTAGCTGCTCGATAAAGCTGGCTACGTTGGTGGATTCAGCCGCGTGGCGAATTTGGGCTGGGGTGTATTCTTCTCCAAGGGTGATATTACTGCTGACATCCCCTGAGAAGAGAAATCCATCCTGCAAAATAATTGCCATGCGTTTGCGCAGGTCACCCTGGGCTAGGTTGCGAATATCGACGCCGTCTAGCAGGATCTGACCGCTGCTAACGTCATATAGGCGACAGAGCAGCCGAATGATAGAGCTTTTGCCGGCACCGGTGGGTCCCACCAGGGCTACCTTTTCGCCGGGGCGAATGGTGAAGTCTAGATCGCGTAGGACGTATTCGTCAGGCTTATAGCCAAAGGACACATGTTTAAATCGAATCTCGCCGGGGAGCAGGTTGCCTCGCTGGTCGGTGGGTTCGGGGAGCACCGCCGGGTCGTCGATATCCTTAATATCAATGGGTTCATCAAGCAGATCGTTTAGGCGCTCAACGGCGGTAAACCCGGCTTGAATGGCGGTAAACTTGTCGGCAAACTGACGTAGGGGCTCAAACAGCCGCTGGGCAAAGAGGATAAATGTGGTGAGGGTACCAATCTCCATGTTGTCGCCTAGAACTAGCCAGCCGCCAACACCGAGGACGCCTGCGATCGCAACTAGCGCAATCCACTCTAGCGTGGCCGACACCGCCGAGTCATGGAAAATAGTGCGGTCCACGGCGGTGATATAGCGCTCGTTGGTAGCTCGAAACAAATTGGCATTAAAATTCTCACGGCGAAATAGCTGTACTACCTCAATACCAGCAATATTCTCCTGTAGATTGGCATTGAGGGCAGACAGCTCCTCACGGGCCTGGTAGTTGGCAATGCGATACTGCTGCTGAAAGTAAATGATAATCATCGTTACCGGCACCAGTAACAGCATCAGCATTATCCCCAAACGCCAGTCAATCAGCAGCATGGTCACCACCGATACCAGGATGGAGAACATGTCACTAAAGATGCCAATTGCTCCGGTGGAAAATACATCTCCCAGGGCATTGACATCGCTGGTGAGACGGGTGATTAGTTTCCCCACAGGGGTGCGATCAAAAAAACGCATCGACAGGGCACTTACATGGTGAAACAGATCATCGCGGATATTTCGGGTAATATCCTGGCCCACCTTTTGCACTAAAAAACTTTGCCATCCATCCAGGGCTAGCCTGGTGCCAATAGACAACAGCAGCAGCAGGATCAAAATGTTTAATCCGTCCTGCAGGGGGAGCTTTGCCAAAAAGCCCCAAGCTCCGCTCTCTTGACCGATCAGTGAAATAGACTGTCCAATCAGTACTGGCTGCAGCGCCTGGGCAAAGGCCAGGGGAAACAGTAAAATCAGCGGCAATATGAGATGTTGTTTCTCTCGGAGAATATAGGGGAGAAGGCGCTGAAACAGCTGCCAGTCGTAGTTTGAGCCCTTAATGGGATCGGTGATGGTGGGTGAGGTCATTAGATATAGGAGCGGCGGCGGCAGAGACTGGGAAGACGGGAGAGTTTTAAGCCCTTGTTTCCATAATTTCCACAATTTCTAAAATATGGAACGCTGACTCGGAGTGATAAGAGAACTCAAACCCAAAGAAAAAAAAGCTCACCCGCCCTGTATTGGTCAGTTAAAAACAATCTTTTTAGGCTGTTACAAGGACCTGCTGTCGGATTAAATCAATGTAGTCGCCCACTTGATCCACATTTAGACGATAGCTGAGGGGATGGGCCACCAGCCGGGCTGTGCTTTCAAACAGAACCTCAAGCTCCATCAGGTTGTTTTCTTTGAGGGTGCGTCCGGTGGAGACTAAATCCACAATCGCCTCGGACATACCGGTAATTGGACCTAGCTCCACGGAGCCGTAGAGGGGAATAATCTCAACCGGTAGATCAATGCTCTGAAAATAGCGACGGGCGCTGTGGACAAACTTTGAAGCGACTCGGCAGTGGGGGGGCAGGTCTAAGGCGGAACGGTAGGGGCTATCTCGCTTGACGGCGACAGAAAAACGGCAGCCGCCAAAACCTAGGTCAGCTAGCTGGGCCACCCTGGGTTCTTTTTCGTAGAGCACGTCGTAGCCGACAATGCCCAGCTGGGCCTGGCCGTATTCCACATAGACCGGAACGTCTTGGGCCCGTACTAGCAGACCTTTGGCCCGACCGCTGCTTTCGGTGATTTGGAGCTGACGGTTGCTGCTGTCTAGAAATGCACTAAAGTCTAATCCTGCCCCTTGCAGCATTCGAATTGTGTCTTTGAGCAATGAGCCCTTGGGTAGTGCAACAGTAATCATGGGGCGCTGGATGGTGGGAATCTGTAACTATCCTAACAATTTACTTAACTAAATTCACTCTGGGGATACTGGGCCAATCGCCTGGGCGGCGGCTTCGGCTGCGATCGCAACGTGGGTCCAGTGGGTGCCTCCCTGGCAGTAGACCACATAGGGAGCGCGTAGGGGCCCGTCCGCCGATAGCTCTGAGGTGCTGCCGTCAATAAAGGTACCCCCTGCCATCACCAGCTGACTGTCATAGCCGGGCATACTGGCGGCCACCGGGGCCACGTAGGCTTCAATGGGGGAATGCTGCTGAACCGCTTGACAAAAAGCCACTAGCTTATCGGGATCTTCTAGCCGAATGGCTTGAATCACGTCCCGCTGGGGAGTGTCTGCTGCCGGGTTAACGGCATAGCCCAGTTGGCTAAAGGTACGTGCTAGCAAATAGTTGCCCTTAAGCGCTTCGCCCACCATCTGTGGGGCCAGAAATAGTCCCTGGAACAGCAGCCGGTTTTGGTCAAAGGTAGCCCCGCCGGAGCTGCCGATACCCGGTGATGTTAGCCGACAGGCGGCGGCCTCCACCAGCTCGGCCCGCCCAGCTATATAGCCCCCCGTTGTTACAATAGTGCCCCCCGGGTTTTTGATCAGTGACCCTGCCATCAAGTCTGCACCCACGGCTGTGGGCTCCTGGGTTTCGACAAATTCGCCATAGCAGTTATCCACAAAACACACGATGTCTGGGTTTTGAGCTTTAACTGAACGCACAATCCGGCCAATATCATCGATCGTCAGACTGGACCGCCAGCTGTAGCCGCAGGATCGCTGGATCAGCACCATTTTTGTTTGGGGCCGAATCGCCGTTGTCAGCCCGACCCAATCGACGCCGCCTGTCGGTGTGAGGGGCAACTCCCGATAGCCCACACCAAATTCCCTAAGGGAGCCCTGCCCCTTTCCCCGCACACCGATCACCTCTTCTAGGGTGTCATAGGGGGCTCCGGTCACCGCCAGCAGCTCATCACCGGGTCGTAGAACCCCAAATAGCGCACAGGTAATGGCATGGGTACCCGATACAAATTGCACCCGCACCGCTGCCGCCTCTGCCGCCACTAAGGTGGCAAATACCCGATCTAGAGTTTGGCGGCCTAGATCATCGTGGCCGTACCCTGAAACCCCTGAGAAATGATGCGTTCCCACCTTGTGAGTGCGGAAAGCCGTCAATATTCGAGCAATATTTACCTTGACCTGGGAGTCAATTGCATAAAAAATCGAAAATAGTGCTTGTTCGGTCGGTGGCAGTGTCTTCCGGCTATTCACTCGCTTACCTGGGCTAATTGAGCGGCCCCTAATTGTGACGCAAGTTGGTCCCGACGTTAACGCTGAGATTTTTACATGACTGTTGCAAAAGTTGCGAAGCCTCCCATTAACTGGCCTACGGCGATCTTTATGGTAGCTGTCCATCTGATCGCCCTGCTGGCATTTTTACCTGCGAATTTTAGCTGGGGTGCCTTGGCAGTCGCCCTGTTTTTGCACTGGGTGACAGGCTGTTTGGGAATTACGTTGGGCTGGCACCGTCTGGTGGCCCACCGTAGCTTTAAGGTGCCTAAGTGGCTGGAATATTTTTTTGTACTGTGTGGTAGCCTGGCCTGTCAGCATGGTCCCATTGAGTGGATTGGTTTGCATCGCCATCACCATGCCCATTCAGATCAGCCGGTGGATCACCACAGCTCCACTAAGGGCTTTTGGTGGAGTCATATGGGATGGATTTTTTATGAAGTTCCCGCCGATGGCGATGTTCCTCGTTTGACCAAGGATATTGCCAACGACCCGTTCTATCTGTTTTGTGAAAAGTTTTTTTTGCCGATGCAGATTGTCCTGGGACTGCTGTTGTATGCCATTGGCGGTTGGTCCTGGGTGCTGTGGGGGATTTTTGTCCGTCTGGTTGTGGTTTATCACTGCACCTGGTTTGTTAATAGTGCCACCCATAAGTTTGGCTACAGAACCTACGATGCTGGTGATTATTCCACCAACTGCTGGTGGGTGGCCGTCGTTACCTATGGGGAAGGCTGGCACAATAACCACCATGCTTTTCAGTTCTCGGCCCGCCACGGACTGCGATGGTGGGAGGTGGATGTGACCTGGATGATGGTTCAGCTGCTATCCAAGCTGGGTCTTGCCACTAAGGTTAAAACACCAAAATCAGAAGACATGCAGGCGGCCCTTTTAACCTAGCGCTCGCCGGATGGGTATCCCCCCTAGCGCCGTGATGTCAGGACGGCACCTACTACTAGACCCGCAACCAGTAGGGCTAAAATTCGGAGCGAGGTAGATAGGGCCAGCCAAAATCCTGAAATCGCCAGCAGCACGGCCATGATCATGAGCAACCCCATCCAGCCTGATGTCGGTAGCTGGCTATATTGCTTCCACTGGTTGCCTGTCCACCGCCACAGACGTCGGTAGGGATGGGCACCTGAAAGCAGCTCAAGGCCAAACCCGCCGTCGCGAATTACGTAGATCTGCTGGCAGCGATCGCAGCCAAAGGCTTCCGTTAGCGTAATACTGCGAATCTTTCCCCGATGTCGGCAGCAGGGACAGGGGTAGACCTCGTTCAAATCTACCTTCTGAACTAGCTTTTGGGACCGCAGGGCTCGACCCTTAAAAAAATGACGATGGCGCATCGCTAGCTTGAGGGGGCGGAGATGGACAGGGTCTGCTGAGGATTATCCCTAAGTCCAAAGTAGCCATTCCTTTTAGAGATGCGAGCGATTGTTAAGATCGATTTTAGAGTTGATACAGGCCTTAACGTTGTTCGGGTTCAATACTATCTATTGAAAAAAAAATCCCACAGCGCCACTCTCAAGCTAACCGTTTTCAAAAAACTCCCACTAATATATATGCGTGGGTTGTTAGTTTAGAGCAGCAGGTAGCGACAGTTTTTCTGTGTTGCTGTTCGCTCTGATGCACACCCAACATGACATTCGACCTTGGTATAGCTACCGGCGGTCGGACTGTCGTATCTCCTTATAACTCCTGTGATTTGGGTGGCGTTTAGCCACCCTTTTTTTTGCCAATATTACTTTGCATATGAAGATTACGTAAGCGCTACACCCATTCTCTTTCCCACAATAGATGCTAGATTAAGGAACTGAATCTTAAACCTTCCTTCCACCCACCGCAGCAGTATTTTATTGTCTAGGCTTTGCCAGCAAGGCAGTAGCCACAACCTAGCTGATGGCCACCCCGTTTGATATCACTCTGCAAATTGTCTTAGCGGTCCTAGCCGGTATCACAGCCCAGGTTGTTGCCGAGTATCTGCGGTTACCTAGCATTATTTTTCTGCTGAGCTTAGGTGTAGGGCTGGGGCCCGACATCCTCGGGGTGATTGACCCTAAGGTCCTGGGCACGGGGTTAGAAGTGATCGTTTCCCTGTGTGTTGCTCTGATTTTATTTGAGGGTGGGCTTAACTTAGAACTCAAGGAGCTAGGTCAGGTTTCCGGCAGCCTCCGTAATCTGATTACCATTGGCACATTTATCACGTTGCTGGGGGGCGGTATGGCAGCCCACTGGTTTGGTGAGTTTCCCTGGCCGTTGGCTTTTCTTTACGGCTCTTTGGTGGTCGTCACAGGGCCGACGGTGATTACACCTCTGCTACGTCAGGTCCAGGTAGAGAAAAAAGTGGCCACCATCCTAGAAGGAGAAGGGGTGCTGATCGACCCGGTGGGGGCGATCTTAGCCGTGGTGGTATTAGATATTTTGCTCAACGGTGACACCGATGTTGGGTTTATTGTTGGCGGTCTGGCCCAGCGCCTTAGCATCGGAGCATTTATCGGCAGTGTGGGCGGTGCCCTACTGGGGCAGTTTCTAAAACGGGCAAACTTTTTATCGGAGGAGCTGCGTAACCTGGTGGTACTTGCCAGCGTTTGGGGACTGTTTGGGTTAGCTCAAACTGTCCGTGGCGAATCTGGCCTCATGGCAACGGTGACGGCTGGCTTAGTGTTGCGGGCGCTTTCAGTTCCAGACGAACGCCTGCTGCGGCGGTTTAAGGGACAGCTGACGGTATTTTCTGTCTCCGTGCTGTTTATCTTACTGGCGGCGGATCTGTCCATTGACAGTGTGTTTGCCTTGGGGGTGGGGTCAGTGCTCACCGTACTCACCCTGATGCTAGTGGTACGACCCCTTAATATCTATGCCTGTACCCTAAATAGCGATCTAAACTGGCGGCAAAAGCTCTTTCTAAGCTGGATTGCTCCTCGCGGTATCGTGTCGGCCTCAGTGGCCTCTCTGTTTGCCATCTTGCTCACCGAGCGTGGCCTCAACGGAGGTGATTCCATCAAGGCCCTAGTATTTTTGACCATCATCATGACGGTATTTATCCAAGGATTGACAGCCCGTAGCATCGCAAAATTTTTGGGTATAACCCAAGCCGATGCTACCGGGGTGGTAATCGTAGGATGTAATCCCGTCGGTCGGTTGGTAGGTCGTTTGTTTGATCAGCAGGGCGAATCGGTGGTGATGTTTGATACCGATGAGGAAGCCTGCGAGCTGGCGAGACAGGATGGATTGCGGGTGTATCTCAGCAGTGCCCTTGATGCGGAGTTGTTGGATGAGGCCGGGCTAAGCTCGATTGGCACATTTTTGGCATTGACGACCAATGGTGAGGTCAATTCTGTCGTGGCTGAACGGGCGGCTGAAGAATTTCAGCCGCCCCGCGTATTGGCGGTACTACCCCGCAGCGATAAAGAGTCTAAACCTAACAGTAAGGGGGGCAAGGCTACATCCACACCCCTTGCCATTAAAACCTGGAACACCTATTTGAAGGACGATGCGGCCGAGCTACGCACCACCCAGCTGCAAACTGAGGACTTTGAAAAACAGCGAGATCAGCTAAATAAGCTCACCGAGGATGGCGATCTGCTACCGATCACGATGCAGCGTAACGGCAAGCTGGATGTCGTTCTAGGTCCGGGGACCTGGCAACCCGGCGATACGGTCACCTATTTACTCCATGATCCTACCCCCCAGCTCCTCAAGCGATTGTCTGGAGGCAAGCGGACGCGACGTCTGGTGACAGATGCCTTACCGCCAAGTGAGACCAGTCAGCCAGAAGATAGCGAGGTAGTTGACGATACCACCGTCAAATCCCAACAAGACCGGCCGGACAGTGGCTTGCAGCCCTCATAAATATACTCGTAAATAAAACTTGCGGTCCGGCAAACTGTCGGTGTCATGGGACAGATTTTGCAGGTGAAGGAAGATCGTTAAGAAGGACACAACTCTTTGCCAAATTGTCTATGCTGATCCAAAGCTCTCCTGATTTTCTTTGCTGATTATCCAAATGCGTCCTTGCACTTGGAACTAGTGTTCACACCATGCCATGTCTATTACCCCTGAACTATCTCCCCAAAATCCATCCCCAGACGCTCTTAAAAAGGCGGTTCGTCAATTCAAACGGGTGATGACTAGCTCCTATGGTGTGGCTGCCATTGCCTCTCTGGCCTTTCACGGTGTGCTGCTCACGGCTATTCCACGATTTTCCTCGGTTTCATTTGCCGCCTTTGACGAGGAAAATACGGCGGAAACCCGTACTGTGCCGCTGGTGACGCTGTCACCTACTGAACAAGGACGGCTCCCTGACTTCAATCGCCCGCAGCTGCCCTCAATTCCCGATATCACCTCAAGCACCCCCCTGACCAAACTACCTAACCCCGGTATTTTGGATCGCTCTAGCCGATTTTTGAGCCCCACTGCACCATCCCTCAGTTCCCCTAGCCGTCTGAGCCGCAATCGAGTATTCCGTAACCCTTTTATCACAAGGCCTAATTTTTCGATTGCCAATACGCCCTCTAGATCAGGGCAAAGCAGTGCCAACCGCACGACCGGTCTGGAAAATATTCCACCGCCACCCCCAGGGAGTGAGCTAGAAATAGAGACCAATAGGGACACCCTGGAACGGCAGCTAGAACTTGAGCAGCAGCGCGAACAGACCGCCCCAGAGAACGGCGCTGACGCAGCTGAGCTGTCCGATGCCAATGATGATATTAGTAGTACCCCTGGAGATATGGAGCTAGCGGCTGCTTCAGAGACCGATGGCGCCTCCCAGCTGGAAAAACTGCAGGCCCGGTTTAACTACAGCGCTGAGGATACGACTGATGAAGAAGCAGAAGCGGCCTATGCAGCCTGGATCGAGCAAACCCAGGGCCAAAGTGAAGACACTATAGAAACCGTCGATACGGAAATACTGACCCTGGAACCTGGTCTGAATCTGTGCGCCAAAGACTCCCCTCGCAATGGAGCGGTGGGCCTTTTGGTAGCGCCAGACGGTAGCCCCGTCGATGCGGTTGTCCTCCGCAGCACCGGCTATGAATATCTCAACGATGAGGCCCTTGAGGCCCTGGTAGATAGTGATTTTCCTGAGACAGAAACGCCTGTGCGCTATGCCGTCGAGGTGGTTATTGACTACGACGCTGAAACCTGTAGAAGTTTTGAGGACGTTTTGGAAACTGTGCAGAATAACGAACAGACCGCGGCTGAACCTGCGGAGGGTTCTAGCCCTTCTGTAGGGAATGAACAAGGGAGTGAACGGGACTCTGCGGATGAGCAGGACAGCCTAGACTCGGCGAGTTAGGGTGAGACCGTGGCTATCCGTACCGCAGGTGCTCAAAAGCTGATAGGCACCAGCAAGCGCTTTAACACGCTCTGTTTTTTCGGGGGTGGGTCGCCACTCGGTTGGGTGATCATAGGCATAGTAAGTCTCTACACCGTCAATGCCCAAGGCGGCGGCGGCTGGAATTAAGTCTTCTGGGGAACGTCGATATCGAACCGGGTGAGCTAAAACAGCCACCCCTCCGGCTGCTTGAATCGCCTTGATGACCAAACTGGCCTGGCGGTCTTCGCCATTGGGAGCGCCTCCCTGCAGGTAGGGGCTAATCGCTTTGTGATCGGGGGCAAAGGCATAGCCCAAGATATGCACGTCCACATCCAATAGGCTGGAGGTAATTTCAACGCCGCACCAGAGCTTAGGAAGTTTTGATTTGGATTGGTTTGAAGTCCAGTTTGAGGGATGTTTCCACCGCCAGTTTTCCAACCACTGGCATGCTTTTTGGTAGCCACGAATCGTGTGGTGATCGGTGATTGCAAATCCCTTGAGCTGCAAACCGACGGCCTGCTCCATCAGCTCACCTGGAGTAAGCTTGCCATCGGAACAGTGGGTGTGCATGTGAAAGTTGTACTGGTGGGGGCAGCTATGGGCAGTGACCTGCTGAAAAACATGGTGTAACTCTTGGGCTGCTTGACTGATGTAATAACGTTCGCCGGGGCGGGCAGAGTGCTCAGTCATAGATGGAGCTAAAAACTATTGCATGATACTAATATACCCAAAACACTGAAACCGTAAGGTCTGAAGAGCCCTGAACTCTCCGAGGTATCTGCAAAAGTTGTTGACTTAGGAGCTGAGCACCTTTGATTTTTGATCTTTGGTGTGTGGCCTGTATGTCCCCTTGCCTGGAGCTGCTCAGACGCAGCTTCAGGCAAAAACAATAGCGCTGCTATGGCTAACAGATATCAACTTGGCCTGTTGTGGATTGTGGAGGGCCAAACTAGGCTGCGTAGTTGAACAAAGCATCTAGATAGGCTTTAGACGTGCGGCGGTCGGTGTCGCCATTTTGTAAAAGGAACAGTGACAACGCTGCTGAAAATACCCGATCTTGATCCCAGGCAGGATGATCTTCTAAATATCCTTTGAGGGATTCATGGAGCTCTTCAGGAATCTCCGCCAGGATACTAACCGTAATTTTCATGGATTGAAAAACCTCAATAGTTGCAGCACGTTTGTTCTGAGAACCAGCGGAATAGAACCGCAGCGGGGCAACCAGGAATCTTTGTTCCATGGTGAAACAGCGCTCCGCCATGGAATGGAGGATAGCTCAAGGGTGGTTTGATAATTTTGCTAATGGGGTGGAGCCTTGTCAACGCCAATATGATTTTTGCTAATGGCGTAGGGCAGAGTTCGATTACAGAGGCAATAGGGTTTAACCTGTATTTTTGTTACATAAGTTTACTTAAAGTGAGGCTGTTCTCATAATTTTGAGTGACCCGTATCTATCCACAAAATAGGGTTAAGGACGATTTTGTGGTCTTAGCTTGTGGAAAACCTGTGGAAAACCTGCCTGGATCTGTGGAAAACCTGTGGATTCTGTGGGGAAAAATCCTGGGAAAATAAGAATACAATCTGCCGTGGAAAAGTGAGCTTTAATACGCTTTGGTTGTATAAAAATCTACGCGAATTGTTCTAAAAGCACTCTGTGGTTGATTTGTACTAGGGTGAACGTCGTTACAGGTCGAGCTCAGCTAGACCGATGTATTGAATGCCAGCAGGGGAAATGTTGAAGCGGCAGGGTAGGACTTCGACGCCGGCTGCGATCGCAGCTCTCAGCAGCTCCCCATACTTAGGATCGGCGCTATCACCGGGGGCAAACCGGTCGCAGTCCCCCCGATTGATGAAGTACAGCATGACAGCGCGAGCCGCTGGGGTGAGGGCAGTTAGCTCCCGCAGGTGTTTTTGGCCACGGGTGGTGACGGTGTCTGGAAAGAGGCAGAGACGACCCTGGGCCCAGGTAGAATTTTTGACTTCTAGATAGATGGGGCGTGCGGCGGTGAGCAGGAAATCAATGCGGCTGTTGCTACCGTAGGGAACCTCGCGCTTAACTGTGTCGTATGCTCCCAGCTGCTCAAAGAGTCTCTCGGTGAGGGCGGCTTGAATCACCCGGTTGGGGAGGGCCGTGTTGACACCTGCCCAGGTGGGCCCGTTGTCATTCACTTCCGCTAGCTCCCAGGTATAGGCCAGCTTGCGTTTGGGATTATCGCTGCGGGAGACCATTACCCGACCGCCAACGTGGCAGACGCCGGTCATGGGACCTGTGTTGGGGCAGTGGGCCGTGATTGTTTCGCCTGAGGCCAGTTCGATGTCTGCCATAAAGCGCTTGTAGCGTTTGATCAAGACGCCTTCTAGCAGCGGCGGAAAGTCATATATCAGGGGTGAGGGCATTAAGGCTCCTGGGCTAATGGTATGGCGAGGCGATGGCAGCCGCGGACTGCTCGATTTTATTGTGGCCCTTGCCCTGTAGAAATACGTACTCAATTTATCCTGGTGGGGCATGGGCACCGCGAAAATACGTATTGATGTGCAAGGCGAAACTTGCTAATCTCTAATTCCTGTAGATTCACGGAAGGCTGACCGACAGAGGGGTAGGGTGGTTTACCTTAGGTTTGGTCTTGTTTGTCAACTGTTTTTGTATAAAGAGTATAAAAATTCCGTTGGGCAAATCCTGCGACCGGGTGCCTGGGGGTACGCCTGGGCCGATCGTGGCTGAGCGGCTGCGCCGGATCGGCTGCCGTGGCTTGTACATGGTGTGTAGAGATCGAGTTTGTTAGTTTGCCAGCCGGGGTGCTGGCAATCGCAACGCGCCCTATAGTGGAGTATCCAGTGTTGAGGCTCCCGTGACAAAACGTTCTTTAGCTGGCATTGCCGGTATCGTTGCGATCGCAACCCTAATTAGTAAAATCTTTGGCCTAGTTAGAACCCAGGCGATAGCCGCCACTTTTGCCGTTGGACCGGTGGCCGACGCCTACGGGTTAGCCTATGCCATCCCAGGGTTTTTACTGGTGCTATTGGGGGGCATCAACGGCCCTTTCCACAGCGCCATTGTCCGGGGGGTAGCCAACCGCAAAAAAGGCGACATTGCCCCGCTGGTGGAGACCATTACCACACTGGTCGGGGTGGGGCTGCTGGGGGTAACCCTGGCCATTGTGATTTGTGCCCCGGGCATTATCGGGCTGCTGGGCAATCGCCTCAGTGAAAACACGGCGGCGGGAGCCATTACCCGGGACATTGCTATTTTGCAGCTGCGGATTATGGCCCCCATGGCCTTGTTCGCCGGGCTGATCGGCATTGGGTTTGGTACCCTCAATGCCGCCGATCACTACTGGCTGCCCTCCATTAGCCCGCTGTTTTCCAGCAGCGCTGTAATTGTGGCCCTGGGGGTGGTGTTTTTTACCCTGGGGGATAAAATTGCCGAACCCCGTTTTGCCCTGGTGGGCGGGGCTGCCCTTGCCATCGGTACCCTGGCTGGGGCGGTGCTGCAGTGGCTGGTGCAGGTACCGGTGCTGTGGCGACAGGGACTGGGGCGACTGCGGCCGCGATTTAATACCCAAGACCCCGCCGTTCAGGATGTGCTCAATGTCCTGGGTCCCGCCACGTTTTCATCAGGCATGATGCAGATCAACGTGCAGGTGGACCTGTTTTTTGCCGCTGCCCTACCCGGTACCATCGCGGCGTTGGATTATGCCAATCTTTTGGTGCAAACACCCTTAGGCATTATTTCCAATGTCATCCTGGTGCCGTTTCTGCCCATATTTGCCCGGCTGGCGGACCCCGTCCACTGGGATGAGCTCAAACAGCGAATTCGCCAGGGGCTGCTGCTGACGGCCCTCACTATGCTGCCCCTAAGTGCCATATTTGTGACTCTGGCCCTGCCTATGGTGCGGGTGGTTTATGAGCGGGGGGCCTTTGATCAGAGCGCCTCCCAACTGGTGACCTCCGTACTGATTGCCTACGGTGTGGGTATGTTTGTCTATTTGGGGCGCGATGTTCTGGTGCGAGTTTTTTACGCCCTTGGGGACGGCGATACGCCATTTCGCATCAGCCTTTTTAACATTGGCCTCAACGCCCTGCTGGACTTTATTTTGATTGGTCGGTACGGTGCCCCCGGCCTAGTCATGGCCACGGTGGGGGTGAACCTGGTGTCCATGGTGGCGCTGCTGGTGCTGCTCTCGGGCAAAATCAACGGTCTGCCCTGGCTGGATTGGGGCAGACCGTTGGTTTTGCTGATTCTCAGCAGTATGCTGTCCGGTGTAGCTGCCTGGGCCAGCCGCTGGGGTCTAGAAACCTGGCTGGGGACGGAGGGCTTTCTAATAAATTTAGTGGTTTTGTGTGGTGCTGGTGCCGTTAGCCTTGGTGTGTTTGCGGCGGCGACTTTGGTCCTCGGTATTCCCGAGGCCAACCTGCTCATCAACCAGCTTAAGGCAAAATTTTTGGGCCGCCGCCCCTAGGGGATCTGCTAAAAAATAAAATCTCCGGAGTAGAGTGGGGAAGGGTTCAAGGGAAAGGGGAAAGGAGCTATTGGCGGGTACCTGATTTTCCAGCAAGTCCCTAACAGCTCGGACAGTTCCGCAGCTCTTCAGCTTTGCTGGGGTCCTTGAGCACCAGCGTCCGTCCCTGTACCGTATAGGATTCGCCCACATAGCCAGTGCGGTCAAACAAAATTTGGTGAATGTGCTGGTCTAACTTGACCGGGTCCTGGATGCGATCGCGATAATAGGCCTTAATGTCATACTCAACACCGAGGTTATCCATCAGATCGTGAAGTTCAGCGGAGTCTCCCCCCAGCAGGGCTGCCCGGACGGCTGGGTTTTGCCACACCTTGAGGAGAACCGAATAGGGCACCCCTCCCAGGGTAATTACCCCCGCTGTCAGCAATACAACCCATGTCCCCGCAGCCATGACTATACCCAGGGTGGTCACAAGCACAATATTGCCCACGGCTTTTTTCGACTTTTGCCGGGCTTGGACGGACCGTAGTGAGTACATACGATTTTAGAACAACAGTAGACGTAGTATCCCCACCCTATCGAGACGTGGGCCAACGTACTAACAACCATCTACGAATTTTTATAACCTTTATAAAGGTCCCAATTTTTTAGGCTATTTGTCGATTTACAGCGTCTGTCCCATTGGTTGGGAAGTTTACACCTTTAAACGCGCTGAGCTACCACGCTAGATCTGTCAACGTTCCCGTGTCTCAGGTCGATGTTCTAGCACATTCCAGGCGGGGACCTGGCACCCAAACTTCAGACTACTTCGCATTGCTACTGTCCCCAGCAGACCATCGGTCACAAGTTCAGGTAGCTCATTGCCTATTCCTAAACATATAGGGCTAAATGCAGTCAGGTGAATCAAGTCCTCAGCTATTATGTATTCCCAGCTAGTTTCCATTCAGACATTAACTAGTAACGATGGTGACGCTATGTATCGTCTGTTGGAAAAACACTTTTACGGTGTGACGCCAGCTATCTTTGCGGCTGACCTGGCAGAAAAAAACTGGGTTTTGCTGATTAAAGATACCCTCGGTCAGCTAAAAGGGTTTTCCACCCTGAGACTATATGAGGCCACCCTCCAGGGTGAATCCTTTAGTGTTGTCTATTCTGGCGATACGATTATTGACCCGACAGCCTGGAGCAGCGCTACTCTTCCCCGTGCCTGGATTCAAGCCATTAACCAGCTGCGGTGCGCCGATCGGCGTCTTTTTTGGCTGCTGATCTCGTCAGGGTTTCGCACCTATCGGCTACTGCCCACATTTTGGCAGACATTTTATCCTCGCTACGATCGGCCTACGCCTGTCGCAATGCAACAGATCATGACCGGTCTCGCTCAACAACAGTTTGGCGATGCCTACAGTCAGGACACGGGGGTGGTCCGATTTGCCCAACCCCAGCGGCTATCCCCCATCCTGGGTACTGTGCCACCAGAACGCCGCCGCGATCCTCACATTTGCTTTTTTGAGCAGGTGAATCCCGGCCATGCCCAAGGTGATGAACTGGTGTGTCTGACGGAAATATGCGCTGAAAATCTGACGGCGGCAGGTCGGCGGATGTGGTTTGGTCGCAATCATACCTTAGTGGCGTAATCCAGCCCATGAACAATCCTAAAACCCGCTATTGCTCCAACTCATTCTCTCCGGCTGAGCAATCTGGAGAGAACAATTTGCTCTTTAACCGCGCCGATCGGTTTGTTGAAGGCTGGTATTGGGCCATGCCCTGTCGCGATCTCAAGCGGGGACAGGCAAAACCGTTAACGCTGTTGGGTAAAGAGCTGGTCCTCTATCGTTCCCAGTCACAACGGGTATTTGCCCTAGACGGCCGCTGCCCCCACATGGGTGCAGCCCTTGCCCAGGGGACGGTGGATGGTAATGACCTGCGCTGTCCCCTACACCGCTGGCGGTTTGATCCCACAGGCCATTGTGTTGAGATTCCTGTCTGTGGCCAGTCGGACAGTGTTGATACCATGGTGGCCAACACCCAGATCAATGCCTGGCCCACCGCCGAACACTACGGCATGATTTGGATTTGGACTGGCGATCGCCCCCGCTATCCGCCCCCCTATGTGCCGGAGCTGGCGGGAGTAGACTGTGACACAGCCCTAAGCTATCGCTTTGAGCGCAGCTGTCATCCAAATGTGCTGCTGATCAACGCCATTGACGCCCACCATTTTAACTCGGTGCACAATTTACCCCTGGAGGTGAAATTTGAGGCTAAGGCGCTCAACAACAACGCTCTGTGCCTAAACAATGTGACCCGAGGTGGTGAGGCCTCGCGGTTTGTAAAACTGATCCGTCCGCTGTATCGCAACGAAGTGACTTACAAAATGTGCTACTGGTATGGTAGTACGGGTACGGTAACCCTAGGGCCAGATTGTTTCCATTTTCACATTATGTTTGCGCTGCGCCCTCTGCCGGGGGGCCGTACCGAAGGATGGACGATGCTGATCACACCAAAACGCCTTGCGGGGTGGCTCATCAATCCGGTAGTACTTTGGATTACCCGACAGGTGGCTGCCTACTTTGCCACCGGCGATATTCAAGTCTTTCAAGGCATTTGGTTTGAGCTGAAAACACCGCTACAGGCAGATCGGTCCATTGTGCAGTTTGCCCAGCACGTAAACCGTCAAAAAGCTTTGATGTGGGGAAATTGGAGCTGTGTGATATGACCAGCACAGAGATGACCAGCACAATAGATACTAGCGTGGCTGGGTTTGGTCTGCCAGCGCTGCCCACAGATAACAAACTCAATCGAGTTTTGACCTCGGCTTTGAGGGAACATTCCGTCGCTAACCAGCCAGTGTCAGTGGGGGGGCTTTATTGGGGCGCTGATTATTTTGGTTTAGATCGGGTGTCTCTTTTTCAAGCCGCCAGCGACTTGGAGCAGCAGCAAATTTTGGCACAGTTAAACCGGGGGCTGTTGCAGGAGTCTTTGTCCATTGAGCGGGCGGGGGTAGGCTATATGGCCAAGATGATCCTGATGGCGAGCAGCCTGCAAGAACGAATGCTCTATAGCCTGTTTGCGGCTGATGAAACTACCCACCTGGCCCAGCTCCAGCCCTATGCACCATCAGTCAAGCAAGCTATACCAGACGATCCTTTTTTACGGCTGCTCTCTGACATCGTGGAGAGCGCTGACAAACAGATTCTTTTATTTGTGTTGCAGGTGGTGTTAGAGGGGTGGGGCCTGAGTCACTATCGCTGTCTGGCCAAGGGCTGTGGCTACGGTCCCCTGCGGGACATATTCCAAAGCTTTCTACAGGCGGAGTCGCGTCACCATGGAGCTGGGGTGACGCTGTTTAACCAGGCTGATATATCTGCTGACAGCAGGAATGCCATTGTAGATTGCCTGGGGACATTTCTACAGATGGTGCGCATGGGCCCCCAGCGGGTGGTGGGTGCGATCGCAACCACCAAAGGCCACTTATCTCGACCCCAGCGTATCCAAATTTTGCAACAGTTAGATACGGTTTCCCACAGCCATCAGCGGCTGCAGCTCCTACGGTCCCTAATGGTTAGCTCCGGCGGCAGCATCGTCAATGAGCTAGACAACAACGGTTTATTCACCCCCCTAACCCCGGAGGAGGCCGCCAGCTATGGCTAATGTATTAACAACGGCGTCGATAGCCCCTAATACGCCGCTACAGCGTCGGTTAGAGATTAACTATCGTCGCAATCAAAAACAGGACCACACCCAGCTTTTAGATAGCGCCGGTCAGATGTTTGACCATGCCGAGTGTGGCGACAGCTACTGGCAGGCTGAAAATTTCTCGCTGCTGTACGGTACCCCCCTGTGGGACCAGTCCAGTCGCTACCAAAGAACTGTCTTAAATCAGCTATATTGGGTGGCCTACTACTCACAAATTATTTCTGCTGAGATTGCCACTATTTTCTTTAACCAAACCAGCGCAGCTGCCCTCTATGCCCACGAGGGATTTCGCACCATCTGCGACATGCTCGACCTGGAGTCCTCCCAGGAACGTGCCCACATTAGCGCCTTTCAATCCGTGGCGGAGCAGACAGAACAGGCTCTCTTGGGCCAGCGACTCTTTAGCTACCCGATGCGGGGACCGTTTACTGAGACGATGATTTTTGCGGATACCCATCGTTTGAAGCGCTGGTGGAAACGGCTACAGCTGCAGTCGTTTGGGTTAATGTCATCCAGCAACAGCTTTCTGGCCTGTCAATATTTTACGGTGCGGGGGCTGCGTACCCTCAATGGCAAGCTGGTGCAGCACCAGCTCAGCCGTCATTACCAAACCCATGACGATCAGGAGAATGCGCCCATTCCGTCAAAAATCTCGTTTTATCATTTTATGGATGAGAGTTTTCATTTCAACAGCTCTACCCTCCTATCCCATGAGGTGATTCACTGTTTGCCCAAGCCCACACAGTTTGAGACCCGGGTGGCGAACCTGGGGATTCGCGGCGCTCAGCAGGATCATCGTCAGTTTTCAGTGGCGATCAACGGCATTTTTTGGCACGATCCGGCGCTATATGCCAAGGTGTATGGGCTGTTGCGATCGCACCTCTTCTCCATGGATGCCGCCGAAGCAAGGGGCATGATGCAGGCTTGTTTTACCCAGGAGTCCGACGGCTTGCACCGCAGCTATCAAACCCATCAAGAAGCCATGGCTTCATACCAGGCCTATCTGGAACCGTTGGACTATGTGTGGTCCAGCAACCGCGCCATGGCCATTATGAAACAGGCTTCGATTGAAGGGTATCTGCGTATTCAGCACCGGGCCCTGGCAAAATTTTTTAGGGATGCGGCGAGCCGTTAATAGGAACCCACAACCATGACTGCCATATTTAATAACTGGGACATTGTTGCCAAGGGTTGGTACCTGGCCGCGACATCTAAAGAGATTCCGATAGAAACGGTCAAATCCTTTGATATTTGTGGCCAACGCATTGCCCTATTTCGTGGCAGCGACGGTCAGGTCCGTGCCCTTGATGCCCACTGCCCCCACATGGGCACTGATTTGGGTATTGG
>JBCDJC010000092.1:0-19361 GCA_038748225.1 Cyanobacteria bacterium P01_H01_bin.26 | reverse complement strand
GAGCGTAGAACCTGACTTATCAACATAGGCAGCCACACCTTTTGGCCCAAACGATTGATTCATTAAAATTTCGATGGCTTCGATGCTACCATCTTGGGCCGATTTCAAATAATCAGGCATTGAGGGAGTCGGCACACAGCACCCTCATTATTCACAGAAAATATTACAAATCAGAATATCAGTACAACATTAGACGTTTAGTTAGTGCTCGCTTCGTCTGGGCACTCTGGAACTAGCTTCACTGCCCCTATGTGAATCGATTCGCGCCCCCTAGCCCGCGCTGGGGGTTTCTTTTTGGGTTCAGCTGGGCAGTCTAGAACTAACTTTGTTCACTTTCCGTAGACTGGTCAATGTGTCTCCCCTGGCTATTGCTGGGGGTTTCTTTTTTCAATAAGCACTCACAAGGATGACCCATGGCCACCTTTCCAGAACTAATCAAAAAATATCAAACACAGCAGCCAGAGTTTTTCGCGTCGTTACTGAATTACTTCCCTCTTTTCAGATCCGATTACTTTGATTGTTGTATCTGACCCCAGTTGCACCTACGCATTTACACAGATTAACCACCGTATTAATTATTTATTCAAATCAACTAGTTCTACTATTATTAAAAATGTTAAGAGATCATTTAATGTAAATATGCTATCTAAAGCCTACTGTTTTAGATAGTGCCAAGTGTTTTTCTTTCTCCTATGGATATCAATTTTTTCGTCAATTTGAAGCAAAAAACAGCTGTGTATCTTCCTGCAAATAGTGAGGGACTATATCAGTTGACAATCAATAATACTGAGGTTTTCTTACCTGTTAAGGCACTAGAATTCTTGGGTTTCAAGCATTTTTGTGGTTTAGTATCACCATATTAATATGGCAAAAAAAATAACACCACAGTTGAAATGAGAAAAGTGGTTTTTTATGTACAGCCTATTACGTCCAGCCGGTGGGGAGTGTATTCAATGGGGTCTTTGTTGGCAAGCACGGGATGTTGGGCAAGTGTCATAAATATGCTTAAAAAACTAGAAGTACGTAATCATAAAATATATCTTTAAAAGTCTCAATGTCAGGCATGGTTAGTGCTATGCCTGACGCAAACCTAAAAATAGTAAGGCTAAAAATAAAAAGTAGAATTTTACAGAAACCCCATCGCTCCGGGAAGCGTAGGCCATACCGTTGCTGTCCCATTAAATAACTCCAGCACCCTCTATAAAGCCTCATTCAAAATCGCGACCACCTGAGCGCGGCTTCGGCAATGCGTTGGGCGAGATACTCAGAATATCTTTCTTGTTTATCAACGTAGTCATGACTACGTTGGCCGAGGCCCTGCTTGCCTAAGCAGTTGGTGGGGGTGTCCTAGCTCAATCTGTTCTTTAAACCGAACACTCGGCTGTGGCTGCTCTTCGTTACGTGGGCTAAGCTTGGAGAGTCTTCGCTTTCACCCTACTAAACATATGCTAGACAACCCCGATTTAATCGCCTCTCTCATTGGCGTCGATGGCCTGCTTGCTATTGCCCTGACCGCGATCGCTACCCGACTGTTTTCTGACGGCACCCGTGCAGAGCGACTGGAGAATGCCAAGGACAAGATTCTAGGCAAAATAGCCGACCTTGAGGCGGCTGTTCAATATGCCCAAGGGCGGCTAGAGGGTCTGACCGAGATCCTTGCTGATGGCCGCGTCACCCCCGCCGAGGTTTCCACCATGAAGTCAGAGGTCACCTCTATCAAGGACAGGATTGGTGAGATCGTGAATGGTGGGGGTGATGTCGCGTGAACAACCTGAGGCATTAACTAAAAGGAATGGACCTCATCCAGGCTCCTCCACGGTAACTCCAGGCAAATCGCCCCCGCTACGTAGGTGCCAGTAAGTCAGGCCCATTCCTAATATGGCCAGCAAGAATAAACCAACTAAGCACCGGTTAATGAGATCTACGGAATTTTTAGGTGGAGATTGCAACCACTCAGTCCAGTCGGCTATAACTTCCCATAGCCCTATGTGTGGCTTTTGCCTAAGGTCTTTGACGACATCAGTGTCGATAACTGGGTGCGGATCTTTATAATTCTCGTATACTTCCCAGTGGCTGTCTTCCCACAAGAAGCCTCCCACAGTGGTATCTTCACAGTCGGTCCCAATAATTATGCGGTACCCAGGGCATAGCCAGATAAAGTCGCCAGGTGCAATCAATGTCTGTCCCCCGCTAATTTTTAGCCACTCTCCTGGAGCTGTCTTTTGTCTACTTAAATGGGGGTTACCATATTTTATTTTGAAGCCATTTTTTGACCGGGTTGGGAATTCGTCTCCCTGATATACCCCACCATCGATCAATAGCCACTCTTTTCGTCGTCGATCGTAGTAAATGGTAAATTGAAGCCGGGATAGTGCTGATTTCTCAGCGCCAACTTCGAACGCAAAATCAACTGGGTAGCTGCTCTTTCTCCCAGCAGTCCAACTGTATTTTTTCTCAGTTGGATTTAATAAAACACACTCGCCTCCATAGGCCCCTGGGAAGTGCTCCCAGAACAGTAAAGATAAGGTTGTTGGGGCATCCTCGGACACGGTTTTACAGGGGGGTGTTTAGAGTAGAATGAGGGCTTCTGATTGCTAATATTCCTAATGCCAAGTATTTCTCAGATTCCGCTATCTCAAAGCGGCCAGTAACGGCGGGGGGCAATGCTTACATCGAAAGCGTGGGCGATATGGTGCCCACTGCAGGATACTAAAAAGAAGACACTAGCTGTGTTAGAAACCCCCTGCATTTAGACTCTCAGAATCACATCACTGAAGCTCTGGCCGACTGCAGCTAAATTGATTTTTATGAATATCTCAGCAGTTGCGAGGGCCGGGATTGACTGTGTGGTAATCAGGTCCCACGTTAGTTTGTTGTCACTGGATTTTTCAGCAACGATGGCTGTACCTTCACGACGTAAGCGCATATAGTCCCCCGCCGTGTAAGCCACTCCGCTGTCGGTTGTAGGTCCACTAGAACCTTCTCGATGGACATAGTTCAGCCCTGCAACGAACAGAATGAAGTTGTACCCCTCATCCGTATTGAATCTTTGGTTCGTGTTATCTACGTCAAAACCAATGATACTTTCGGTTTCACCTGGATCAAATTCTACTGACCCATCAGTATTGGCCGGGATAGACTGATCAGCAACAAACACCCACCGGTAGGACCCGCCCCCAGTATCCGAGGTGTAAACTCCGTCTGTTTCCCCAGTATTAGCGGTACGGTCCGTAAACGTCAGGGTTATGCCCGCTGAAGCTTGTAGCGTGTTGCTAATAGGAGCATTCGTTAATGCTGCAGCTGTATCGCCATCGGTGTTGGTTATGGGGTTGACGCCAGGGGTGTAGGAAAAAGTAACAGTATCATCTGACTGGTAAGGGGTGCTGGGTGTCAGAGTAATCGTGTTTGCTGCCTCAGATGGAAATGCGATCGCAGATACGGATACCCCATCAACCAAAGAAAAATCGCCAAAGGCAGGTACTATGCTGCTATCTAATGGCTGGTTAAAAGACAGCACAATTAGCTGCCCAGCTTCTCCTGTGACGCCTGAGATCACAGCAGATAGGAAGGTTAGCGGTACTTCATATATAGAAAGTTCGCGCTGCATTGACCTGAATACAACATCGTTGCCAAGCTCCCTGGTGCCCTTGCCGTCAAAGTGTAAGGCGTCATTGCCATCGGTATACTCGTCAGCCGCAATGACCATGACCGTGGAGTTGGCTGCCATCGAGTCTACCTGGGCATCAATTAAGTCAAACTCAGGCACTCTAGATGCCCAGGTGCTTCGTAACCGAAATACCCCGGCGGTTAGCGACAGGAGTGAGAACTCTGCCCTAATTTCATTGATAAGAGAGTCTGAGTTATTTAATAGTCGGTCGGCATAGGCGTTGGCCTCAGCGACTGTTTCGCCGTCCCTAGCCCCAAACAAAGTAGTGACCGGAAGAACATGGAAGGTTCTGTTTTCCACAGTCCCTAAACTAGTTAATGCAGGTCTAAGGTAATACTCAATATAAAGTCGTCTAAGATCGCCACCAACGGCCCATTCATCAGCCCTAGCAACTCCAGTACCTCCCAGGGCATAGGCTACAAAATAAATATCAGATTCAGGCGCTAGGGCTTCCAACGCCGTGGCCATCTGGATAATTGGGGGGCGTCTTAAGTTACTGCCTACACCGGGAAACACCCAATTAAAGTTGGTCTCGTTAAAAAACTCCCAATCTCCATTATCCGTAAGAACCTGATCGGGCTTAACCCACAATTGAGCCTTACGGTACTGAGTGTCCTGCCCAAAAGCTCCAAGGCTCCAAGCATCGTCCCCCTGAAGCCGTCCAGCCGCCCAGCTCTGGCCTATCACCGGTACGATAAAAGCATCGTTCTCGGTGTAGACAGGTAGCTTATTTTCAACACTGTCCTCGCTGCCAGTGTCTTCGGAGCCGGGCTTTAAAGAAAAATAACCTACTGGCATTTACCGGCCCCCACCCATTCGGGTAACTACATCTGTTGTTCCTGTAGCAACGGAAGCTGCAAACCGAACATCATACCAACCTCCTACTCGAGTTAGCTCAAACCGACTGGTCTCACCAGCGGCTAGGGTAAACGGGTTTTGTCCATTTACCCAGGTGATCCGGGCATTGACTCCCGACGGTAGGGGGTTGGCAAAATCCGCGTTCGCATTCTCTACTGCTTCATAGCTGCTGTTAGGATGCACCCGATGCTGAATTTCAAAACTATTAAAGTCCACAGAACCAGTGTTAGACAGCTCAACTATTAACCGGTCGTCAACCCACGATAGTGTTTGAGTCAGCAAGGGTGTCAGTGATGTGCCTACACTGACCGTAGATTCAACACTCGTTTTTAGCTGTAAAACAGCTGTTAAATGGGCAATCGAGTTAGTATCTCCCGATCGCATATCCACCAGCATGTTTTGAATGCTGGTTACGATGTTTTGAATGTTACCTAAGATGTTTGCGATCGCGGTTTGAAACCCACCTATCGCTGTTGTGATTGCGGTTTGACTAGTTTCGACGGCATCAGCTACCGTCTCATGGCTGTCTAACGGGTCGGTGTCTGTATTTTCCTTTGTGCTATAGAGGTATACATCATTATTGTTACCGTCTTTCCCTAGAACATTTGGCATATCAGATCAACCTCAGGACTAAAGAACGGGGGTTTGACAAGTCAAAATCGAAACTCACTTGACTGTCTTCTGCTACCCCAGTTGCTGGCCCATTGATGAAAAACACTCCGGTGTACGGACTGCTTTCATCACCAGCAACTTCAATTTCTCCTGGCAAAGTTACACTCAGTTCCCATCGCACAGAAGCTTGGGTTAGGCTGCCAACTAGTTCAGACTTTTGAGCCTTTGTTAGTACAAAATCAAATTCTTGTTTGACAGCTGCGTTGTTAGTTTTTGTCAGCCCATTGCCATTGGTTAACGTAACCGTGGTGTTCCCAGAGATGAACCGTAGGGTTGGTGATAAATCCGTCAGGTCTTGACCTGCGAACCCTGGGACAAGAATCAAAGACTTTTTTGTCGCCGCATACAGGTTTAGCTGCACCCGGTGTAGCCCCTGGGCACCCCCTATTAAAGCCTTAGGTATGGTATCGGGAACCTGCAAACTTAAAGGCATTACTGGCCGCTAACCTGGTTCGTATGACCTGCGCTGTCGGTACCCCCGATAACACAGATTTCATTGCCATTGATAGCATTCCCCGCTCCCTGGATCGTAACGGTTCCGGTGATTTCGACATCGGCGTCGATTGTTAATCGCCTACTTGCGATCGCAAAAACACCTAGTTCAGATGCTAGGGGGCTATTGGCTGCGCTGTAGACCCCACCCAGGACCACTCCCGACTCTCCTTGTTCATCTAGTAATACTGCAACGGACTCCCCAATTGAAGGCATCCAATAGGCTGTATCGTTACCCGCGCGATACTGCAAAACCGGTAGCCAGTAGGATTGCATGCCTAGCTCTTCTAGTCGCACACGGGCGCGGCATTGGCTTGGGTCTACCTCGGAGACCTTAACAAAGTGAAGGGAAAGACGTTGGCTTGTGGTCATACTTCTATTCGGTAAGCATCAATACTGCAGCGATACCCCTGCCCCCGGCTCACGCGGTGGGTAGCTTTTTCAATGAGGTATTTCCCATCTAGCCGTTGCCACCCGGTCAGTAAGAACGTCAGTCCAGCAGCTATTAGGGTCTCTCCCTCAAGATTTAGACTCAGTGTTATGCGTGCCCGGTTAGCCCGCTTTAATGCCTCTATAGCACGGGTCCTGGCTTGCCCTAAATTTTCCACCCGCTCTCGAATATTGAGCCGAGATTCGCTGCCGATTGCGCCCCCAGTATCGTCCTCAGGTTTGGGCACTTCATTGCCGTTAATATCAACTTCAAACTCGATAAACTCTCCTGACTCAGCATCTTGGTACTTGATACTGGCAGACTTGTAGGTCCCAGCAGCTTTGCGTTTTAATCGGTAGTCACTCGGATAAAACAGCTTGCCTGTCTGCGTGGCCGTGGCCGCCGTGGTTGCTTCAGCCTTCGGGGTACGTGCGATCGCAAAAACCGGGGCTGCTAACTCTAGTGACTCAACCCGGAAAAACACCAGCCGGGATGCCGATTCAACTTTAAAAACCACCCCGTAGTCATTAGCCAGCTTTCTGAGAAAACTTAAATCTGTTTGCTCCTTTTGACTAATCCGCTTGAAGCTGATGTTGGGCACTTCTCCAACCAGCTCCAGCCCATGTCGGTTAGCTATCTGTTGAGCGATACCCCGCAGGGTTACTGCTTCATAGGCTACACTCCTCAGCTCTCTCAGGCTTGCCGTAACTGGTACAGACACCCCGCCAAGCCTGAGTACGTCTGGGGGTCCTGCCCACTCTGGTTCGTCAATCTCAACTTGTACCGATTGGGTTAAGTCCACAGGGGAGTCTGCGTACCCAACTTGAAAAGATACCCGATCACCTTCACCAGGTAGCCAGGTGTTTAGCCAACGGAGGTCACGGTTTTCAATGACAATCTTCAGATCATCGGCTTTGCCTTCTAAGTTATCGGTGAAAGATGCATCGGTGATGACCTCTCGGATATCTTCTGTAATATCTACACCGAGATACTTTATTTTTAATGTGGGCTGCCGGGGCACTGGTTATCGCCTCCAAGGTGGCAACAGCTGATTATTAACAGACGTTGCCGTATTGACCGTAGGGATTTTTAATACCGTTGCACTAGAGAACTCGATAACTGCTCGGTATCGTTGATTGGCCTCAATAATGACTTGGTAGCCGTAGGAATCGTTCAATGTGGCATAAGCAACCGAATCCCACCGCTGACCTGGCGTTGTTGTGTAGTTGGTGAAAGTGCTCATGCCGTGCGTATCAAGAATGGTTCAAAAGCAACGGTCTCGGCTTCAGGTCGATCCGTTGTTTCCGTTAAAGTCACAGAGACGGTTAACCACAGTAGGTTGCCTTGCCCGTCAGTCTGTTGAACCTGGCTCTGTAGTTGTTCAATCAGGTAATAACCTCGAAATTCACCACCGCCGACAATAAGGTCCATGGGTAACCGCTCTACCCGAGCATCTTGCAACCGGCGGAGCTGCTCAGACGGATTGCACCAAGACACATTAAATGTGAACTCTAAACGTAGAGTCCTAAGTTCATCCCCGGTCCACTGTAAAGCGGGCTTCTGCTCAATCCGGGGGATGAGTTGATAAGTCGTCTTTTCAGCCACCTCCAACTTCAGAGGCGCTTCAGATAATTCAAACTGGATATCGCCTAACAATCCCCAGGGCATGGCGGCATTACGTGTCTGGGGTTAGGGTTCCTGAGGCTCTGGTTAAGCAGCTTCCGAAGGGGCTACCAAGTTCTTAGCTTCAACCGATTCAGAGTAAACCCTGCCGTAAAGGCAACATCCTAGCTGAAGGTCTATGGCTCTAGGCTAAATTTTTTTCCTTTCCATTCGATGTACACTGGCTGTGCGTCAGGAGCCACTCTGAAGGCTAGCGCTTCTACTTTCTCTTCCCCAGGGAAGTAGTCATCGGCTCGCGCTGGTAGCCCAGATTCTTCTCTAAATAACAGATACGCCCCATCTGTAACTTCAGTGTATTCGCGGCCTTGAGTGTCAACTAACTTCATCTGCGAAAACAGAAAATTGCCGCTCTCGTTGCTGGTGTTCTTAAACTTGGCATCCACCCATAGAATCGGCCCAGGGATTGGGTCTATGAATTCGTTGTTGATAGTGATTTCGTCAGCCGCCCTAGTCCCAGTGAATGAGATCGCGCGCCCTTGGATTTCACCATATTCGCCTTTAGCTATCGTGCCAGCGGCTGGAGTGCCCCAGACAAGCGTTGCCTCCTCGTCAGGGGTCGTGTCAGTTAACATTGCCAGACCAATGCATCCAGCGAACCCTAGTACTGCTAAAAATCCACATCCTTTAATGAACTTTTTCATAGCATTTCAGTCGCTACTACACCACAGACTTCATGAACGGATATCCATATCAGGTAAAATCCAACACCTTAGACTTTGGTCTACCCAAAACTTAACCTTTCTTGTCTAGCCCCATACCGAGCCATTAGCTCGTCAATCCTTTGCTCTAATGCGTCAATCCCTTGCTCGGCCATACTTTCAGATACCGTAAGGTTGATAGCAAAACTATTGCCACCTCCACCGCTTGAAGCTGACTGACTCGCAGCGCTCCCCGCCACCAAAGCCGCTGGCGAAACAGCCGGGGATAACGCACCCCCTAACGTACTTCCTAACGTTCCAGCCTGAGACATCATCCCAGCGGAAAGCATGTCAACAATCTTGGCCCCTGGGTTATGGGCAATGTTGTTGAGGGCGGTAAGTGGGCCGGTGGGGACAGGACTATTAGGTAGCACCGACATAACGGCACTCGCCACTGACTTAGCAGCACTAACCACGGATCCAATCCCAGACAAAATACCCTGGGCAATATTTTGCACAATGTTGCGCCCAGCGGATAAAGCTTGAGCGGCTATACCAGCTAGAGTAGCCATAATCCGACTGCCCACGCCTACGACGGCAGCGACAGATCTGGCACCACCAGACACTATGCTTGTTAATATGCCAACCATGCCCGATATAGCGGTGTGTTTTGCTTGGGCGAAAAACAACTTTACTTTAGCGAGGCCCAAGCTAAGGTAGGCATTGACTGCATTAATGATCGCTCCAAACGCGCTAGGTACTTGACTGGCCAACAAGGCAAAGGCCGCAGGAAATTCGTGCAAACGCATTAACCCCGCCATAATGCTACTTGCGAGTACTTTAAAGAACTCGCCAAAGCTTGAAAAGCTTAACTCTAGGCCACGCATTCGAGCTACAACGGCTGCGACTACAGCCACCACTGCAACTAACCCTGCCGCTAACGCAAAGACACTGCCCACAGCAGCCACAGCGGGGCCACTCAGCGAAAACAAAAGCACTGTCTTGATTGCAGCTGCAAAACCGATGATAGCCCCAAACCCTTGAGCCAGCATACCAACACCTACTAACAGTGGCCCAATTGCGGCTGCTACTCCCGCAATTGCAACGCCAGTCGAAACAATCCCAGGGTTGTTTCTTGCAAATTCCGCGAACCGCTGCACCACTGGAATCATGTCGTTGGCCAGTTTGTTTATGTGCGGGATTATGGCTTGACCAATCGTTATTGAAACAATTTGAAGGTTAGCGTGGAGTGAAGCCAACCCGGCTTCGGTGGTAGCTGACTGCTCTTCAAACGTACGCATCATGGACCCGGCTTCTACCTGATCAATGGCTTCAAAAGATGCCTTCACTGCGTCTAGGTTGCCTACTAAGCCAGTTAGCAGAGCTGCATCAGAGCCCTGTCCAAACATTCGGGTAATAATCGAGCTATCGCCCGATTCTTTGATCGCTTGTAGAAAAGTTGTTACAGCCCCTGCAGCATCCTGAGCAATCATTTTTTCAAACTCGGCAGCTGGCAGCCCGATTTGTTCCAGAGCTCCTTGAAATTTTGCAGTGCCCTGAGTGGCATTCTGGAGCTGGGGTAATATCCCATTTATAGCAGTACCCACGGTTGAGGATTCTGCACCCATATTTAAGAAGCTGGCAGCCAGGGCCGTGGCCTCAGAGTTCAACAGCCCGAATTGTCGGGTAGCCCCACCTGCGCGGGTCAACACGTCTGCAATCGCGCCTTCTGACGTGGCTCCATTGTCTGCAAAGTAGTTAATGGTGTCGGCTAGAGACTCTAACCCGGCCATATCTACCGCGCCAGTCTGGGCATTGAAATAGCCCATGACATTGGTCAAGTCTGCAAATGTGGCCCCAGCTTGATCAGCTGTCATGTCGAAGGCGGCGGCCCCCGATGTGACTACCCGCACGTAATCTTCAAACTGGCCCTGAGCAACTCCTAATTTTCCGGTCTCTGTTGCAATCGCAGCAACATCAGTAGGCACTGAGCCCAAAGAGGCCGACAAGCTTAATACCTGATCTTCCATGGCGCGGGCACCACTGGAGCCAGCAGCCACGCCAAAAGCTTTGTTTACGCCCTGCATGGCGGTCTCAAAATTCATGGCCCGGAAAGTGGCAAGGCCAAGCCCTGCGGCAACAGGGGCCGTCACACTGGCAGTAAGACTTTCGCCAACTCCTCGGATGCTATCACCAACAGACGTTACAGAATCAGCGACACTCTCTAGCTTTTCAATTTCACCAGCAATTTTTTGAATCGGTTTAGATGCACGATCCAACGCTTCGATTTGAATTTGAAGTGCAGCTAGACTCATTTCTTTTTGGCTTTGCGCTCAGCCTCTTTTTGTTGGCGTTCTTGCTCTTTATTTAATTGCCGTTGAAACTCTTCAGCTTCGCCAACCCAATACCGCAGCTCATCTAATGACAGATCTCTCCAATCTTTGAGACCCCAACCAGTGACGTTGCTGGCCCCAATTATTTGCTGACTGGTTGGGCTGGCTGCAGGAAATTAGCTGTCATATCGTTGTTCAGCGCTGACACATCCTGAAACGACATCTCTTCAAGGCCATCTAGAGTCAGGGGGCTAGCAACGTCTTTATTGCCATTTTGAAACTTCCCTGAATTGCTGTCTAAAACAAGTTTGTAAGCTCGTAGCATCAGCCACTGCTGAGCATCACCCATGGCAGTTGGAGATGCTTTATCGCCTACGGCTTTAGCAGCCATCGACTGAAACTGAAAATAGTCTTTGCCGGTTAGCTCCTGCCGAATTGCGATCGCCCCGCTGGGCAATATGATCTCGTTACTCGCCATACTAAACCCCTAAAATATCTCGAATACTGGCAAATAAGTTTTGCCCACCACCGTAGCGCAGTATGGGCGGATTTACCCCAAACTCAAATAAGGAGCTGCCATCAAACTCTTCCTTAACATAGTCAACAGACATCATTGACTCTCGCTCGTATTCACCGGGCGAATACGAGCCTAAGGAGTTAGTAGTGAATCGCCCTTCTAGTAGCACCCGGCCTAGCGCGTCACGGACTTTGTTAGGCCCGTCGTAGACCCCGAAAGCACCCCGGATTTGTAGCTTCACGCCTTGAAAAGGGTTGGCCGCCGCCTCAGCTAGCAGAGGTGAATAGTCAGCCCATGTCAGAGTAGCTTCCATGGCTTCTACTTTGGTTGGGTGTTGGGTTGTCCCAATCAATCCGATAGTCTCATGGTCAGCTGTCTGCCAGGTAACCTCAGGCAATTCAAACTCGTTGACATGCCCTAACAACGAAACCCCGTCTAGCCAGACTGCGGCCTGTTCAAATTTGTAGAGAGTTGGCATAGGTTAATTACTGGAGCCTCCCAACTCCCCTAGAAGATTAATATCTAGCGTGGTGTCAAAAATTATGGTCTCCGCTGGTGTGGGTGGCATAATAACCACACTGAACGTGATTCTTCCAGCGGCCAACGCCGTTTTTGGGTTTTTAGCCAGGTCATAAAACACCTGACTGCCATCAAGCAATGCGCCCAGCACAACCTGTTCACGGATGAAACTATTACCCGTGTCCACCACAGCATCGATCAATGCGTTGTTGATCGGACGGTCCACAAAAGGTATAACAGCCCGGCCCAGAGATTCGGAAAATATATCAAAAGTCCGACTAACTGCGATAAAGTTCAGCGGTGTGGTATCAGACGGATACAGGGCTGACCGGTTGCCCCAGGTCCGATATCCAGACCCGAACCACCGGGCAACCGTTAGAATACCTGCTGCGTTTAAAGCATTTACATCGGTACCATCTGGGGACACTGGATCGGCTGTCAAGTCAACCGTCGGTCCCGTGATTCCGAAAATCTCTTTGTTGGATAGTGACCACCAGTAACCTTGGGTTTTATCAACGCGGGCTTGCACCCCAGCGGCATATTGGCTGTAGGGTTGTTCTAGTCCGTCGGTATCATAGACACTGGGGTAGCACAGGATGGCCGCCCGTTGGCTGGTGTCAAAGTTTGTCACAGGGGCTGTGCCGCTACGCCCCGCGATCGCTTCGTCACGGGTAGCGGTTGGGCTATCGATAAAGCAATGTGCCCCGAGACTGACAGACTTGGCGACCATCTCAGCGGCGACACCGTCTATGTCACTAAAGCCAGGGCAAATAATCAGCTTAGGCTTATAGCCTCTTAGGCTATAAACAGTATCAAGAACGGACAGACCCGCAAAGGTAGATCCGCCGCCAGTAACACCCCCAATAATATCAGCAGCGGCAACCAAGCTGGGGGCTGCATAGTCGTAGGTAATTTCAACAGTTTCATTAGTGGCTATGGCCCCGCCATCAACCCGAGAGACAACTCCAGTTGTAGCATCATAGGTGTAGTCTGTATCTACAGTATAGGTGGTAGAGGCCCCCTGATCTGTCAGAGTAAAAGTCCCGGTTAACCCCTCCGCATTTACAGTGCTGGTTTCTTGGTTGGGGGCCGTACCCGTGACACGTTTTAGCTGGATTTTATCGAGAGCGTCGAATGTGTATTCGATGTCTTCAGCTGTGGTCTTGTGGGTTGCTGGGTTGAATACATTGACAACTTCGACCGTGCCACCGCTATTATCTCGGATAGCATCCAGGGCATAGGGGATAGTAAACCCAACTCTCTTAGGTCCCGCTTTTTCGGCATCATCTACTGGGGACTCACATCGTTGGGGTACGTTTACCAGCTGATTAACGGCGTCTAGTAAATATATCGGAGCGCTGCCCACCAGGGCGATCACATCACTAGGCACGACTGTTACGGGCCGTGGCACTGTGTCTCTATATCGTGTTATGACGCCGTGCTGGAAGCTGGTGACCATGGGTAGGGGGTATATCTAGCCCAAGAGTTCCTTAGCAATCAACTTCGGTTGTGTCACTGTTAACGCCCCACCGGTCTGATATTTTAGTGGTGATAAAAATAGACTCTATCAGCTTGGCTCCTTGGGCCTCTGGCACTTCGTCAATTAGCAAAGAATGGCCGGTGTCAGCTACCAACGTAAAGGGAACACGGAGCCGCATTTCAACCAGTAAATAGTCCTCAACGGGGGGCTCTTGGGAAAAAGAAACCAAAGTAATCGGGCCGCTAGCCCCAGCAGGCACCCACCCGAACAGCTTTGAAGTCAGGTAGTCAAATAGGTTGTCAACCCCGTCTTGTTCTCGAACGTTTCGGAGCAGTCCAGTAAGTAGCCAAACTTGGGGAGCCTCCTGTTTTGTACCGGCTAACTCTTGGTCTGCAGCCCCACCGGTAACTTCGTCCAGCTCAACAGTTAGCAACCCATTGCCAGTAACTACCCCCTGTTGTCGTCGCCGGTTAGGCGATCTGCGAACAGTAAGACCTACCCCCCTAAGCTCAGAAATACGATCAACAATGGATTGGGCGATGACACCAAGGCTCATCCGAAATAATCCTCAAATATTTTCTGAATCTTGGGTACGTGGCGCGTTTGACTTATCCCTATAATCTTTCTTTGAGGCATATGGCTGGTACCTGTTTGGTGGTAGATACCATACTCTGTCCCAACCCGTACCCGACCAACATTGCCGCCAGATTCACCAGCCACTGAGTTAGCTAACGCCCCTGTCTCTCTAAGGATAGCCCTTGTTGTCTTCCGGGTACTTGGTGATAGCGGAGACCATGGAGTTCCGTCTGGGTCGGTCTGCCTCGCAAAATTCAACTTTGTCTGCCGCTCCATGAACATCGTGGCTTCACGAATGGGCTGATCAATGTTGGCCGCCTTCTTTACTAGAGCCAATATTGAATCTCGGGCATTACCTGTGATTTTGACTCTTATCACGGCCTAACCCCCTATAATGCATCGGCCCACAAGGTTTTGGTTAGCAAATACCCCTGAAACTTGTCCCCTACAATTTCAGCCACTCCGAAAGGGTTGGGCGGAGCCGCTCCGATAACAAAATTGCCCTCAGCAACAATTTGGGATTGGTTTGCTCCAACAAAACCTTGGTAGGTGGCTATATCGCTGAAACCATCTGCTGGCAAAGTGAAACCTGAATCTATCCGCCACCAGTAAGCCGCGCCGGTCTGCTCGGGAGCTAAATTCCTAGGAGCTTGCAGAGGAGCAATCCAATTCCCTTCAACCATAATCTGAGAAAGTTCGGCCCCAATAGCTACCGTTTGGCCCCGGCGCTGGTCAGACATAGATTTTCTGGTCACGTAAGCCATGCACACCAGCAGCTGTGTTTGTAGAGCTGGGTTGCCTGTGGTGTTAATACCTTGCACCTCTGTTGGTACATCGAATACTACGGTCAGATTGCTAAATAGGGCGAACGGGCTGGTCATGGGCTAATCTTTGTAGCAACAGACCGGGGGCGATATCGGGTTTGTGAAGTTGGACCAACCTGGTCGCAGCGATCGCAATCACTAGCTAGCGCTTCAAATCCGTCAGGCACATCTAACCCATTTGCTTGGTCATACGATCGCTGCAGCGCTAACAGTGAATCAATAGGTTTCTGCAGTCCGGTGAACTTAGTTCCTGACGCCTCAGTCAAGGTCTGCGCTGGGCGGTTCTGTTCAATCCACTTAGCCGCACAGTAGAAAGGTCGATAGTGGGTCAAACCATCGGCGTCTAACGCTGAACTCATTGTCAGCAACTCATTGAGATACTCGTCATCGGCAGCGGTGGCTCCGGAGCGTTCTTTAGCCCTAGCCAGGGCTTCAGCCTGATTAAGATAGGTCATCACTCAGACTCCCACGCTTCGATCACATCCCAGTCAATTGCATTGGAAAGATCAGGGACCAGGGCCACGGCCTCTATCCCTTCATACCCCTCTTTGGGTCTTGCTTGAAATATCCGACTAGCGTTGGCGGGGCCGATACCGGGAAGCACTTCTAACTGAGCCGCATGCTCGGCTGAATTGATCAATCCAAGGGCATTTTGGGCCCCTGGGGTCCCACTTTTAGGGACTACCCCGAGTGCGATCGCAAGGCTCTCAGGGACTGACGTACAGCCGACAGGGTAAATAGTTCCGTGCCAGCTATACGTGATTGGGAGTGGGGCAACAGTTACCATTACGCTGCTGTTGGTTTCTGGACACGAATGACGTAGTAGGCTTGGGGGTCAGTAATGACAGGCAAGCCCGTTTGGTACGATTCACCCGCCATGCCAACAGGCTTTTTATCCATCATCCAGGTGTGAATAGTCCGACCGCTGCTGTCTTTACCTCCGTTCCGACCCACGGCGTAATAACCCAAGGTGTCATTCAGGACAATGGCCCCGTCAGTGAAGTTACTCGGGTCAGCTGAAGCTCCAGCATAATCACTAGCTAAGTCATACTGGCGTGTGGTGCCGCCGGTCATAAGGAGATAATCGTAGCCAGCCTCAACATCCATAAACCGTTTAAAACCGGTCTCCGATTCGTAACCACCATTGTAGGTAGTCAGCCCGGTGTAGCCCTCATCGTCAAGTAACCCATTCAGGATGTTGTTGTTAACCCGTGTTGGCTGAGCCGTATCATTGGGGATGCTGCGTCCATTGCGTTTAATCACCTCACCGTTTAGGCGTAATACCTTTGCGAGAGCTGGGGTGGCATACATGCCAGTCAGCTGATAGCCCAAGCCCAAAAGTTTTTCAACGCCAGCCTCAATGTCATCAAACGGGTCGTAGGTGGTTAGGTGCCAACCTTGGGGTGAGGCTGTAGTACCACCAGGCACCGTTACTATATGGTCCTGGGGTCGATAATATTCAACCCTTTCCATTTCACCGTTGGCCGTTTCACGGGTTACGGATGCCAGCAGCCACGCTTGCCAACGCTGAATCTCGTTCTTCAGCGTATGGGGCAAAACTAGCTCTTTGTCAATCCAGCGCAGGACACTCGCCATGGCCTGCATGTCACCGCCGCGCATCAGTAACTTGCGCAAGTCGTCGTACTCCTTCCCGGTCAAATCCTTACGGGTATCTGTATGACCCAGGTCAACTCGAAACGAACCAACCAGCGCAGAGTTAGCCTGCTTTTGCGTGGGGCTGTAGCGGTTGTTGTCCAACGCTGGCTTGGTGCGGTAGCGTACCTGGGTTTCTTCATAGGCGTTCTCACTAACAACCCGTTCAGGCATTAACCGGGCACCCAGGAACGGCTGTTGCTCTGACCCAAACTGGGCCAGTGGTTCTAGGGCTAACCGCTCAAAATATCGCTCTTCTTGAAGCTCCTCGTACAATTCGTAAAACGTTTTCATCCGGCAGGTCTCCTCACTTACTCAGCGTGATTAAAGGGCCACTTACGCTGGGTAAGTGATGCATTGATATAATTCGCGGATCTTGGCTTGAGTGGCGCTGTTGTACCCCGCCCAGCCAGGCAGTTTGTTTTCGTAAATCACACAGTTGTGGCGCAGTAATGTGATGCCTGCGTCCTGCTCAGCGTATTCGTTCTGAAACGCAACCAAGTAGAGCTCATCGTCATTGGCGGCATCTGCCACCCCAAAACCGGTACCTGCATTTCGCTCGACAAACGTACGACCAACAAACTCACCAGACCTGATCACTGTGCGCCCAGACATACCAGGGTAGGTGTAGGTCTCGCCGCCCTCCACATCAGCGGCAAGTGTGCCTACCAACTCTGTGTCACCCCGGTTGGCCCGCTGTTCCAGGGTGAATAACTCACCATCGCCAAAATCAAGAATTTGGCCAGCTAAGATATCGTGTTTCAATGGGGCCGTAAGCGTTAAGGTCTCCCCAGCTCCAGCCGTTACCGCGCCAGCTGCGAGTGTCAACAGCTGGGAATCAGCATAGTTAAATTCGGCGATATTAGCCTGGGTTCCAGCTGGGAGCAGGCTATGAGCATTAAGTTCGTCCACGACCCAGTCAGGCCGCGTCATATCAAAACTGTCCCAGGTTTGTCCAGGCATGGTGTGTTACTTAGTTGTTGCGGTTAGTGCTTTTGCACCGGTTCGATTCCGGGCAAGATAGTTGTCTAATGGATTTGTTCCCTTGTCGCCAGCGCCATCACTGGGAGGCCCGCCAGGAAGTTTGGGCTTCTTCTTAGGTGGCAATGTTTCACCATCTGGGAACAGCGATGAGGCGAACAGCTTCAAGCTTTCGTCCCCCTCGACATGCTCTTTCAGTGTCTTGTCCCCCACCTTCACTGTGCCGTCATCGGCAATCACAAGGTCGTCGGGCTTTTCAGCAAATAACTTTTCTAGCACCGCTGCATTGGCACCAGATTTAGTAGCTACCTCGGCAAACTTCTGTTTACGCTCAAAGCCGGTAATTTTGGTCTCAGCTTCGGCGGCTCGCTTTTCTAGATCAGCGGTCTTGGTTGTAGCAGCATCACGTTCGCCGACAACCGTCTGGATTTTGCCCTGGGCATTAGCCAGAACCTCATCTACCCCGCCCTCGATACCAAGCGATTTGCCAATCCCTTCTAGTGCAGACTGCATCGCCTGACGTTTTTGGGTTTCAGTACGCTTTTCGCCGATGACAGCAAAATTCTTTTCTTCTAGCCCAGATACATGGCTTTCAATTGCCGAGGCCAGCTCGGCACCGTTGTCAGTGCCACGAACAGCCGCCAGTGCTGCTTTATAATCCATGGGGAAGCAAATAGTAAAAGGTTGTCCCTAGAGTTCCTACAGGGCAACCTCATAAGTAGCAAAGGCTTCACTCCCTTTGCTAAACAGATACTTTTTGCCGCCGTTCCCCTCAAAAAAGCCCCAAAAACCCTGGTCCTTAATCCGGGTAATACCTTCCTGGCTGGCTCCGAGTATGGCCCAGACCTGTAGGTTCTCTGCATCCAAACCTATGTATTTCTCGCTCTCAAGCTCTCGGAAAGCCCTCACACTCACCAACCCTTGGCATGCTTGAGCAGGGGCGTTGTAAAGCAAGGGTGATTCTTGGATGGATAAGGCTCTTAGTAGTTGATCAAACTCAGTCTCAGCAAACAGAGTCAACTTAGACCCATCGATTTCAAAAGTGTCGTAGGGCTCTAGTATGGTTGGGGTCTTGTGCTCGGTGTGACTCTTAATAAAATCAACAAAGCCAATCTCAAGAGTAGCCATTGCAACTTGTAGCTCTTCACGTTTAGTTGCCATTACTGCCCCTCCTTTGGTTCCGCTGCCGCTGTCGCTCCCGGCTGGCTGCTCTGTTTTTCTTGCGAGCTTTTTTCTTTTTGGCGCGCTCTACGATTCTTATTCTAGCTTTTTGCACCCTGGGAACTGACACCATGGCGGCTATAGCCCCCTTCCCAGGAATAGCCGATACCCCAGGGATCATGTTGCCAACGGTAGCTACGGTGTTACCAACACCCCAACCGGCGACATTCCCTGTTGTCTCATTCATATATTTACGCTGGAATTCCGGATCGTTGAATTCCGACAGCGTGGCCCGGCCAAGTCTCCGAAGCTTATTAACTTTGGAAGCCAGCTTAAATTCTTCACTTTGGCGCAATTTCTCTTTGGCCGACAAAACCGCCTGGCTAGCCGCTACAACCTGATGGGCGGCCACAGCCCCCAGCAAGTCACCCGCGAGTGCCCCAGCAGGCCCGGCCAAATGTTGCCCAATGGCGGACCCGACCACCCCAGCGGCATTGACGATAAGGTCTGGGGCTTGTTCTTTGGCTTTATTAAGCGTAAACTGCCGGGCTGCTTCTATTCGGCTCTCAAGCGTTGGTTCTGTTTTGGGAGGTGTCCAGTCATCTGGGTTCCAAACAGGTTTTGGGGCTGTTTTCAGCCCGGCTTTTTTCTCCCAGTAAGTTGGGCCATTGTTGGGGGCCTGGCCATCGGCTGCTAAATCTGCTAGCGTCCGATCTCGGAAATCCTTAATAAAGGCATCATCGGTAATACCTTTTTCCTGCCAAGACTTTGACCACGGGATTTTAAGACAACGGCAACGTACGTGGATTGGAACATGCATCGAGCCCACCTTGTAGACTTTGCCGTTTCGAGCGGCACAGTAGGGGCAAAGGCTGTC
>JBCDJC010000091.1:0-19399 GCA_038748225.1 Cyanobacteria bacterium P01_H01_bin.26 | reverse complement strand
TACTCCTCTAAAAACAGGGCGGCTGAACTGACCTCAAGCCACATAATCCCAATGGACATGAGGGTGTAAAAGACAAACATCAGCAGGGTGCGATGTCCGTCTTCTGTCCGCAGGTTGAGGACGTTAAATATTTTCTGGAGCCACGGGGAGGGAGTGCGGGTAAGGTCTGACTGCATGGGCACACAAGGCGGTTAAACCGATGACGATCCTGCCAAAGACGCTACCCGATTATCTAAGAATCATCAATAGCAACCCGGCGAACTAGCCTATATTGCCCAGGCGGATGGTTTAGGCGAGGCGCTGTTGGCCCGATGTGGTGCTGTTGCCCCGATGACCGTTGGCTTCGCGACGGGCGGGCAGCTTGGGTACGGTGTCAACGGGGGTGAGCCACTGGGGCAGGGTTTGGAGCTGGGTATAGGCCTGGGGGGAAAGCATTTGGGCTTCGATGGAGGACACGTCCTTATAGCTCAGGGATAGCTCCCCCTGGAGGTGCCTTAGCCACTTTTTTAAGGGCTTTCCCAGGGGGGTTTCTAGCTCCAGGGCAGCGGCAAACGCATGGCGATAGCGATCGCAATTTTCCCGGTGCTCGGTGTAGGGGGCCATCACCTCGGTTTCAATGGCCTGGCTTTGGTCAAAGGTAATCCCCAGCTGGTGGCGCAAAAATTCTAAAATGCTGCGACTGGCGGGGGGAATATGGCCCTGGTGGCGCTTAGCATATTCTTCGACGCTGCGGCGATATTCTCGCTCCGGGGAGTAGGGGGGCACGGCGAATAGGGCAACATGGGCATCAGCCTCACCCAGGGCAATGGGGAAAATATCAAACTCCGTCTTACCCAGCGCTTGGGCCATGTAGGTTTGCAGGTCGCTGGTGGAAATACCGCCATCGGCGTCAATGTCGGCCAGACCCGTGGTGATGCCTTCAATCAAACAGTGGGTATAGAGGGACAGCCCCGTATCCGTAATCGGCCAGGGATGGGCCGTGCTTCCCAGGGCGGTGAGCAGGGCGCAGTTACAGTCTGCCAGGTGGGGCGTCGGCTGCTCTGCGGGGTCTTCTATGGGGTTTTCTATTGCCGAGGCCCCCATGGTAGTGGGGGGAGCGTCCGCGTCGTCGGCTATTTCGTCGGGCTGGGGCTGCGGTGGCAAATTACCCCACAGGCAGTCTAGGATCATGACTCGGCTCAGCCCCGTTTGCAGAGACGGCAGGGCATGGCGAATATAGTCACTGGAGATGGCGGTGGCCGTAATGTTGTCCAGCTGAGTGTCGCTGGCGGGCAAATAGAGGGTGCCGGTGGGGGCGTCGATCACGCCACAGCCGGTGTAGTAGATCAAACACAGATCGCCGTGGCGGCAGCGGTAGGTCATCAGCGCGATGGCGTGGCGCATCTGTCGCAGGTTGGGGTTGATCAAGGTGATAATCTGATCGTCCCGCAGTTCGTCAACATCGGCCAGCAGCGTCTGTTTAAGGGCGGTAACGTTTGCGATCGCAGGTGAGCGCTCCAAGTTTTCCGTTGCCAGTTCCCCTGCGCTGACTCCGATCAGTAGTATATGCTTCCCCATGTCTTTGCACGCCTCAAAGGTGTTGATGGCCGGTTGCCATAGATTTTGTGTGTAGGTTTAACTGTCTGCTTAGGATTTCTTGGGGCAGTGACGGGTTTCAGGACGCTTCTTATAAACCCGGTGTCTGCCAAACACCGGGTTTATAAGAAGTTTTAACTCTCGTAATAGCGGGTGAGAATCCGAATGATTTCACCGGCTATGGGAGAGGGTAAGGGTTTGCTCCATTCCCCTACCTGGGCAAAGCCGTCGATGTGCAGCCGTTTGATGATGCTTTCCACACCGGTGGGTACACCACAGGCCAGCAGACGGACCGGCCTGCGAGAAAAATTGGCAGCAGCTTGGGTTTCCCGAAGAATCTCCGGAACGGTTTTTGTTGTCAGTGTCATAAATTTTTACCTGGAATTAGGTGAACAGCAGCGAACTGGCCTCGCCAGTTGCTAAATGCGCAACCCATGGCGTCGCGCTCAAGTTAGGCCCAGAAGGCGATTGCTTAGAGCATTGCCAGCGAACCTGTGTGTCAATCTACCAGAATGAACTTTTAAATAAAACCGCTACGGTTGTATTTAATACTTATACGGTTTTATATTCTTTTGTAGAGCCCTGCCGGTGTTAGCATCTCGGTGCTATTCAGGCTGTTCTAAATCAGGGGCTGTGGTTATTCATTGGAAACTCGCGGTCATGATGGCTGAGCGAGATGTCAGCAATAAAGAACTTGCCGCTTCAACAGGTATGAGTCCCAATTCAATATCTCGCCTCAAGGTCCGTCGGTATCTGACCCGTATCGACCAGGACACCCTCAACGCCCTTTGCAAAGCTCTCAGCTGCCAGCCCGGTGACTTACTGGTTTATGAAAAGGATTAAATCTCATCGGGGTTAACTCCGTCGATATCACTTGGCGGGAAAACTACACCGTTAGCTCCTGCCCAGGGGGCTTGCTCAAATTGTGGTGTAGCCATGACCGAAACCCAAAAGAGCATTGCAAGTAGTCGGTATAGCCAGGTAAATGGGCTAAGATTATTAGCTATCAATTCACCACACTTTCCATGAAGCATACCCTTTCTGTTTTGGTCGAAGACGAAGCAGGCGTTCTCTCCCGCATTGCTGGACTGTTTGCCCGTCGCGGATTTAACATCGAGAGCCTGGCTGTTGGTCCCGCTGAACAGACGGGGATCTCTCGGATCACCATGGTGGTCCCTGGCGATGACGGCGTGATTGAGCAGCTGACCAAGCAGCTTTACAAACTGATCAACGTGCTTAAGGTCAATGACATTACGGAAAAGCCCTGTGTCGAGCGGGAGCTAATGTTGCTCAAGGTCAATGCCACCAACAGCACCCGTTCAGAAATTATTAACTTTGCCCAGATTTTTCGAGCGCGGGTGGTGGATGTGTCCGATGATTCTCTCACGGTCGAAGTTGTTGGCGATCCTGGCAAAATGGTGGCCATTGTCCAGGTGTTGGATCGCTTTGGTGTCCGTGAGATTGCCCGCACGGGTAAAATTGCCCTGACTCGAGAGTCTGGGGTGAATACGGAATATCTAAAATCCCAGGCGGCCAGTCCGGTACTGGGATAACGTGACCAGAGGGATACTAAGAGCTGGTAAACGAGCTCAAGGCGGTCGGCTAAGTCTTGCTTTTTACCGGCTGTTCCCATGTCTCTGTCAAAAGTGTTTTGACTAAGATTTCAGCAATGCGCTGACCGGCTCCCGGTGGGCCCATGCGGTGTAGTCCGTTTTTGTAAATGGCGGCCCGTCGCTGCGGATCCTGCAGGATGGAGAGCAGGGTCTGGCCAACCTGGTGGGGATGCTGCACCAGGGTCACCGATGGACCCAGGTGGCGGGCCTGGGCCTGGGCAAAGCTGTGGGTAAACTGGGGACCGTCTCCCGGTAGGGTGATGACGGGTTTACCCAGGCCAACAAACTGTTCGGTGGCGGTCCCGGCGGTTGCGATCGCAACGTTGGCCCGCTGGGCATAGCTGATAAAGGTCCCCTGGGCCAGATGCAGTGTCCCCTTACCCTGTCCGTAACCTACCGTCTGCGGTTGCCAGCCATGGTCCGCCAGGGCGGTGGTCAGCGTTGTCAGCTCCAAACTAGGGGCAGCGGCTACCAAAAACGTCACTGGCTGGCCAGCGTGGTGAATAATATCGTTTGCCCCCTGCAGCAGCCTGATCCAGTTTTCATAGGCCTCCGGTGCCCGCGAACCCGGCAGTAGCAGCACCGTCAGACCCATTTGGTCTGGTGGGGTTTGGCCCAGCGGTATCGAAAACCCATCCATCATTGGATTTCCCGCATCATAGGCATCCACATCCCAGCGCTGTAGTCGCCGCGTTGTGATCCCATCACGGGGAAATACACAGGCACTGCGCCGCATCAGCCAGCGTTCCCAGGGCATATAGACACAGGTTCGCTGAAAATCTAGCACGTCCAGCAGCGTTGATTTCTCCAAACAGCGTTCCTGCTCGTCCCGCACATAGTATTCAGACTTAGCCGTTCCCACAAACCCATAGGAACAGCGGCTCAACCAGCCAAACAGCAGGGGCACAATATCCCCCACCGCCAGCACCACATCATCCGCCTTTAGCCACTGACCCATGGCTCGCAGCTGGGCTAGGGTTAGCTGCAGCAGACCGCCCTGCAAATCCCGCGCCAGCTGCTGGCTATCCATGTAAATAAAGCCGCCGGATGGCATTTGCTTGGTTGGCCCGATAATATCAATGCCTAATTTTTGATACTGTCGTCCCTCGCCCACAATCGGTAGGGCCGCCATCGGCAGGTGGGGCAGCAACCCTTGGAGTGCCTGCAAAATCCTGATGGCGATCAGATCTTCCCCGTGCCCATTACTGATACAAAGTAGTCTCATTACAGCGACCTATTCTGAGTTAAGTCGATGTGTTTGTGAGAAAACTTGTCAAAAATAAACATCCATTTCGGCAGGTAATGGTGATAATGGAGGCAGGAAATATTAAAAGAATATTAAATTGCATGTCTCCTTTTCTGCTTCGTCAACTTTGGTCCGTGATTGACGATGCCCATAGCAACCATATTCTTAGCCTAGACGACCAGGGGTTAGTCAACTGGATCATGGAGCAGCTGTGCCATCAGTCCCCCTTAGATAACGGCGAACTAAACCAGCTCAGCCGCTACATTCAGTCTAAAGTCAATCTGATTCGCGATATTGCTCAAAATGAGTCGTGATCGGCTGGGCAACGGGTGATGTTCGCCCGGTCTGCCAGCAAGGACTTAATCCGGTAGCAAGTCTTGAAATTTACCTACGCCTCAATGATAGTGATCTGGGATACAAAGCCTTGCTATCTCAGTAAATTCAGCCCCTGGGGTTCCATATTCTTACCAATACTGACGCGTATTATACGTAATATTTCCTGGCAGACGATAACATATCGTCTTAGAATGCATAAATTCTAGCGCCGTGTGCAGCTGTCGACTAAGGCGCGGGTCTTTGCTTCCCAGTTAGTATGCTGCAGCTGTGCATAGGGTTTGATTTGATCTGTCTCAATGGAGTGCGTGAGGTAACTATGGCAAAATGGGGTTCTTCAATAGCAGTGCTGCTCGCTGTTGCCCTTCCACTGGCTGCGTGCGGTGCAGCTGACGATTCTGCTGAAACGGCATCTGCGCCTGATGCAGCGGCTGGCGATGCTGATACGGCGGCTGTCAGCGGTGGCAGTCGTTTGGAAACCGTTCTGAGTCGCGGCACCCTAAACTGCGGTGTCGATGGCGGTATTCCTGGGTTTAGTTTTGTAGATGAAAGCGGCACCTACTCTGGTCTAGATGTCGACACCTGTAAGGCGGTAGCGGCTGCCCTGTTTGACGATCCTGACGCGGTGGAATATCGCAACCTAGATTCCACCGAACGCTTTGAGGCACTCAAGGGGGGTGAGGTGGACATGCTTGCCCGTAACACTACCTGGACCGTCAGTCGCGATACCTCGGTCGGCATGGAGTTTGCACCTACCACGTTCTTTGATGGCCAGGGCATGATGGTGCGCGGAGACAGCGGTGTCACCACCCTGGAGGATATGGAAGGTCTGTCCATCTGTGTTGAAACGGGGACGACCACCGAGCTAAACCTGACTGACCAGTTTCGTCAGCGGGGCGTCAGCTTTGAGCCTGTGGTCTTCCAGGATGCAGATGCGGGCTATGCCGCCTACGATGAGGGCCGCTGCGACGGCTTTACGTCTGATAAATCTCAGCTGATTGCTCGCCGCAGCACCTTAAGTGAGCCCGAAGCCCATATCCTGTTGGATGTCACCATGTCCAAGGAGCCCCTGGGTCCTGTGACCATCAACAACGATTCCGCTTGGTTTGATACCGTCAAGTGGGTTACCTACGGTTTGATTCAGGCTGAAGAGTTTGGTCTTACCTCTGATACCGTCGAAGCTGCCACCGGCAGTGAGGACCCCAATATCCTCAGATTTGTCGGTGCGGAAGGCACATTAGGTACCGATATGGGGCTGCCCAACGACTTTATGCTGCGGGCCATCAAGCACGTCGGTAACTACGGTGAGATCTTTGAGCGCAACCTGGGTCAAGAGTCTCAGTTTGAACTTGAGCGTGGTCAGAACGCGCTTTGGACAGACGGTGGTCTAATGTATGCGCCTCCTTTCCGCTAGACAATTGATCGAAGGCTAGAGCGTCTATTAAAGGTGCTCTTAGATAGTTGTACGGGGGCCAATTGGCCCCCGTTTTTTTATTTCAAATGATAAAGTTAGTCCCACGGTAGCCCATCGTACTGTGATGTCTAGGGAATTGCATTACGTTTACTAACAGTTTTCATTGAGTGGGCGAAAAAGGCTAGAATCTTCCCTCGTTGCAACCCTATGATGGTTGCACTCGCTCCTTAATTAGACCTAGGTCCGCCGTTAGAAATGTGGTTTTTATGGCCCATACCTTAACTTGGATCCGGTTTAGGTCCGTTTAGCTCCTCGGTATCTGTACCCTATGACCAGTCGAAGTAACAGCCCGATTTCTGGTATTCAGTCTCTGCTGCGAGACGAACGCTTTTGGAAGATCGCTTTCCAGGCGTTGATTGTTTTGTTTGTGGTGGATTTGCTCTGGCATTTCTCAGCCACCCTAAATGACAACATGCTCGGTAGGGGCATCAATTTTGGCTTTAGTTTTCTAAGAAACCCGGCCGGATTTGCCATTGGTGAAAGTCTGTTGGACTACCAGGCCCAGGATTCCTACAATAAAGTCATCCAAGTTGGCATCATCAACTCTCTGCGGGTGATGATTGTGGGGGTGATTCTGGCAACCACCGTGGGGATTGCAGCGGGTGTGGCCAGTTTTTCAGATAACTGGCTGCTGTACAAAATCAGTCGGGCCTATGTTGGTCTGGTGCGAAATGTACCGCTGTTGCTACAGCTGTTTTTCTGGTATTTGGCTGTTTTCTTTAGTTTTCCAGCGCCGAGGAACCCGTTTATATTTCCCAATGGCGATCTGAGCTGGTTTGTGGTGAGCAAAAAGGGAGTTTATGTTCCAGGTCCTGAGTTTACACCGGCTACCTGGACCGGGCTGATTTTGCTGACGATATCCTTACTGTTGGTTGGTCTGTTTTTCTACTCCCTCAAAGTGGTTCGCAGCGGCAGCTATCGCGGCGGTATTGGCCCTCTACTGGGCTATGGCTTTAGCCTGGTGATGATACCCGTTCTGCTGGTGGTTGAGTTTTTCTTGTTATTTAACTGGACTGAGGCAGCGGGGCTTTATTTCAAAGGTGCTTTCCCCTTACTGATGTCTAGTCCCCAGGGGCTGTGGGTGATTGTCCTGTTGGCCTTAATTGTTCCTTTGGTGTTGCTGTCTCGATGGCGAACTCGAACAATTGTGGAGCAGGGGCAGTCTGGCAGCCCTCAGCTAGTTGCGATCGCGCTTCTTTTGTTGTTTGGTCTGGTGGTCTTGCTGTTTGCCCTCGGTTGGGAATCTCCCGTGGCGGCGCTCAATGACGAGGGCACCTTTACCGGCGGTGTCACCGGCGGTCTCAGGTTCTCCCTAGAATATGCAGCCATTGTCACAGGACTAACCTTCTACACAGGGGCCTTTATTGCCGAGATTGTTCGTGCGGGCATTCAGTCCGTGTCCCAAGGTCAGTGGGAGGCCGCCCGCTCCCTGGGATTAAATTCTGGTTTGGCCATGCGGATGGTGGTGTTTCCCCAGGCCCTGCGAGTGATTATTCCACCGCTCAACAGCGAATTTGCCAACCTGGCAAAGAACTCCAGTTTGGCCTTGGCCATTGGCTACCCGGATCTGTATTCTGTAGCCAATACCACCTTTAACCAGACGGGGCGACCGGTGGAGGTCTTTTTGCTAATGATGGCCACCTATTTAATTATTAATCTTTTGATTTCGTTCAATATGAACCAACTCAACAGCGCTGTTCAGTTTAAGGAGCGGTAGGAGACATGACAACAGCTTCACCCAATCCATCTTTAGTTGTAGAGTCAAGTCCGCCGCCCGTGAACCAGACAGGACCTGTGGCCTGGCTGCGAAAGCATCTGTTTAATACCTGGTACAACACCCTGCTGACGGTCATTCTGGTAGGGGTGATGCTGTTGGCGGTATGGGGTATTTTTAACTGGGCTTTCCGACTGGCTGAATGGGCGGTGGTTCCCAATAACCTGGCCCTGTTTATGTCAGGGCTATATCCGTCGGAGCTGCGCTTTCGCATCTGGGCCATGCTGGGGGTGAATGTCGCCATGGCCGGTGTGACCTGGGGGTTGTTGGCGCGAAATCAAGCCAGCCTGTTTGGTCGCAACATTTTAATCGGCATCGCCGTTCTCTGTGCTGGGATCATCATTTTTCCCCTAACTCGGCCATCGGCCCTGCAATTGCTTGGCATGGTGGCATTAATCCTGGCCTCTGCCTGGGGTGGAAAAATGCTGGGACAGCGCAAGGTTAACCTGACCCAGTTTCTCTCGGCGGCCTGGTTTCTGGCCTATTCCATCTCACTGCTAATTTTGGCTGGGGGAGATATTCGCAATAGTCTAATCTTTCTGGTGGCTACCGTTGCCATCAGCGTTTGGCTAGCGTTTATCGTCTTTAATCTGCTATCTAAAACCTCCATTATTGAGGCCATTAGCGGCAATATCGCCGGTATCTGGGCGATGCGGGTGCTTTGGTTTGGCGGTAGTTTAGCGCTGTTTTTGCCAGTGTATGGGTTTTTGAATATTCCCTTGCCGCTTAAGGTTGTCACCCTGGTGACCTATATTGCCTTTGTGTCACTGTTGGTGCCAATTTTGGCCGATCGGAGGACCCTGACTACCTTTGTGGTAGGGGCCGCGGCCTTTGGTCTTGGCTGCTTTGTGATTACGGCAGTGGCGGATCTGACCGGCATCATCATTGGTTTTAGACCCGTTGGCACCAATAATTGGGGCGGTCTTACCCTCACCCTGTTTTTAGCCATTACAGGGATTGTTCTATGTTTTCCCATTGGTGTTTTGATGGCCCTGGGGCGACGTAGCAATCTGCCCATCATCAAGGGTCTATCCATCGCGTATATTGAGCTGATTCGCGGAGTGCCGCTGATCTCAATTTTGTTTATGGGTCAGGTTATGATCCCGTTGTTTTTGCCAGAGGGGGTGCGGCCCGACAACATTGTGCGGGCCATTGTTGGTCTCACCCTGTTTAGCTCAGCCTACCTGGCGGAAAACGTTCGGGCTGGTCTGCAGGCAATTCCCCGCGGTCAGTCTGAGGCGGCGGCCTCCCTGGGGCTTAACAATCCCCTGACCCTTTCACTGATTGTGTTGCCCCAGGCATTAAAAACGGCCATTCCAGCGATTGTGGGTCAGTTTATTAGTCTTTTCCAAGATACAACGCTGCTGGGGATTGTCGGACTGGTGGAGCTGCTGGGGATTAGCAACAGCATTTTGGCGAATCCCGAATACTTAGGGGATTATTCCGAGGCCTACCTCTTTATTGCCATGCTCTACTGGTTTTTCTGCTATGCCATGTCCTTGGGCAGCCGCCGCATCGAGCAGGCTTTGAATACGGAGCGGTAAATACCTGTTAAATCCCGTGTCGAGTACATCCGCGTCACGGGTTGTCAATGTCAAACTATAAGGAACCCTATCGATGACCCAAACTGATATGACCATGACCAACCATTCCAACGGCCAGTCCAATGGCAGCGTCGCCAGTGATGCCGTCATTGTTGCCACCGATGTAGAGAAGTGGTACGACAACGGCTTTAATGTGCTCAAGGGCGTCAGCCTGGATGTGTTTAAAGGTGAAGTGGTTGTGGTAATGGGGCCATCGGGCTCGGGTAAGTCCACCTTTATCCGGACGTTTAATGCCCTAGAGCCCTATCAGAAGGGCAAAATCACCATTGATGGCATCGAAATTTCCCACGATCTCAAGAACATTGAAGAAGTTCGGCGGGAAGTGGGTATGGTGTTTCAGCAGTTTAATCTGTTTCCCCACCTGACGGTATTGCAGAACGTTACCCTGGCTCCGATTTGGGTCCGCAAGCAAAAGAAACGGGAAGCAGAAGAATATGCCATGCAGCTCCTAGAGCGGGTGGGAATTTTGGCCCAGGCCAATAAGTTTCCGGGGCAGATGTCCGGTGGTCAGCAGCAGCGGGTTGCGATCGCACGTTCCCTCGCCATGCAGCCTAAAATCATGCTCTTTGACGAGCCCACCTCCGCCCTTGACCCCGAGATGGTCCGGGAGGTGCTGGACGTTATGCGCGGTCTGGCCGATTCCGGTATGACCATGGTCTGCGTTACCCACGAGGTGGGCTTCGCCCGTGAGGTAGCCGACCGGGTCGTGCTGATGGACGAAGGCATCCTGGTGGAAGAGAACACCCCAGATGAATTCTTTAACAACCCCCAAGAAGAGCGTTCCCAGAAGTTCTTATCTCAGATTTTGTAAGCCGACTGTCCTGCGCTCAGTTTAAGATCGGATCCCTAGCCAGGTTCAGCAAGATAGGGTTGCAAATGGGGCTGCAGTGCGGTGCGTGCGGCCATGACATGCTCAAAACGCTTGCTCTGGTTTTGATGAATCAGCTGCTCAAACCAGTCTCCTATGGGATCTGGAACAGAAACAAACTGACGCCACTGCAGATCGCCACTGACCGTAGGCAAGGTCAGCTGGTCCACCGATTTACCCGTCAGAGCCTGGAGACCAATCAGTCCCAAAGCGTAGACATCGCTGCTCATGGCAGGGCGTCCGATCCGCTGCTCAAGGGGCTGATAGTCTCGCTGCATCAGCAGATGTTTACGATACTCAGCCGACTGTTGACTAACACCGATCATGACTCGTTTGCCCAGACCGCTATCAACCAAGATCAGGGACTGACTCAAGGTTTCCCAACCGCCCGTCTGTATAAAACTGTCATCCCGTAGCCCCGCATGCACCTGGCGATGGCGATGGAAGTGCCCGACCTGCTCTAGCAGACGATCCATCAGCAACAGGACTGACTCCAGCGGCCAGGCAGTCTGCAGCTTGGCCTGGAGCAACTGGTCTTGATCAAAGGATTCTCCCACGCCGTGTACAACATAAAACGTGTTGTCCACCTGACCGTAGGTATACCCCGGAAACAGAGAACGTAGGGGCTGAAATCGCTCTGTTTCTTTTTCCATTACCCGCTTTAAAAGATCGGCGGTGGTCGGAGAATGTGCCCTGAGGGACTGTAAAAGCACCAAAGAACTTGTTTGCTTATCTACAGCGATAGAAACAGGCCCCAACGGCTCCTGGCGCAAAAAGTATTGCACCTGATAGCGCTCTGCTGCAAATCTGGAGAAGGCGGTCTTAGGCACCAGGGTAATGTTGGCAGAAGCTGGCTGAGGGCTGGCAGCCGCCTGCGAAACAGGCTGGCGGTGGAGCTCAGGGGACTGTTTAATCAGCTGAGGCTCGCCCTGCGCCTCAGTCTGGGATACAGCTGGCTCCTGGGTTTGCACAGCAGGACTCTCAGCCGGCTCCATTGCTTTGACAATGGATAGCTGGGTCTCAACACGGGCCAGGGTAACCGCAAAGTCGATGGGTTTGGTGATGTAGTCATTGGCTCCTAGTTCAAACGCTTTCACCATGTCATCGCTCTGGGCTTTTGCCGTTACCATTAGCACCGGCAGCTGCTGTCGTGAATAGGTCTGACGAATACGTCTGAGGGTTTCGATGCCGTCAATTCCAGGCATCATGATATCCAAGAGGATCAAACCAACATTATGGTTGTTTTCAATATAATCCAGGGCGGCCTCACCGCTCTCAACTACCACTGATTCATAGCCACGACGATTCAGCCGACGACTGAGCATGTCGCGATTATCCTCATTGTCGTCAACAACCAAAATAGACAGTCCACTAAAGGCTTTACCCGGTTTTTTAGATTTAGGTAGAGCTGGAGTATCGGATGCCGCTGCCGTTGTTGGAGTGGCAGGTACGATTGAGGTGACTGAGGCTACTGGGGCCGCCGGGGCCGCCGGGGCCGCCGGAACATCCGGGGCGACGGGGGTAATCGGTGTCACCGGTGTAATCGGAACTATGGTCGCCGCCGCTGGAGTATCGACCACAGCAGGCACAATGGGAGTAACGGGCGCCGTGGAAACAGTGGGTGCAATCAGAGTTTCTGGTGTGGCTGGATTCGAAGATGCGGGCGCAACTGTCGCTGGTCGCTCAGCTGACAAGAACGATTTGATTTTTTCTAGTAGGCGTTTAAGGTCGATGGGTTTGGTATCGTAGTCATCACAGCCCGCTGCCAGTGCCTGATCGCGATCGCCTCGCATGGCATGGGCTGTCAGTGCAATGATCGGAACAGCTTGGGTATGGGCCTGGGCCTTTAGTCGCCTTGTTGCCTCCCAGCCATCAATCACAGGCAAGCTCATGTCCATGAGAATCAAATCAAATAGCTGGGCAGATGCGATCTCAATCGCCTCAGCACCATCCACTGCAATTGTCACATCGTATCCACGGCGACGGAGGCGTCGACCCAGCATGTCCCGATTGAGCTCGTTATCTTCAACTAATAAGATTTTTGCCATAATCCCCTCAATTAACCTCAGCCTAAAATTATTACCGGGTTAATCAGATGTGCTAGACACGCTATTGGTGCTAGTGATCGAATCTGTTGTACTAGGTATCGGGACGACCTTAGCCGATACCACCGTGTGTAACTCATCTAACAACTCTTGACGATTGAGCTCGGCTTTTTGATACACGCGGGCAACACCGTCTAACTGTTGCTGATCGCTGGCCGTTAGTGCCTTGGCCGTTACCACAATAATAGGAATATCCTGCCAGTCAGGACTCTGTCGCAGTACCTGAATAAACTCGAATCCGTCCATCTCAGGCATCATCAAATCCAACACAATCAGATCGGGCAGCGTATTGTCCAGGTATCGCAACGCCTCACGTCCATTTGAAGCCAGTTCAACTGTCCAGTCCTGTCGCTGCAGAAATCGCCCCATAATCTCTCGGGCATTGACATCATCTTCTACCACTAAAATAGTAGGAGAACTCTGACCTGAGAGATGGGTTTCTAAAACATCCAGTAAACGCTTGCGATCAATCGGCTTGGTCAGGTAGTCAGCCGCGCCTAGGCTATGCCCTGTGGGGCGATCATCCACAATCGACAGTAAAATAACCGGGATGTCAGAAACAGCGGGCATTTCTTTTAGCTGTCTCAAGACTGACCAGCCATCCATTTGGGGCATCATCACGTCTAGAGTAATGGCATCCGGGAGCAGCTCACCAGCCAGGGCAAGTCCCTGTTCACCACTAACCGCACAGACTACATTGTAGCCAGCTTCATCTAGAGAACGACGTAAGATCTCACGGGCATCCCCATCGTCATCAATCACTAAAATTGTTTGCTTAGAGGCTGCACTGGCCGGAGCGTTAACGACCGTGGTTGGTTCACTTGCAGAAGGAGTAGTGGGGGCAAAAAACGTTTTACCCTTTGGATTTGCTGCCTGTACTGTTTGTGGAATTATCAATGAAAAGGTAGTGCCCTGGCCATAAATACTCTCTACAGAGATGTCACCCCCCATCATATTGATGAACTGTTTTGTAATTGCCAATCCTAATCCGGTTCCGCCATATTTGCGGGTGGTGGAGGCATCCGCTTGGGTAAACGCATCAAATATTTTCTCTATTTGATCGTCCTTCATACCGATACCCGTATCGCTAACAATGAACCGCAGCCAGGATGCAAACCCATCAGCTCCAGGGATTTGCTCAACTGTCAGGGTGATATCGCCATCCTCCGTAAATTTACAGGCGTTGCTTAGCAAATTGAACAGGCTCTGCCGTAGCTTTGTCTGGTCAGCATGCAAAACACCAATATCGTGGGGACAAAAAATTGACAGATGATTGTTGTTTTTCTGGGCCACTGGAGTGATTGTACCGGAGATATCTTCCACCAGCTCTCTCACTGAGAAATCTTCTAAAAACAGCTCCATGCGCCCGGCCTCAATCTTAGACAGATCTAGTACCGAGTTGATCAACCCCAGTAGGTGTTTGCCTGCGCCTTGAATTTTTTGCAGATCGGGGATAAAGTCATCCTCACCCAAATCAGCTGCTTCTTCCTCAAGCATCTCACTGTAGCCAATGATGGCATTGAGGGGTGTTCGCAGCTCGTGGCTCATATTGGCCAAAAATTCACTCTTAGAGTGGTTGGCATCTTCCGCTTTTACCCGTGCTTCTTCTGCCTCTTCCATGGCTTTCATCAGCTTGGTGGTGCGATCTTGCACACGGCTGTCCAGATCGCGATTTAGCTCCATGAGCTGTTCTTCAGCCTGTTTGCGATCGGTTACATCTTGCAAGAACAGGGATAGTCCATCACCCCCAGGGTAGCCCCTAACCTGCAGCCAGCGCTGGGTTGGTGCATAGTAGGTTTCAAAACTAATAACCGTTTGCTCGGCCATGGCTCGGCGGTATTGCTGCTCATGCCGTGCTCCCAAGGATTCTGGAAAAATCTTCCAGAATTCTTGTTCCAGCAGACCCTGAATGCTGCGCTTGAGCACCTCAGCCGCCTGGGCGTTGACGTAGGTCACCGTCCAGCTCTGGTCGACAGCCACAAACGCATCGGTAATATTTTCCAGCACGCTGGTGGTACGTTGGGTGGACTCTCGTAGACGGGCGATCAGTCCATAGGCAACCACGCCAATCAGCCCTAACGCGACCAGGTAGGCGGCATTTCGGTAGATGGCTGTCTGTCTAAAAGCGTCTCGGCTGGATTGGTCAAAAGCACTTTCCAACTCACGAATGTTTGTAGTCAGCGGTAAATTCACCACCTGATCTAATATCGCATCCGCATCAGGCTTATTATCGAGCACCATTTGAGTTAGCTGAACCACCTGCGCCACGTCCTCAGCGCTAGAGAATTCACCGGCGCTGAGCTTTGACTGGACCGTATCCAATTCCTGCTCAATCGTAGTCACCAGCTGCTCATCAGTGGCCATGATGTAGATCAAGACATCATCTATCAGCTTTTCAAGATCGGTATCACTGTTGTCTTTTAGCCTATTAACTAAACCAGGTAGTTGAACCAACGCATTTTGCAATTCGGCATTGGTAAACTGAAACTGATTAACCAGCTCAGTTTTTTCTTCTAAAAGCCTTGCATCACGGCTAATGAGCTTTTGCAAATGCTCACTATCGCTTTTTGGAATAAAGCCAGGTATTTCTTGAGCTAGCGCTTGCTGAATAGATATTTCTTGAGCTAAAGCTTCTTCTAGAGGCTCATCGTTTCTCAATAGCGTGTAACGCTCTTTGAGAAGTGCCAGCTCGACCTCTGTATCACTCTCGATTTGGCTAGTAATGAGATCTGCATATTTTTGATACTGGCTAACGTTAACTGATTTACCTTTAACTCCTAGAAAAGCAAGGATAGAAAAGGATACAGCTATACCTAGACCTTTGAGTACAGAGTCTCGATTCACTGGAATAACCTCGTAAAAATTCATCTATATAAGGAGAAAAGCCATTAACTCCCGTTGAAAGCTTGATTTACACGTCGATGTAAATTAAGAAGCGAGAAAATGTTGCTAGTGGGAAATTAAAGTCGACGTTATAAGTTCAAATTAAGGAGTGAAATAGCTTAAATGGAGAGCCGTTGTAGACTTATTTGAACATATATAATGTAATAAATATATCGTTAGTGGTGGCAGTTAAAATCCGCTTTCTGGTAATAAATAAAATATGGCTTTATCAACACCTACTATATAAAATATCAAGATTTTAATGATTATGTTAGGATGCTCCTTAAATATATAGTGAAGTCAGGTAAGGATAGTGACCTAATTTTATTGTTGTTCAACTGCACCAGTTGGGTGAAACTTCTCTATAAAGATGCTCTACAACTGCGATTGGTTCCGGAAAATAAATGTCTTTATTCTAGGACAAAGTTTTTTGGCATGTATATCGGCTGTGCAACAGTAAAGAGAATTTTGCTTTTACCCGGCTACCCGGCAACAGCGGTGCTATCGGCACGAGCAAAAATTAGCGTTCGTACCTCATTAAGCAGATCCTGACGGTTAAAATCGGCTTTTTGGTATATCCGAGCTACACCGTCTAATCGTTTTTGGTCCTTGGCAGTTAGGGTCTTGGCGGTCACAACAATAACGGGAATAGTTCTCCAATCAGGCCTTTGGCGCAGAACCTGGACAAACTCAAATCCATCTATGCCAGGCATCATTAAATCTAATACGATTAGGTCGGGTACAGTGCTGTTTAGATAGTCGAGAGCCTGCTGGCCGTTGGCCGCGAGCACGGTAGTCCAGTCATGGTGTTGCAAAAAACGCCCCATAATCTCTCTGGCATTGACATCGTCTTCGACAATCAAAACTTTGGGGCAGTCTCTGCTAGGAAGCTGGGTATCTAACGCAGCCATTAGATGTTTGACATCGAGCGGCTTAGCCAGACATTCGGCGGCACCCAGCTGATATGCCCGGGAACTGTCTTCGGCTTTTGACAGCAAAATAATGGGTGCTTGATCCATGGCCGATGTTTCTTTTAGATCCTGCAGGACAGACCATCCATCCTGCTGGGATAGCATCACATCTAAAACAACCGCATCGGGAAGAACTTCATCCACAAGGGCAATTCCCTGGTGACCGTCGACGGCACACACAACGTTATATCCTGCATCTGTCAGGGAGAAGTGAATGCTATCACGGACGTCTGCATCGTCACCAATCACTAAAATAGTCTTTTCAGAGGTCTGGGTCGACAATTCACGGATTGCTGAAATTGATTCCCTATCAACTAAACGAACAGGTGGCGCAAAAAATGTTTCATCCGAAGAACCGCTTGTCTGAACGGTTCTAGGAAGAGTAAGGGTAAAAGTTGTTCCCTGTCCATGGACACTGTCGACGGAGACATCTCCCCCCATCATGGAGATAAACTGTTTGGTAATAGCGAGTCCTAACCCTGTGCCGCCGTACTTACGTGTGGTTGATGTATCTGCTTGGGTAAATGCCTGAAAGATTTTCTCTGCTTGCTCGTTTGTCATGCCAATCCCAGTATCGATGACCTTAAACTCTAGCCAGTCGTTTCCATCCCCCTGATTGTCAGGCACTACTTGCTTGACAATTAGAGTAATAGAGCCATTTTCAGTAAACTTGCAGGCATTGCTGAGCAGGTTGATCAGACTCTGTCGAAACTTGACCTGGTCGGCGTGGAGAATACCAATATTAGTAGGGCATGATACCGATAGCTGGTTGTGATTTTTCTGAGCTAAGGGCTGAATAGTACCGATGATTTCATCTATGACAGTCTGAATACAGATATCTTCTAAAAAGAGTTCCATACGACCTGCCTCGATCTTAGATAAATCTAACACCGAGTTAATCAGTCCTAGCAAATGTTTGCCTGCCCCTTGAATCTTTTGTAAATCAGGAACAAAATCATCTTCACCAATGCTGGCGACGTCCTCTTCAAGCATTTCACTGTAGCCAATGATGGCATTGAGGGGCGTGCGTAGCTCGTGACTCATATTCGCCAAAAATTCACTTTTAGCTCGATTGGCATCTTCCGCTTTGACCCGTGCTGTTTCTGCTACCTCCATAGCGCTTGCCAATTGGGCTGTACGATCCTTAACCCGGTTATCAAGATCGCGATTGAGCTCAATCAGCTGTTCTTCTGCCTGTTTACGGTCCGTAAAGTCCTGCAGAAAGATAGATAAGCCATTTAGTCCGGGATAGCCACGCACCATCAGCCAGCGTTCGGTGGGTTCATAGTAGGTTTCAAAGCTAACTACTTGCAGATTGGTGGCAATGGCATGGCGATAGTTTTCAGTAAAGCGTTTGCCCAGGGACTCGGGTAGAACCTTTAGGAAATCTTGCCCCAGCAAACCGAGAATGTCGCACTTGAGAATATGGGCTGCCTGGGCATTTACATAGGTGATAGCCCATGTGCGATCTAGGGCAATAAAGGCGTCGGTGATACTTTCTAGGACCCTGACCGTATGCTGACTTGTCTGACGCAGACGATTGATGACCCAAAAGGCAACTATTCCTGAGCTGACAAACAGTAGTATGTAGATTAAAGTCCGGTAGAATGTGACTCGCTTTTGAGTAGCTTGCTGGATGTCATCAAACTGTTTTTCCAGAGCTCGAATATTGTTCGTTAGGGGTAAATCGAACACCTGGGCAATTAACTGGTCGGCAACCGGCTTGTTTTGTAGAACCATTTGAACTATTTGGTCCATTTGACGCTGCTGTGCGGTGTCTGCCCCCAGTCTGGCCCTCAGACGACTGAGTTTTGTGTCTATATCAGTAATTAGCTGAGCATCGCTGGTAACAGCATAGAGAAACAGATCGTCTAACAGCGCTTCAGCCTCCAGCCGGAGACTGCCCCGCAGCCCATCGAGCAAATTAGACTCTTGGGCCAAGGCTGCCCGCACCTCGGCATGATGTACTTCAAGTTGTTCAATCAGCTGCCGTTTTTCAACTAGCAATTCAGCATTAAAGTCCAGCTGTTTTTGTAAACGACTTTTGTCTTGGGTCGATAGGGAATTGGGCACTAGGGCACTTAGCTGAGCCTGTACGGTTTCTGCTTCGAGCAGCGATGTATTTAGGGATTGCCCGTTTTGTGAAATGGTATAGCGAATATTTTGCAACGCTAGCTGAACAGCCGCCTGATTGACAAGCTGATCGGAGATCAGTGCGCTGTAGTCTCGGTAGTGATCAAAGTCAACAGAAACGCTTTTGAGACCTAAAATGGCCAGAACTGAGAGTGTAGCGACAGCAGGTATACCCTTTAATAAGTGCTTTCGTCTCACCTCAGACTTCTCCAAAAATTGAAATAATAGTTTCTGATTAGTTAGTCAGACGGATTGTGCAAGGCTAGAACCGCCTTACAAGCCCGCAATTTTAAGCCGGACGGTAGTAAATGTTTGATAGCAGTAAATACACGGGAGCAATGGCAAACTTATTACCTTAATCAACAGCCCAACCAGCGGTTGATCCGAACAAATGGATACAATACGGGTAAAAATTCAGAAGTCGGAACATCCTGGTAAGGTCAGCGCCCTCTGGTTGCGATCTTGGTTGTAACCATTGATGTCCAATGGTTCAAAGCGCAATGAGTTGTCTGGGTATAGTCTGGATAGAGATTGCTAAAGCCTGACGATAGCTGGTCTGATGTGTTTTTAGATATTACAGACCTTGGGACGCCAGGCATTGTTCCACCAGATATCTGTTTAGGTGGTTGTTGGCACTAGAGAGCGGCCTACAGAGCGGCCAACCGCCTGGGCAATGGGCTGTAAGGTTTGCACTAGTTCGGTCATTGCGGTGAGGCTGAGGGTCTGTCTTGCATCGCTGACGGACTGGTCTGGTTCTGGATGGCACTCAATCATTAAGCCGTCGGCCCCTGCTGCGATCGCAGCTCGAGCCAGCGGCGCT
>JBCDJC010000090.1:0-19467 GCA_038748225.1 Cyanobacteria bacterium P01_H01_bin.26 | reverse complement strand
TTTTCATGGGGCTTTTCTTCAGTCTGGTCTATGGCACTGGCTTTGGATTAGTAGGGGGTGTTGCAAGTGGTCTACTATTTGGGGTTGCTATGTCCATATTTACAAAACTCCAACGAGAAAGAATGGAGTCTAAGGATGCCACCTTTGAAGGAGAAAGGGTGCTTTTTCAAGGCCCAGCTAACCATTTTAAGAACAGAGAAGGCAGAGGTGGATGGTTAACGCTTACACCGTCTCATCTAGCCTTCAGATCTCATGGTGCAAATATACAAAATCAGTCTGTGAATCTTCGTGTTGAAGAAATTGCTCACGTTACTCGTGCTCTCACCCTTGGAATTGTTCCAAACGGACTCTGCATTAAGAAAACAAACGGTCAAGAGGAATTCTTTGTCGTGTCTAATCGTCAACAATGGGCAAAGCTAATAGCTAGACAAGTCAATCATGGTATGAGTCAGTAATGATGACGAGACAAAATATTTGATGCAGTGCGCTCTATGGCTTGTAGGGTAAACGTTCTCTACTGTTCAGTCTCACGTTATACGGGTGTTTGAGCAAGTCAAAGGAACGCCACAACAGCTTTGACGGCAGGTTTAATGGGTGGCGCGCAAACGGCTAAGCAGATAGTCTCCTGATTTGACCGGTGGGTATTTGGGCGGGTTTTGGTCGTTGCTACAGGTGGGTAGACAGACAATATCAACATCGACATCGGGCTGACAAAAGAAAGCAATGGAATTTCGACCTGAGCCGATGCTGGCGCTATTATCCTGAGTCTGTACAACTTGGGGCAGGCTCACCCGGTGTCGGGTGGAGCGAAATACACCGTTTGTCCACCGCTCCATCAGGTCGCCTATGTTGATCAAAATGGTGTCACAAACTACCGGGGCTGTTATCCAGTCGCCGCTGGCCCGTTGTATCTCTAGACCACCCGCGCTGTCTTGAAACAGCAGCGTTAGCGAGCCATAGTCAGAATGGGCGCCCGCCCGCAGCTGACCCGGTGCTGGCAAAACGCCCAGGGGAGGATAGTGGAGCAGCCGTAGGGTGTAGTCGTTGGTCTGATGCCGTTTTGTCAGGTAGTCATCAGGCAGAGCCAGGGCGCAGGCAAAAGCGCGAAAGATCTGGCCAGCTGTGGCAGAGCAGAGGGCAAAAAACTCGGCAAAGGTTTGATGAAACAATGGACAGTTCGCTGGCCAATAGGCGGTGGTGCTATCGGTTAGCGAAAATTCCTTGGTGAGGTTGAAGGCTTCTTTGAGATCCCCTGGCTGAGCCTCATCCAGACGCTCTTGTTCAATACCGATATAGCCCTGATTGCTATGGGCGCTAGACCAGGCTAGCCGTTGCTTTTCTGCTAGGGGTAGTCCAAAAAATGTGTGCAACTGTTCAAATGCTTGGACAATGGCCGTTTGGGGGATACCGTGATTTTTGAGATACAGAAACCCCACCTGGTGACAGGCTTGAAAAATTTCTTGGGCAACCTGTTGCCGCTCGTTTGAAGAACCGGTCAGAAAAAAAGCAAAGTCAATGATGGGTATGTTAGCTGACACGGATTGAGGCCCAACAGTCGTCATCGATGCTAACGTCGCTGATAGAGTACCGGGATAAAGTCTTTGGGACAATCAGCTCAACTTGACAAAACAATTTAAGCCTCATCCTTTCAAGCCGCCTTGGCTGGGACCATCTCGGTTATAAATTCGGCATGAAACTCATTGATGAGATCCTGTTGGCCGTCATCTAGCAGCCCCCGTATCCACTGTTGTAACGATTTTGGAATTTTGGGGTAAAAGGCTTCAGCAATACCACCTGAAATTGCGGCTAGGGTTTTGGCATCCCCCCCTAACCCAACCGCTTTAGAAATTGCGTCTTCAAAACTGGTGGAATGAAGAAAGGCCAGGATAGCCGCTTCTACCGTATCTGCTGCCAAGGTGCTGTACTGATAGCTTTGTTGTAGAGTCTCATAAGACATCTGAAAGTCGTAGCCAAAGACGCTGGCTAGCAAGTCTGAAATAGTCTCCTTTGGCGCACCGGCGTTAGCTAGAAAGATCGCGGCGGCTGTGGCCTGTGCACCTTTGACACCGTCGGGATGGTTGTGGCTAACGCTGGCAGAGCGCTCTGCCTCCTCCATAACCTCCTTGAGGTTATCAAACGCATAGGCGATGGGAGCCGCCCGCACAGCCCCATCGTTACGACAGCTATAGTAGGGTCTTACGCCATTTGTCTTAGCCCACTCGCTAAAACTGTTGTTGTAACCCCCGTTTATCTTGGGATACCAGCTATACCAGCGCGTATAGGTTTCCTCATACTCTCCGCCATAGAGCAGGTAGTCGGCAGTAGCTAGGGTGAAAATCGTATTTTCCGTCCAGTGGCTACCTGGGGTAATTAGATCAAAGTCTTGGATCTTAGTGCGCTGGTAGGCAGAACCAACCGCATCTCCAAGAATTACTCCGAGCATATTTTATCTGAATTATTTCATCGACATGATTCGCTACAGCATTCTAGCGTATATGGGTTCAAGTAGGATGGTGTGACTTATCAAAAAGCTATAAACAGTCTCTAGAGCCCTCGGTTGTGGGGTTCCATAAAGTTTATTTCGGGTCCCATGGGAACAATTTTGACCGGGTTAATGGCCCTGTGGCTCTGGTAATAGTGACACTTGATGTGTGAGAAATTGACGGTCTCTGCTATCCCAGGCATCTGGTAAAGCTCACGCACATATCCCCATAGGTTTGGGTAATCCACAATGCGGCGAATGTTGCAATGAAAATGTCCGACATAGACCGGGTCAAATCGAACCAGGGTTGTAAATAGTCGCCAGTCGGCTTCGGTAATCTGATCGCCCGTCAAGTAGCGCTGGGTTGAAAGTAGCTGCTCTAGCCAATCTAGGGATGTGAACAGGGGTTTGACGGCCTCGTCATAGTCCGCTTGGGTGGTGGCAAATCCACATTTGTATACGCCGTTGTTGATGGTATCGTAGATGCGCTCGTTAAGGCTGTCGATTTCTTCTCGTAGCTGGTTGGGATAGTAATCTCCTGGCTGAGCCCCTACTTGATCAAAGGCACTGTTAAACATCCGAATAATTTCGGCCGATTCGTTGTTGACGATAGTCTGGGTTTGTTTATCCCACAGTACTGGCACCGTGGCCCGACCGCAGTAGGTGGAGTCTGCACGGGTGTATATTTCGTGTAGAGCCTGGGCGTCAAATAGGGGATCGGCGATTACCCCTGGTGCTGGTTCAAATGTCCAACCCTGTTCTCCCATAAACCAGTGGGTAACGGAGAGCGGTATCATCTTTTCTAACCCCTTTAGGGTTCGAAAGATAAGGGTACGATGGGCCCAGGGGCAGGCGTAGGAAACATAGAGATGATATCGGTCAGGTTCCGCTTTGAAGCCACCCTGTCCGGTGGGACCGGGACTACCGTCGGGGGTAATCCAACTGCGAAATTGAGAGGCTTTACGGATAAAGCGATCGCGATTGCTGCTAACGTCGTACCACTGTTTGTGCCACACGCCGTCGACTAACAGTCCCATAGCTATTATGTCCTATAAGATGTGTAAAAACCTTTCTCCTACGTTAGCGCACATGGGCCATATCAGAATTTTATCTTGGGCAAATTAATCGTTGAGAAAGCTGTGTGTCGGCTAAAAGTTTTCTCTTTTGTCCCGGTGTTGTTAGCCGCTACAGCCCTATACCAGTAGCTATCGATGGTAATTTGTCAGGCGTGATGTGTTTTAGTATTGTCAGAATTCTCTGGCATGCTGGCCCCAGCGCCGCCATTTTTATAGCAGCTGTACGTAGTTGCCTACGCTAACTGTGCCGGGGGATACTACACGGGCGTAGAGTCGACTGCTTCCGGGGTGGCGGGCTTGATTGATGCGGCTGTAGCGGCGATCGCTAAAGAACTGGCCGATGTGACGGCAGGGTTGGGCATAGTCAGTAATTAGCAGGCTAACATTGTTGCCTAGCTGGAGTTGGACATTGGGGACAAGCTGTTCCCAGGAGAGACCAGCCACGGTGATATTTTCTCCAGCACTGCCGGGTTTGATCGGGTGACCTTCTCTTTGGAGAGCTTGAATGACATCGGCGGACCAAAGACAGACTGCACGGTCTGGTCCACCATGGTATTTGAGGTTCTTTTGACGATCGCCGATGAGACCATCCGGTGTGATTTGAACGTTGGGAATGGGACGTTTTGGCACGCCACCGTTGGAGATGCTGATGTGGGTAATGTAGCCTGGGGATGACTTGGGCATGGTTTTGTGCGATCGCAATTTAATGATAGCTACCAGGGTGACGTTAACACGACCTTATTTACCAATAAGACCTTTTTACCAGTAAATTTGTAGTTGCCCCACCGCTTGGAGGACGCGCCATTAAACAAAGTACCACCCCTACCGCTTTTCCCTTCCCCCTTTCCCCAACCAAGGCTAGCTTTGCACATATCCTTTAACCATTTGCCCTAATATTCTGCGCCGCTAGTTCAACAGTTTTAGCAATACGCTTTTCTCGCGTAGGGGCTCTCTTCGCGCTTTTTATCCATTGCAGGATACCTTTTTTTGAAGAGGGGCTAAATGCTTCAAAATACCCCTTCGCCTGGAGGTTTGCTTCGAGGGCAGCCGCCAAATCATGAGGAATAATTAGGGCTTCAACATCATCTAGAAAGGTCCAGGAACCATCGGCCTTAGCCTGGTTGATTTTTTCTTGACCTGGAGATGTCATAAGGCCCTGATCGAGCATTTTGGTGATACGGTCTTTGTTGAGCTGGGACCAAGGGCTTTGGGGACGGCGAGGAGATAGCAAAAGCATGGTTCGATTGGCGTCGAGTTTGCGGGGTAGGCTGTCGATCCAGCCAAAGCACAGGGCTTCTTCGACGATAGCGTCATAGGATAGGTAGCGACTGCCCGTGTGTTTTTTATAGGTGACTAGCCAAATGCTGTCGGTCTGGGTGTGGTTGTTGGCTAGCCACGCCCGCCACTGGCGGCGACTGGTGACTTCGACCTGCTCAAACTGTTTCATGGACGGTGTTTGTTTAACCTAGTCAGATATTTAAGCATGCTGCCACGACCTTGGTTAGCCAGGGCTTTTGGCACCTTAAACCATGGGCTGCTCCAGCAACTCCGTTTGCTGTTGCCATACTACGACTATCAGGGTGACCAGCATCGGCGGCCAGCTCGATTGAGCATGGCCCAGTCAATGCAAGAGCTAAACACAACAAAGTCGTGGATGGCCTGGACGCCGCTTAGCTATCTATAAAACCAACTTAGGGCATCAAAGGGCAGATGCAAATTCCCCTATCCGATGGTATGGCTACACAGGGTACCCGGATGGGTAATGACAACAGCTTGTTCAAAATCCATACTCTAAGAACTGTTGTAAACGTGACAGCGCTCAGGGTGTTTATATCTATGGATGCTATTGCCCAAAGCACGGTTGCTCTCCGGGCGTACTGTGATGAGGATTTTTCAGCCGTTTGTGCCATTCACGACCGCGCCCGTTTGTTTGAGCTGCAGGATGTTTACGATCCAAAGACATGGATGCTAATGATGGGCGAGGAGGACGATTTTGAAAACTTTCATCGCTCGGAAAAATTTGTTGCTTGCCTGGGGGAAACCATTGTTGGTTTTGTGGGAGTTGGCGAGAGCTTAGTATCTTGGCTATGGGTAGATCCGGCGTATTTTGGCCAGGGCATTGGGCGTGAGCTGCTGCAGTTAGGACTGGAGCTGACTGACCCGCAAGCGTGGACCGTAGTCCCTGCGGGCAATACCTGGCGTGACAGCTCTATGAAAGCAAAGGCTTTGTGCATACATTCCTAATCCCTATGGGAGAAAAGGTATGTCCCATGTAGCTTCGCGCCCATAGCCATGGCCACTTAAAACTTGCCGGGATTATGTATGGTTGAACTTTGGGCGCGAAGCTTGGCGAACGCGATCGCACGGCTCCATTTTCTATCCAATGTCAGTGTCAAAAAAATAAGGATTCATCAGCCGTTAGGGCTGGTGAATCCTTGGGTCTGTGACCTATCTCTTATCCACTTCTGATTAACTAAATGCTGCCGTCAGCATTTTACCTTTGTCCACTGTCCGGACTACCATAGGGCCGATCCACAGAAAGTAGAATTAACCCCAGGCAAAACCTGAGCGCGTATAGTGCCTACTGGATATACCTGTGGTTAAGCGTGGGACCGATTCTTCGACGTCCCCTTGGAAGGGGCGAAGGGGCTTGAACCACCAATGGCCCAGCACAAAATTGGACAAAACACGATACAGTAAGCGGTCAGTACTGCAACGAGTTGGGTAGCTGTTAAAACGTCAGATGCCATGAGAATCGCCTCCTAAAAACTATGCATCGGAGAGGCGCGTTCCTTCGGGAAGCTATCCCTACTTCCGTCCTTTGGTTCTCAACTGTATGGCAAAAACCCTACAGCGAAGACAAAGGATGAACGTTATCTGCTTCTGTATACTATTTTACTGCCTGGGCGTCTACAGGCAGTGGTGATAACCGAAATGTCTACAATTCATAACAGAATGTAAGTTAACTCTTGCTGCATGGCTATGCTTAATTTCCAGTGGAGCGGTACGGCAACGTTTTATGAAAAGAACGATCAGAGAACTGAGTGCCAACGACATTGACCCCATTATCAACTACTTTCTGCAGGCAGATCACAGCTTTCTTCACGCCATGGGCGTGGACCCCCAAAAGCTACCCAACGGCGATGATTGGCGACAGCGTCTGCTGGAGGATCTCAGCCGCCCCATCCCTGAGCGGCAATTTTATTACCTGATATGGGAGCTGGATGACTGTCCTGTTGGACATTCCAACATCAATAAAATTATCTTTGGCACCGAAGCCCATATGCATCTACACCTTTGGGAACTAGCCATCCGTCAGAGCGGTCACGGAGCCCATTTTATTCGCAGCAGTATTGATCGTTATTTTGAGACTTTTAATCTCCAAACCCTGTTGTGTGAGTCCTACAGGTTGAACCCGGCCCCCAATAAAACCCTTGCCAAGATAGGGTTTGATCTGATTAAGACCTATGAAACGGTTCCAGGGTGGATCAATTTTCAACAGACCGTCAATCGGTGGGCTCTGACCCGAGAGAAATGGTCACAAATGCCCACCGATTGAGCAGCCTAACAGTATCAGCGTTTGTAATAGCACGCCCTCCCTAGATAATTGCGGTGGTTTTTTGTTTTCAAAACGTCAGCCATGGTGGCAGGGAATAACGACCAGTATGTTGTTCCGTCTGCCAACGGCCTGGGCTGGGTGCCCCGATGGCAGAGCTATTTTAGAATTAGAATCGTAAAGCTCTGCTCGCCAAATCACCCCTCCATTAGTTTTGACCCGGCCCAGATCGTCTGGTCGAATTGACTGGGTGACGTCACAACTTACTGGTGTGGAAAACATTTCAATCGTATCCCCCCTAAATGGAGACGAATAGGAATTAGAATGGCACGTGCGAAACCAGTTCATGGGAATTTAACTCCTTAAAACAAAAATACAGACGGCTGAATGGGGAGTTCCCTTCAATACCGTCTGCAAAAGTCACAGTTGTCAGAACAGTTCTATTCATTTGTTTTTGAAACTATCTACAGGGCTATTGTTGAACTACAGGTGTTGTTGTGTGATATGACAGCAGACACGGGCAAACCAGCTGTCTATTCTTTGGAGCTCCTCTGGATACAAATGCTCTAGGTAGCTGGTCCCTGTGTGAATCTGCAGCTTTTGATGTTTTCCCTGTTTGATAAAAGCCTCGACAGACAGAGTGCTAAAGCCTTGTGTATTCAACATTTGTAGCTGACTTACCAGCATTAAACAAAGCGGTGTAGGCAGCGTCATCAGTACGGTGTTTTGTGACGCGTCTATGCCTGTTTCAGCCGTTTCCTGCTTTTGGGCCGGCTGGGGATTGAAAGAAAGCCGGAGCTCAAAATGTTTAGGATGCTCCTTTACAATCTGAGCGTAGTTTAGATATTTATGCTTGCCCATTGCCCTGTTGTCCTTTTTTCTAGGTAGGCTGCCCGGGGATGTGGACCCTAAAGAGCCTCTTGTGTACTTATTGTACTTATATGATGTACAAAATTTACTATTGGTGCCGTATCTAGAATCACAAATCTCGAAATTTTGATGCTATGGGCAGCTTTAACCCTGATTTATGGGATTTAGGCTGTTCCAATAGCAAATTGAGCGGTTAAATCTTGAAAAAATCTAATGCTTTTATGGTATCTCACTAAAAAATTTTTACAACTGATATGTTTTTTATGTTCATTTGAGCTGTAAGCTAAACTGGATTCGTCACTTGAGTCCTTAGACTGTGTAGCTTTACAGGCATTTTGTTGGATGCCATACCCACCGTATCTGTCACGCTAATTAGGATAGTTTGTGTCCTCGCCAAGACTGACTGACAACTCCGCCGCAGACGTTCTGAGCTATGGGGACGTCTGCCATGCCGGTCAGCTGAATCCTACTAGTACCTAAAGAGATGAGTAACGACAACACCAGTCATCAAGGTCGTGGTCGACGCGACTCAGAGGATCAGGCCCGCGATCGCACCGTCTATCGGTATGTATTATCGCTGACCGATTTAGGGCTAACCGGTCGAACCCCCATACCCAATGAAACCGGTATTGCCAAACAGTGGGGTACCGACCGAATTTTTGTGCGTCGGGTGCTGCGCTCCGTTCTATATGAAAAGTTCTACCAAAAAAAGAAGGAAGATCGGCCCCCGGTACCCGGTCTCACCTTGGCTAAGCTAGTCGGTATTTTGGTTGCTTTAGAAATCCATCAGCGTGAGCAGCAGGCCCTGAGCAGCGAGGGGCCGATCGCATCGATCATTACCCATTCTGAAAAGGTCAAGGCCCTCAGACTTTTTGGTCAGCTATCCTCAGAGGAGCGCGCAACGCTTGGTCTGCCCGTACATCCGGGACAGTCAGTGCTAGACCAGCTGGTTGACAAAGCCACGGACCGAGCGGCGGATGTGACGGCAGACCATGTTACCCGTTTGTACAACTTCTTTCTTCAGGGGGTAGGCCGGGGAAAAGACTGGCGTTTGTTCGATGCGCTCAAGAGTTTAGATAAGACCACCCAGCGGGACTTTATCCATGACATCGTCAGGGAGTACACCTGTCAATATTTTGCAGGCTTGACCAAGTCAGATAAAGAGGACAGAGACTGTAAGCTAGTGGACCGGGTTCAGCGCGAGCTAGATCGAATTAAGCTACAGTCGGGGATTGAACAAGCCAATGTCTTCTTAAAACAGGATGACGATCTTTTTAAAACGGCTCGGCTGCATAACTATTTAACAGTGGATTTTATCCAACAGCTTGTTCGCTCCGTGGTGGATAATGAGCTGCTGACAGATGAATTTCCTATTTATCTCAAGTACTTTGAAATTGAACGGGTCAAACCGCTGCCCCTATACATTAAACAGAAGGGTGTAGAAATAGGTGTGCTCAATCCCCATTTCTTTCAAGACGATGGGGATGTTGAAAGCGCCAGGGGGTTAGAGCGTCAGTTCGCCTATCGGGTGCGCATACACTTTTATATCAAGCTGCCAGACAGCTACCAGGTTAAATTTACAGACCTGGTAGTTGTCAATCGTCAGTCGGGTCAGCGGCGGTTAGAATTCTTTGAGGAGGTTGTTGGCATTGGTAGTCCCCTCAACCACATTACAACAGCCATCAACCGGGTCTTGCTTTGGGATATTCCTGTTTTAGAAGATTACGCCCCCGTTGCCGATGGCATTCACTACCACAATGAAGTGATTCGGGGTACGCCCAACAGCCCCGTCTGGTCCCACTGTGTGGCTCGACTATATAAGGTCGAGGACATCAACGATGCAATTGAGCGGGACGAACCCTGTGAAACGGTGGCCACGTCATCCGAAACGGTCAGTGCCGACTTTTGTGGGTTTGATTTACTTGAAACATCCGCCAAAGCGGCTCTACATGCCCGGCTGAAGCTAATCAAGGAGACCCTGGCCCACCAGCCCGATCGGGATGCCAACAGCTACATTGAGGAGCTGTGTCTGCGGGTGGAAGAACTCACGGCGCTAAAGCGGGCCAAACACCATCTCAACTTTTATCCGTTTTCGCTACGGGCCATGGAGGGACGGCTGGAGAAGACTATTTTTAAGGATAAGTATCGCGTGCGACAGCCCGACTTTTCTTTTCAGGAGGTAGCACCGGGTACGCGCTGGAGTATTGTTGCCTTTGAGGCCCAGCTGGAGATTGCAGAGGGTAATCTCAAAGAGGGGCTTTTGCACATTGCCAAGCAGTATCTAGAAGTTATACGCCCCTACTTTGAAGGGGATGCCCAAGGGATTATCGGGGACCTGTTGTTAACCCGCTATCACCTGTGCTGGTTTCGCTACTACTACCTGAGCGACTTGGATGACACCACTAACCGGGTTGTTCCAGATCGCTATATGGCCGTTCGTAAGGCAGAAGGGGAATTAGAAAAAGCACAGATCCATTTACAACGCAGACTTAACAAGTACGAAAAGCTCAAAGAACTCTCCCAAAGTAATTTGCATCCCCAGTTTTTTCTGCTATCTAGTATTTATGCCCATCGAGCCAAGCTCTATATGTATTTCTCCAACTACACCCGTAAGTTGGAGCGATGGGAGACCCTGTTAGAACCGGTTAAACTGCTTGAAAAAGCTAAAATGTATGCCGCCAGGGACGGCGATCCGGCTCTGTATGCCCAGTGGTCAGCCTATCAGAGCTGGTGCTACATTATGTTGGCCTATTTGGGAGAACAGGAGATTTATACCCGTCAGGGGTTTAGCTATGCCGAATGTTTTGACTGGGCCAGGCGGTTAATTGATCATGCCGTGCTGTGCTACTCACCTACCGGTCAAGCCTGCTATCAGCAAATAAAAGATGGCGGCGGTCGCATCACTCCCTATGCCTGTGTCCCTGACTCAGCCTCTAATCAAAAGCCTAAAAAAGGCACGTCCATTACCCGGCGGGTAAAACCTAAAAAATACTATGAAAGGTATGGCAGCACCATGATGCAGGTGGTGCCGCTAATTCAAGAACTGATTCAAGATGAAGAACAAAACTCGGCCCATGGTTATGAGGAAGGCAGCCACGTGGTGAATTTGGAGATGTCTCTGCTCAAAAAGTATGGCATTGATGAAGGTCGTTCCACCTATTTGTTTGGCATGAAGTCTAGCATCTTGTTGTTTGCCAAGGGCATGTTAGAACTTTGTCAGGAGTATCCGGACGCCGACTTGATGGTACAGGCCATCCAGAAAAAAGCGCTGAGGCTGTTTACCTATTGCAGTGCGATCGCATCCGACGGCACTGAAAGAAATGAATCTGAGCAGCCCAAGGGAGCCGAACCAGATTCGCTCATTCTAGACCGGGCATTTCCCAACGGACCGCTACATTCTGGCGATCAGCTGCTGCAGTGCCTTTACCCCCACCGGCTGACGCAGTTTGCCGATCTAGGCAAGATATTTATCATTGTCTGTGAGCTGATTCTATTGACGAATAGCGAACCGGTACGGGTTTATCTCGACTCAAAGTCCTCTCACAAAACGTTTGAATCCTTCGTTGCTAAAGACCTTCAGAAGATCCGCAAGCTGATCCTTGAGCTGCGTGAGAACAACAATTTTCCGTTTCCCCAGACCCAGACCTGTGGCCAGAAACGGTATAACGGTCACCTGGCAGAGCACTATATTCAGTTTGAAAACTATGTTGAAGCCTTTATTGTTCGCTTAAATTCTAGCCAAATTAAACACTCCGATTTAATCGGCGTTCGCAACCAGCTAGTTGCCGATACGTTTAAGATTATCCGAGGAGAAATCAACGTCATTCCCTAAAATCTATTACTTTGTTATCCTCGGTCTGCCGTAGTACTTCAAAAATGTCTTAGCTATTTTTTGAAGTAGCTAATTTCTTCGAATCTTATCGGATCTAATAAAAGCTAACCAACCGACTTTTACCTAATTAATTCCCCTCACTAATAGCCCTGTTAAATTATCCGATTTATAACCGTTTATAGACGTTAGTTGGCTTACCGTAATTCGCCTAGTCACCCCTATAAAAACGGCAGGCTCTCAGATGCCTGCCGTTTAGCATTTGCTATCTCTTACCCTGGCTTTTGGCGCTGGTACATCCGCCGGTGCGTCTCCGTCTGAAGGCTATAGAAAAACCTCTTCTAGGACGGTGCGTAGCCCCTGGCGATACTCAAGTAAGACGCGACCTTTGCGACTATTTCTGAGTTCCTCTAGTTCCCGGTAGGTTTCTAATACGGCTTCTCGCTCAGCGTCTGTGATAGCTGCATGCCCCTTGATCTGCTGTCTTTTGCGCTTAATTCGAATAATTTGATCAAGAATACTGTTGAGATCAGCACCCTTTGTAGACTTGGGAGTATCACTGCTGGGGGGCTGTGATTCGCTCATGATTACTTGACCTAAATAATCAATTTACTTTGCGAAATGCTACCACATTTCCCTATGGTTCAACCTCAGAAGTCTCAAAGTTTATAGTCTCCAACTATACATTTAAAGATATTCAATAGTGAGGGGATATGGGAGCAAAATTTGGTACTTTACTGCTGTTTTCAAGGGATAGATCGGTGATGCTATTACATGGTTCTTCTGTACTATAGTCAGTACAGAACGTTAGTACAGAAGGCCAGTATAGGAGACCAGGCGAGAAGCTGCTAGCCCCGCCTGGTCCCCAGTCATCGAACTCTCACATCCCATCTTCTCTGCTGACTGAGCCAACATCCAACATTAGACGGCCAGATCAAACAGTAGGATTTCAGCATCGTCCGACTGTCCTTGAATCACCAGCTCCGGTGTGGCTGTAATGGCAGCCCCATCGCCGGCGCTGAGGAGCTGACCGTTAAGGGCAATGCCACCGCGCACTACCTGGAGCCAAGCCGCGCGATTGGTTGGGAGCTTGTGGGCTACCTGCTCATCGGTCGCTAGCCGAGCCGCATAGAGGCTCATATCTTGATGGATGGTGACAGACCCGTCACGACCATCGCGGGAACCCACCAGACGCAGGGTGCCTTGCTTCTCCTCAGGGCTAAAGTAGGTTTGCTCATACCCCGGCTCAATGCCCTGGCTTTCTGGCAGTATCCAAATCTGCAGAAAGTGGACCGGACTGTCTTTGGAGGCATTATATTCACTGTGGCTAATGCCAGTGCCCGCAGACATGCGCTGCACGTCGCCAGGGCGTATGACGGAGCCGTTGCCGATGCTGTCTTTGTGCTCTAGGGCGCCATCAACAACATAGGAAATAATCTCCATATCCCGGTGACTGTGGGTGGGAAACCCTTGTCCCGGTGCGACCTTGTCTTCGTTGATAACCCGCAAGCTACTAAAGCCCATGTGGGCCGGATCGTAGTAGCTACCAAAAGAGAATGTGTGGCGGCTGTCGAGCCAACCAAAATTGGCGTTACCCCTGGTCGATGCAGCGCGGATAGTGATCATGACAGTACCTCCCGTTAGGTCTATTAGGTGGAGAAATTTGAATCTGATTTAATTATGGATTGTAATTCTAAAAAAGACAATAACCAATTTAATAGACTTATTGTCGCTAAATAAGCGACAATAGAAATAATCCAAAAAAAACATCTAAAGGGCAAAGTATCGTGGATAAGTTTGCAGCCATCCATGCCTATGTGCAGGTGGTGGAGTCCGGTGGTTTTGCGGCGGCCGCTCGGCACATGGGGTTGTCGCGCTCGGCGGTCAATAAATTAGTGATTACCTTAGAAACGGAGCTAGGGGTGCGGCTGCTGCAGCGTAGCACCCGCCAGGTCACCCCAACGGCAACGGGGGCGGCTTTCTATGAGCGCTGTTTAGGTATTTTGGCGGACCTGGAAGAAGCTGAGCTGGCCGTTTCCCAAGCCCAGGCTGAGCCGGTAGGGCCGCTGCGGGTCAATGCTCCCATGACCTTTGGTACGCTACACCTGGGGCCGCTGCTGGCGGAGTTTATGGTCCAATATCCTGGGGTGCAGGTGCAGCTAACGCTCGAGGATCGCTTTGTGGACCCGCTGGCCGAGGGGTTTGATCTCACCCTGCGGATTTCGCAGCCGGAGCGGCTACCCCGTCTGGTGGTGCATGAGGTGGTACAGCTACAACGTCTGCTGTGCGCCGCTCCCAGCTACTTAAAACGCCATGGTTATCCCAGGGATGCAAGGGAGCTGAGCCAGCATAGCTGTTTGGCCTATGGTGAGCTAGCAGGGCGCAACGAGTGGGTCTTGGATGGACCGGGCGGGGAGTGCCGCCTAGCTGTGGGCGGAGCGATGTGCTCTAACAATGGTGAGGTGCTAAGGGATGCGGCGATTCGAGGGCTGGGTATCGTGCTGTTGCCCCGGTTTATCGTTCAGGCAAGTCTAGAGCAAGGGAGGCTGGCGGTGGTCCTGCCGGACTATTCGCCTCGGTTGCTGTCCCTTTGGATAATCTATCCCACCAACCGCCACCTGTCCGCCAAGGTGCAGCTGCTGACGGCTTTTTTGCAGGAACGATTTGGCCAGCAATTTGGCTCCTAGGCGGTTTCCCGGTTCTGGCCGCATCCTAGCCTTTGGCTAATCGCTCACAGACAAACTCTTCCATCTCTTCATAGAGAAACTGCTGTTTGAGACCTGAGACCACATCGGCGGTTTGAGTGCTCAATTCCATCAGCTCGCCGACACGGTTGGCGATGATTTCGCTTGAGCTGTAGAGGGTATCCGGTGCTATTCCCCCCCGTCGTCCGGCTTCTAAAAAGGTGGCCTCCAAATCTTCGCGCAGGTAGGCCGGATTAATAATGCCGTTGGGGAAGCTCACAGCCAAATAGGCACGGCATTCTAGCTCCATGCGATCGCTACTATCGCCAAGCATGATGGAGTAACCGTCCTGATTTACGGTGGTTGCAACTTCAGGGGTATCTTCAGCGGGAATCACCTGGGCGAGGGCCGGGGTGGCACCAAGCGTTAGGGTGCCAAGGAGAGACAGCAAAAACGGTTTCATAAACGGGGGATAGAAGGGGACGGCTGGGCATGGGCCTAACCAGATACTATACATTTAGCCCTGGGTTTAACCTGGGTTTTAGATTGTTTTTGGCTAACGAATCGCGACGTCCATGCAGATTACTCAACCCCAAAGCCCAGATACGCCCATTCATCCGATTTTTGATCGCCCCTGGTATCGCCGGTTTGAGACCTGGTTGGGTAACGCATCGCCCCTGGGGAATGCCCCCATATTTCCATCGGAGACGTTTCCCTGGGCCGCCAGCCTTGAGCAAAACTGGACCGTGATTCGTCAGGAGCTGGATCGGGTATTGGCTGATGTCAATGCCCTGCCCAGCTTTCAGGATATTATGCCGCGTCAAAACCGGATTAGCCCAGACAATAAGTGGAAAACCTACTATTTCTGCGCGTTTGGCTTTGTAGCGACCAAAAACTGCCGCCAGTGCCCCCAAACCTGGGCGCTGCTACAGGATATTCCGGGGTTAAAGGTGGCGTTTTTTTCGATTCTGGCGCCGGGAAAACATATTCCCGAACATCGGGGCAAACACAAGGGGCTAATTCGCTATCATCTGGGGCTGCGGGTGCCAGAGCCTAAGGAGGCCTGCCGGATTCGAGTAGATAGCACCGTTACCCATTGGGAAGAGGGTAAAAGCCTGATTTTTGATGATACCTACTACCACGAGGTGTGGAATGACACCGATGGTTACCGGGTAGTGCTGTTTTTGGATATTGAGCGGCCGTTTGGGGTTCCCCTGGGTTGGGTGAACGCCGCTATTTCCCAGCTGCTAACCCTGTCGCCTCAGGTAAAGCAGGCCCAGGAAAACTATGAAAGTTTTGGCCGGTAGATGCGTTCTATAGACCGTCCCTACCACCACCGCACCGCCAGCATAGATAGCTCGGGCAGGTCGTCTTCGGCGGGCCATTCAACGGGCTTATAGGTGCCAAAGATATGATCCCACCAGTCTACGCCCAGGCCAAAGTTATGGTTCCACATGCCGTATTTGTGGTGGACATAGTGGACGGGCATTTTCATCCAAAAACATCGGCGGGGATTTTCGTGCTGGAGCTGGTGGGCATAGGCGGAAAATGCGGAGTACACCAGCGCGCCGCTGGCCCAGCCCAAACCGACGGTGAGGGAAAAAATAAAGGGGACGGCCATTGCGATCGCACTGCCCAACACGTAGTCTCGAAACTCCCACACCACGCCCTGGCCTTCGTTACGGCGGTGGTGGTCGCGGTGGCGCTGGCCCACCTTGGCCGACACATGCATCAGCCGGTGTAGCCAGTACTCGACAAAACTGGCAAACACAAAGGCCGCCACAAAGCTAAGAATAAAAACGACAGGCTGGGGCATGGATAACTCCATCTAGGAAACAAATGCAGGGGGCAAGCAACCCCGACTGCTTCATCCTATTATTGTGAAATATTTTTGCCAACACAAGCCGGATTAGCCCATGGCCCCCCTATCTATCCCTCTGTCTGTATTTGCTAGGGTCGCCCAGTGGCAGCAGCGCAGCTTTACCCGTCGGCTCCCCCAGGCCAAAGCCACCCAGGCCAGATTTCTCCAGACGCTGCTCAAAGAGCAGACCGAAACGGCCCTGGGGCAGGCCCTGGGCCTGGGCCATGTCACGACCCTAGAGGAGTTTCGACAGCGGGTGCCCCGGTGGAGCTATGACGGCTATGCCCCCTATTTTGAACGGGCGGCGGCGGGGGAAACCAACGTGGTGTCCCCCCGACCGGTACAGGTTTTTAATATGAGCAGCGGCTCCACTGGCAGTCGCAAACTGGTTCCCATTACTCAGCGGGTTCGGCAAACTCGGGCCTACGCCAACCAGGTGGCCATGGGCTATGCCTTTGAGCAGGCCCGGTCCAAGCCGGTGGGCCAGCTGCTACTGACCACCCTGATTACGCCCTTGGGCCAAACCGAAGGGGACATTACCTATGGCCACGTCAGCGGCAACCAGCTGCGAACGACGCCACCGTTTGTCTTTGATCGGCTGTTTGTCCAGCCCTATGACGCCCTGCTAGTCAGTGATACCGCTGCGCGCAACTATGTCTGTTTGCTATTTGGTCTGCGGCAGGCGCGTCTGACCTATCTGGCGGCCAACTTTCCGCTGATTATGCTGCAGCTGTGTGCCTATCTAGAGCGTTTTGGCCCAGCCTTGGTAGAGGATATCGCTGGGGGCACAATTTCCCAGGATATTGTCCTAGAACCCAGGCTGCGACGTTCCCTAGAATCCCGGCTGTCCCCCCGGCCCCAGAGGGCCCAACAGCTACAGCAGCTGCTCACCACCCACGGTCGTCTGCTCCCCCGCCATGTGTGGCCAGCCCTGGTCTTTTTGATTACGGCGCGGGGGGGGCCGTCGGACTTTTACTTCGAGCGTTTTGATGAATACTTTGGCAAAACGCCTATTTTTGGCGGTACCTATTCCGCCTCAGAAGCGGTGTTTGGTAGCTATCATCAGTTGAATAGAGACGGGGCAATTTTGGCCCTTGAAACTAACTTTTTTGAGTTTATTGCCCCGGACCAGTGGGAGCAAAAAAATCCGCAGACGCTGCTGCCCCACCAGTTAGAAATTGGCGAATATTATCGGGTGCTGGTAACCAACTATTCGGGGTTTTGTCGTTATGACATTGGCGATGTGCTGCAGGTGGTAGGCAAACGTCAGGGGGTGCCCTTGGTGGTGTTTCGCTATCGCCAGGGGGGGACTCTCTCGGCCATTTCAGAAAAGACCACCGAGTACCATGTCACCCAGGTAATGGCCGCCCTACAGGATGATCGGCTACCCATCGAAGACTTTTGCATCACGCTGTCAACATCCCTGGTGGAGCCCTACTATATTGTCAATGTGGAACTAGCGGGGGGTGCGAAGCTGCCCAACCCCCAACAGTTTTTACAGCGCTTTGACCATCAGATGCAACAGGTCAATGAGTCCTACGCCATCAAGCGCCAAAAGCACGACATCACTGCACCCCAGCTAAATATTCTGGCCTCGGGCAGCTTTCGGCATCTGCGGCAGCGGCGGTTAAAACCGGGGATAGGGGATGATGCCCAGGTAAAGCTGTCCCACCTGAGCTGCGATCGCGCTCTGCTAGAGGGTATTACGATCCTCTACCAGGGGCGCTAAAACGGCTGATACTGGAGCGAGAAATATACGCCGCTATCCTGCCAGCCGCTGCCGTCTGTGTCTAGATCCACTAGGGGAATGCCCCAGTCCAACCGGGCTGAAAAGTTGTTGTGCTGCTGCCATAGGAGGCCGATACCGGCTCCCACCAGGGTATCGGGTCCGGGCGAGCTGCCGTCGTGGTTCCAGGCGGTGCCCGCATCGATAAAGGGCGTTATTTGCAACACCCCGTCTAGCTCTGGGACATTGGCAACAGGCCAGCGCAGCTCCGCCGATAGAAATGCACCGCTGTCTCGCCGCAGGGCATCTTGCCGGTAGCCCCGTACGCTTTGTCCACCGCCCAGGCTAAACTCTTCCTGCGATAGCAGGTCATCCGGGGTGAGTTGGATATCTCCTCGCAGAAAAAAGAGGCGATTTTCTTTGCCCAGCTGTTTTACCCACTGCCCCTGGCCCCGCCAGGAGAAAAAACGACTGTCGGGGGCATCGCTGTTGATGGTGGCATCCAGCAGATCTAACCCGACGCTAAACTGCGATCTCAGCGCCAGCACATGGCTCTGGCTGCGCTGGGTCCATTCTTGGGAAAATCGGGCGGCACTGACGCGGGTGCGGCCATTGTCATCGGCCCCCGGCGACAGGGGAGCCGGACCGATATCATCTAACCCCAGCCGGGTTTGACTGGACTGGTGGGACAGGGTGATCCCCAGGGCCGTTACCTGGGTGGGGGTTTCCACCAGCGGTCGCCGATAGCCCAGCTCATAGTAAACACTATCGGATGAGATATCGAGCACTTCAAACTCTGAGGCGATCACGCGGCTATCGGCGTACCCGGCCGCCAGTCGCACAGTGTCATTATTGGGGCTCACCGGTAGGGTGTAGCTAAAGTCCACCCCGTCGCTGCCTTCGGTATGTTTGTAGTCCAGGGTAATGCGATCGCCAATGCCCGCCAGATTCCCTTCGTCTACCCCGACGCTGACCTGGGTGCCCCCAATATTAGGGGAGCGATTGTTGGCCAACCGGGTATTGACCGCCAACGAATCGGCCTCAGTCACCTCGATTACCAACAAACTGGTTCCCAGTCTTACCCCGGCCTGTAAATCCGCCGATACGGTCTCAATCAACGGGTCTAGCTGTAACCGCTGCAGCCCTTCTAATAGGGTATTGACATTGAGGGGTGGCTGGGCGGCTAGACCCACACGACTGCGGATATAAGCGGTGTCTAAACGATGGGTGCCGCTGACAATGATGTCCTCTAGCTGCCCTTCAATCACCTCGATGACAAAGACACTGTCAACCGCCGTCTGTGGCGGCAGCAGCGCCCCCGAGGTGACATAGCCGGCAGACACATATCGCTCGGTAATATCTGCCCGCAGCTGCAAAAGTTCG
>JBCDJC010000089.1:0-19470 GCA_038748225.1 Cyanobacteria bacterium P01_H01_bin.26 | reverse complement strand
CTACAAGCAAATGCTAATCGCACAGATCGATAAAATACGCTTTAAAAATTGATATATGGCTATACCCTAACCTCAATACACACCTGCAGAGCAGATATAAGTTCAGCTCACTAATAGAAAGTATGTAAGCTCCTCTCTCATAATAGATACAATACCCAAAACCATAAGTTCTGATAAAACCTTTGGATATTCAAGAAAGCTTTACAACTGAGCCAGCTTTCAGACTAGCTCAGTTTCTGTGTGCTTAGCTGCCACAGGCATAGGAACTACTCGTCTAGAGGTGTGGCGACCTTTACCATAGCGTGACGTAAAACTCGTTCACCTAAGATGTAGCCCCTAACCAATTCCTCAATAACGGTACCGTCGGCATGTTCATCTGTGGGTTCTCGCATCACAGCTTCATGCAGATTTGGATCGAATTCCTTACCTTCTGCTCGCATGGGTGCGACGCCGATCCGCTTTAGGCCTTCGACCAGCTGTTTGTAAACACTTTGGTAGCTTTTATGCACAGCCATTTCACCATCGGTCTGAGGTTTGATCTGAGCGCGTGCCCGCTCAAAGTTATCGACAACGTCTAGCAGATTGCTAATCGTAGAGCATTTGGTTTGGAGCTCAAGGTCTTCTTTTTCTCGACTCGTGCGCTTACGAAAGTTCTCAAAATCAGCTGTCAATCTTAGATACTGCCCATTACGCTCTTCTAGCTGCGCCTTGAGCTGAGCCACCTCGTCTTTCAGGCCAGACACAGCAGCCATGTCACCTTCGGACATTTCGACGGTGTCAGTGTCGGGAGTATCAGAGGCCTTGTCGACAGCCGCTTCAGAGGCAGCCTCGGAAAACTCGTTCTCAAAATCAATTTCAACATCAGCATCTTCAAGCTTAAGCTCTTCGATATTGACGGCTGCCTCACTGGAGGCATCTGAGGTCTCACCTTCTTCAATAGGATTGTTTTCTGCTGAATTAACGTCCTCTACCATCGTTTAACCTCATCGATAACGGCATACAGGGGATAACACTTGCCTTAGACGCTGACATTTTAAGTGAGTTACGCCCTCTCAAGGTTCTTTTACCCAAAGGATATGGGCAAAAATAAGCAAGTCTTAGGGATAGGGATTGTATAAGATCCCAACATTGCGTCTGTAAAGACGTTCCAGAGAACGCCTATGTGACGAGAAGTAGGGCCTAAATTCTCAATCCTTAGATGACAAAAACCGCTGTTGACCCAATCTGTAGCCTTATGTTTCAACTGCTTTAGCCTTACCACAGTAGTGCATTCTTCAATATAATGACTATACAAAATTTATGATGCTCCCTAGCCATAATTCTGCTTCCTGCGATCGCACTCACCCCATGGGAGCCCATAATGCCGCTAGCTGGATGATAATGTTCAAGCTATTATCGGAAAATGGAATAGTAATCCACAGCATGCTTTAACATCCAGATTACCTCGATCCCTACTCGAACTATAGGATTGGGGTATCTTCTGTAGCTGTCTACAGAAAAGCGTTTTGTGGGCAACCTTCTGGAAGGATCTTCTGCGGCGACTATGACCAATTCCTCATCATCTCGGAAAGCGCTTGTTTTACAAAGAAGCTTTTCTCCATTTAGTAACCAGCTTATTAAAGCAGGGTACGTTGACACCGACCAAATGCAGCAGGCGCTGGTTGAAAGTCGCAAGTCGGGGCGCTCCTTAACAGATGTTTTAGAGTCCTTGACAGGACAGCAGCTAAGTCCAGAGCTTTTACGACAATATAAAAAGCAGCAGCTATTTGAACTTAAAATCCTCTACGGGGTCGAATCATTAGATCCTGAGATTGAGAGTGTTTCTGATACTAAAGTTGGCAATCTAATTGACGACTTGATCCCCGTTGATATCTGCCGTCGTCATCGACTATTGCCGCTCTCCCGGACCGATCAAAATGGGAGTTCCACCGTACTTGTGGCGATGGTGGACCCAGAGAATCTAGAAGCCCAAGATGACCTAAATCGTATCTTGCGTCCCAAAAGCCTGAAGCTACGTCGCATGGTCATTACCGTTGAAGACTATCAGCGGATGATTTCGGCCTATCTAGACGATCAGGTTGCCAAGGAAAAGCAGCGAGATTTTGAACAGGCCGTTGATGTCAACGCCAACCTAGAGGATTTGGATCTCGACAATGCCGACCTCGAAGAAGCCATTGATGAAGAAGCTGACTTGGGCGCAGCGGTTCAGGATGCGGGCGCCGCTCCCGTTATTGCCCTAGTCAACAAAATATTGGTCAAAGCTCTACAGGAAGGCACCTCTGACATCCACGTTGAGCCTCAAGAAGAGTTTTTGCGCATCAGGTTTCGTCGTGACGGTGTCTTACGCCAGGCCTTTCAGAGACTGCCAAAGAAAATTATTCCGGCTGTCACCGCCCGATTTAAAATTATTGCCGAGCTAGATATTGCCGAGCGACGAATTCCCCAGGATGGTCGCATTCGCCGGGTATTTCAAGGGCGCAAAGTTGACTTCCGCGTTAGCACTATTCCTAGCCGCTACGGCGAGAAGGTAGTCCTGCGAATCCTAGATAATTCAACTACCCAGCTGGGCTTGGACAAGCTGATTACCGACGACGAAACGCTCAAAATCGTCCAGGATATGACCAGTTTGCCCTATGGTTTGATTCTGGTGACGGGGCCTACAGGCTCAGGTAAGACCACCACGTTGTATTCAGTGCTGTCGGAGCGTAACGATCCTGGCATCAATATCAGTACCGCAGAAGATCCGATTGAGTATGCCTTGCCTGGGATTACTCAGGTGCAGGTCATTCGCGAGAAGGGAATGAACTTTCCCCTAATTCTACGAGCATTTCTGCGGCAGGACCCAGATGTCATTCTGGTGGGTGAGACCCGTGACTCTGAAACGGCTAAAACGGCGATTGAGGCGGCCCTCACCGGCCACCTGGTTTTGACAACGCTCCACACCAATGACGCAGCAGGTGCCATCTCTCGTCTTAATGAAATGGAAATAGAGGCATTTCAAGTCTCTAGCTCGCTGATCGGTGTTTTGGCTCAGCGTCTGGTGAGGAAGGTGTGCCCCGATTGTCGCATCGCTTACCACCCCAGTAACGAGGAGCTAGGAAGGTTTGGACTCAGTGCATCGGGGGGCGATATTACCTTTTATCGAGCTAATACGATTGAGCCAGACCAGGCTGAGGCGGCCCGAAACGCTGGCGAACTTTGCCAAACCTGTCAGGGGTCCGGTTATAAGGGGCGAGTTGGCGTGTACGAGGTGATGCGTATTACCGAAAACTTGCAAAAGATGATTTCGGATGGAGCGCCTGCAGAACATATCAAAGAGGCTGCCGTCGAAGAAGGGATGCAAACTCTGCTAGCCTATAGCCTCAAGCTAGTGGAGCAAGGCTACACCACCCTGGATGAAGTGGAACGGGTAACTTTTACTGATACGGGGCTAGAAGCCGAGCTGAAGGCCAGGAGAAAGAGCGTACTTAGTTGCTCTACCTGTGGTGCAGAACTGCACCACGACTGGCTTGATTGTCCTTATTGTTTAACCCCTCGCTTCCAAAACAGCTAGGTTGGCTAGATGTAATCTATTGCTTGAGATTGGGCACAATCGTAACTATTGCTTGAGCTGGGGGCTCATGCTGTTTCCTTAATATCTTTTCGTGTAACGACTTTGTATATATCTACCTGAGGTGGCCATATGGAAATGATGATCGAAGATTTGATGGAAGAAGTGGTTGAGCGAGGAGGGTCTGACCTTCACCTTTCCGCGGGCTTACCTCCTTATATTCGAGTCAGTGGTCACCTCACCCCTACTGAACATCCGCCCATGACGCCTGAGCAGTGTCAGCGACTGATTTTCAGCATGCTAAACAACACCCAGCGAAAGCACCTGGAGCAAAACTGGGAGTTGGACTGTTCCTATGGGGTCAAGGGACTGGCTCGTTTTCGTGTCAATGTATACAAAGATAGGGGCACCTATGCGGCCTGTCTACGGGCACTGAGTTCTAAAATCCCCAGTGCTGAATTGCTGGGCTTGCCTAATATTGTGATAGAACTTGCCCGCAAGCCTCGCGGTTTGATTTTGGTGACTGGGCCGACGGGCTCTGGCAAGTCGACCACGCTAGCGTCGATGATCAACGATATCAACCACACCAGGGCAGAGCATATTCTAACGGTTGAAGATCCGATTGAATTTGTCTATGAACCGATTAAAAGCTTGATCCACCAGCGTCAGATTGGAGAAGATACAAAGAGCTTCTCCAATGCTCTGAGGGCGGCGCTACGGGAAGACCCCGATGTGATCCTGGTGGGTGAGATGCGGGATTTAGAAACCATTTCCCTGGCCATTTCAGCGGCAGAAACAGGTCACCTCGTTTTTGGCACCTTGCACACCAGCTCTGCTGCCCAAACGGTAGACCGTATGGTAGATGTCTTTCCCCCCGAGCAGCAGCAACAGGTAAGAGTGCAACTCTCTGGTTCTTTGGTGGCTGTACTAAGTCAGACCCTGGTTCCCAAAGCGAATCCGAAGCCTGGTGAGTTTGGTCGAATCATGGCTCAAGAGATCATGGTTGTTACCCCAGCTATTGCCAACCTGATTCGAGAGGGTAAGACAGCTCAGATTTATGGTGCTATTCAAACGGGTGCCAAGCTAGGCATGCAAACGTTAGAAATGGTGCTAGCGGATCTGTACAAAGCTGGCACCATTAGCTTTGAGCAGGCGATTGGAAAATCATCTCGGGCTGATGAGCTACAGCGATTGATCAATGCTGGCGGAGCTGGCACCATGAACAAAAATCAGGCGCAGCAGCGAGGACGTTCCGCAACAGGTTTACGTCGTTAGTTTGTTAGGGGGGTTGCATAATCGTTAGGCAACCCTGTATAAAGCCTTCAATGTCTTCAAAGCATAAATTTTTGCAGAGGTAAAACCTATGCCCACCTACGTCGCTACAGGGCGAGATACCACGGGTCGTACCCGACGCGAGAAGGTCGTTGCGGCTACTCCGGGTGAAGCTCGGACAATGCTCAAGGAGCGTGGTGTCTACATCCAGAGTATTAAGCAGGATCGGGCACTGAGTTTTAATTGGGATGATATCCAAACCTCTTTGGCCCAGGTCACTGTTAAAGATAAGGCTGTTTTTTCGCGTCAGTTTGCGGCTTTGGTGAATGCGGGTGTGGGTTTGGTTAGGGGAATTGGCATTTTGGGCGAACAGTGTCCAAACCCTAAGTTGAAAAAGGCGCTACTCTCGATTAATGCCGATGTCCAACAGGGTAATAATCTGTCGGACTCGATGCGAAAACATCCCGCGAGCTTTGACTTGTTGTACGTAAGTATGGTTCAGGCGGGCGAAGTCGGTGGTGTACTCGATGAAGTGCTAAATCGTCTGGCCAAGCTCTTAGAAGATCTCAACCGATTGCAGAATCAAATCAAGTCTGCAATGGCATATCCGGTAACGGTAGGTGTACTGGCAATCACCATTTTTATCGGTATGACGGTGTTTTTGCTGCCCATTTTCGAGGAGATTTTCGTTGAACTAGGGGCAGAACTACCGGCGTTTACCCAGCTAATGATTGGTATTAGCCGGTTTTTACGTAACCCGGTGCTGGTGGCTCTGACGATTGCTGCTTTGGTGGTGGCAGGCATTGCCTACCGCCAGTACTATAAAACCCGCGCTGGTCGTGAGACCATTGATCGCTTATTTTTGAAGCTGCCGCTATTTGGGGATCTGGTTCAAAAGTCGGCGACGGCAAGATTTTGCCGTACGTTTGGCTCTCTTTCTCGCTCCGGTGTCCCGATTTTAACGGCGTTGGAAATTGTTCGGGATACGTCGGGTAACCAGGTGATTGCCAATGCGATTGAGGAGGCTCGCTCCGAGATCCAGACGGGGGGCATGATTAGCCTAGCTTTGCAAAAACACCAGGTGTTTCCAGTAATGGCAATCCAGATGATTAGCATCGGTGAAGAGACCGGTGAGTTAGACCAGATGCTAATGAAGGTTGCGGATTTCTATGAAGATGAAGTAGAGCAAGCGGTCAAAGCGCTGACTAGTATCATGGAGCCGATCATGATCATTTTCTTGGGTGGCATGGTGGGGTCAATCCTGGTGGCGATGTATTTGCCGATCTTTGCCCTGCCCGATGCGGTGGGTGGCTAAATCCCAAACTGTTTTGACTGGATAGCCGTTGAGAAATCACGGGTATTGCAGGGCCATATTACACAAGCGGCTAGCTGTGGTTGACAGTTAGCCGCTTGTGGTTTGGACGCGCCTATTGTAAAACCTCCTTAAGCTTGTGCTGATTCCATAGCTGCTGATAGAGACCAGAACGGGTGACTAAGCTGTCGTGGGTGCCGGTTTGTACTATGCGACCCTGCTCCATGACGATAATGCGATCGCAATTAGCCGCCGCCGCCATTTGATGGGTAATAAAAATCACCGTTTTACGCTGGGCGCCATGGGACAGATTATCCAAAATCTGGGTGGCGGTTTGATTATCGACGCTAGACAGCGCGTCGTCTAGCACCAAAATAGGGGCATCAATCAGCAAGGCTCTACCCAGGGCCGTGCGCTGTCGTTGTCCCCCAGACAGGGTGATTCCCCGTTCACCCACCAGGGTGTCGTACCGGTTGGGAAAGTTTAAAATCTCACCCTGGATCTGAGCCAGCTTTGCTGCTTCCTTAATCTCAGGCATTTCCGCCATGGGCATCCCGTAGCGCAGGTTGTTTTTAACCTTTGTACTAAACAAAAAGCTATCCTGGGGTACAAAGGCAATCGCCCGACGCAGATCGCTTAGGGCCACCTGGGTCACATCATGATTGTCAATAAACAGCTGACCCTCAGAAATTTCCAAAATGCGAGGTAGCGCCTTAGCCAGGGTGGACTTGCCTGAACCAATGGGGCCGACCAGGGCCACGGTTTCCCCCGGCTCAATGGTAAATGTAATCCCATCAATAGCAGGTGTAGAGCTGCCGGGATATTGATAGGTCAACCCCCTGGCCTGCAGACGTCCCACCACATTTGTTACCGGTAAAGGTGCGGCGGCGGTCGCATTGGTAACCTTGGGCTGAGCAGCAAAAATCGCCTCAATGCGATCAACGCTGACCTCGCCCCGCTGATAGGCCGTAATCGTAAATCCCAGTAGAGCTGTGGGAAATACCAGATTATTGACATACAGCAGCAGTGTGACAAAATCACCAACCGCTAGGGTGCCTGCTGCAATGCTGCGGGACCCCACCGCTAAAATAATCGCTAAACTCAGACTGGCCAAACCTCCCAATAGGGGGAATAGGGTATTACGGGTGCGGGCGAGGGCTAAATTAGCCTCTAGAACCGCATCGTTACTGTGGGCAAAGGCCCGCTGCTCGTTGGCTTCTTGGGCATAAATTTTGATCAGGCCAATGCCGCTCATGTCCTCTTGAATCAGCGTACTTAAATCAGACAGGGATTGCTGAACATCCAGCTGCTCTTGCTGGAGACGCCTACTAAAGAACCTCACTAGCAGCATCATCACTGGATAGATGGCTAGGGCCACCAGCGTTAACCGAACGCTGATGCGTAGCATGGCAGGCACAGTTAGAACATAGGCAAACAGAGTATTGGCCAAACTCAGCACTGCAAATCCCAGCAGACGGCGGATATTATCCACATCGCTGGTGGCTCGATTGATCAGATCGCCGATGGTATTTTCGGCAAAATAGGCCGGTTCTAACGACAGCAGATGCTCAAAAATTCTCTGTTTAAGGTCGAATTCGACTTTGCGGCCCACCCCAAAAATGAGAACTCGGGAGGCCATACGAATTACCCACATGACCGTTGCCAGCAACAAAATCAGCACCACATAGCGCAGAATTGTTCCCTGACTGAAGGTGACTTTGAGGCGTTCCACCACATCACCGATGATCAGGGGAATCCAAACACTAAAAACATTGACCACTAGCAAAATCCCAATTCCCAATGCCACCTGGCGTCGATGGGGGTGAAGATAGCTAGTTAAAGATTGCAGCCTAGACTGTGCCATAAAAGTACTCGAAACGTTTCTGCAGCCTTCGCTGCTTCACTATCCTAGTACCTCCATTGCCAAGCTTGCCTGGTGGACCACAGGCAGCCCTAGATTTCAATATTTGGATTCCAGCCAAAGTCAAAGTCGGGTAGCCATCCTCGCAAAAAGTAATAGGTGGATGTCAGTACTTCATCCCAGTATCGCGATGTCAGCTGGAGGGCATCAACGTTGGGGATAATATCGGGCAGGCGAGAAAAAGTGTCGCTGCCTGACCAAGTGTCGATCGAATAGAAATCGGTGGGTTTGGCAATCACCTGCATCCCCATATTTTCAAAGGTTAATGCTGAACGGGTCATCGTCATGGCTGGGGCCACTACCATAATCCGTCGATCGGTCGGTTCATTGCGATTGTCGACGGCGGGTAGCACCCGCTGGTCCCGTAGAAACCGGTCAACTCTGTCAGCTGTGCCTTGAACATTGAGACCGGTCGATTCCAAGCGAATGTCCTCTGCTCGCACCCCATTGTTGATCAGCACGGTTCTAATGTTTTGACGTTTGGCGGCACTGGCATCACTATCACCGCCCGGGTCTGCCGTCACAATCACAAACGGATTAGCCCCCGCCTGACGGGCCTCATTGTAAAGCTGGGATGCATAGATCAGCCGGGGTACCAGGGTCGAGTTATACGCCTGGTCGCTGGCACTTTGAAAAGCCACAGAGCCCCTGGCATCCCCAGCATCACTCCCAAAAACAACAATGGCTCCTGTGCGGTCCAATCGAGGACCCTCCAGACCGACAGGACAGACCTCGGCACACTGCTCTGCTCGAATCTCAAAGGCTCGCTGTAGTTCTAATTCTGAGCGGCCAACAATGTAGCGACTAAAGATTGGCAAACTAGTGACTATCAGAATGGCCAGGGCTGCTGCCACCTGCTGCCCTTTAACTTTTTTTAAGCCATCGCCAATGGAGGAGCCGAGGAGTAATATGGTCGCCCCCAGCGGGGTCAAGGGCAGTGAAATTAGCCGCCAAATAGTGCCGATGGTCTCGTCATTGGGATCGGCAAACGAGGCCACAATCAGAACCAAAACAACGACTCCGCCAAACCAAGTGAGGTACTTGGCCGGGATGATTTTGGTCAGAATGTACCAAATTAGCAGCCCAATGGTGGCCCACAGTAAAACACGGGTAAGCAGGACGAGCATGGTGACCTTTTAGAGAACAGGCGCAGGATTGTTCAAGAGTTAAGCACATTAGCTCAATTTAGGCTATAGGGCTAGTCTCTCAAGTCGGAACCAATATACCCGGATCTGTACGTAGGTGTGATCTAAATGGTCAAAAAGATTTGATAAAACGGCCGATATCAAATCTTTTTCCAAGCTCAGCGCCCGATCAAAAACGGGGGCCTGCTGGAGACCCCCGTTAGAAGTGTTGGGCCATGGTCGAGACGGCTACACCAGCTTGAGGTTGGGATACTGGGCAATGACCTCATCACTGGTGAGGGTTTCACCACTGGCCTGGGGTGTCCATAGAACTTCAACGGCCATTAAAGCCTCACTGGGTATTGACCCAATCTGGTTGAGCACACTCCGTACGGTTTGCTCAGAACTGACGTCGGGAAGGGCTAGTTTACCCTGGGTGGCGACAATCACCGTGGCGATGATGTACTCTCCCGATGGCTGGGTGTCATCGGCATCCGGTAAAGCGGCGGTACTGTTGCCAGAGAGCTGATTATTGACATTCGAGATGGCTTCGTGGCTAAACTTGCTACGCTCCATTAGGGCCAGACGGTTAAACTCTGTCTCGGCCGATGTCAGCTTGGTGGCCACGGTGTCAGTGTTGGCATAGGCCCAATATTCGGGATGGCGTAGTAGGGACAGGGTACTTTCCTGTAGCACTTTGGCCAAACCGGCCGATGAGCTGGTATCAGCAGACTCCGCCAGACGGTTTAGATCATCCTGTAGATGGCGCGCCTTGGCCAGTAGCCCCACCTGCAGACGGGCAACAGAAACCGATGGGTTGGGATTATAGCCGTCGCTATTATCGGCAATGATGCTACGAAAGCTGCGTACGAGGAAAGATGCGATCGCAAAAAATATCAGCAGGCTAAACAATCCTCCGCCACCAAAGCCAAACAGTGGCATCACCAATGGAAAACCGAAGCCAAAGCCACCGCCAGGATAGTAGCCCCCGGACGGCCCTCGGCTACGCGGCGCTGAATATGTACGGGTTGGTCTAGGTGCCCGAAAGCTGCCACCCCCAATGCGTCCCCCAGCCCGAGCGGCCAAAGCGCCATCAGCCTGGGAAAAAACCAGTACCAGCGCCAGAACGCATACCAACATGGGTTTGAGCAAAGGCCGTAGCCAAGACTGAAATTGGGTTAGCTTAAATCGACTCATGGTGGAGGTTGCAGAAAAACGTTGAGATGTCACAACTGACTAAAGTGTAGCCATTCTTACCTTAGCGCGTTTAGCCTGAACAGACAGCTCGCCCAGACGGGACGGATTACCGCACTCCAGGCCAGCCCCACCGCCGCTAACCTCCAAAATACTCACCATCAGCCACCCCCCACAATCGTGACCACCTCCAACCGATCGTCTGGTTGCATCACGGTGGTTTGCCAAAACTGGCGGTGTAAAATTTCGCCGTTGTACTCCACCGCCACCAGGCGCGGATCCATTTTTAACTGAGTCAGCAGTTGGGGCAGCGTAGTTCCCGCCAGACAGGATTTGGATTCACCATTGACGTGGAGGATGACAGCAGCTGAGTCGGAGGTATTATTCATGGAAAAAGAAGAAGGGGAGAAACCTTTAGGGACAGGTTTTAGGGATGCAAAAATACCGGTTTTGGAAGGGTAAAAGGGAAAGGGGAACAGGGTAAGGGAAGGGTGCGGGCGGTACTTTGTTTAACTGCGAGTCCCCTGTAGCTATCAAAAATCCGTTAGCTGAAGTGCTGGGTAAACATGCGTGTAGCCTGGGTGGGGTCGTCAGCCTGCATCACGGCTCGAACAATGGCAACTCCCGGAGCGCCCGCTGCTTGCACTGCCGCCACGTTGGTCAGATCAATCCCACCGATGGCAAACCAAGGCATGGGGGCATGTTCCACGGCGTAGCGTATGTAGTCGTAGCCCGCCGCCGCTTTGCCAGGTTTGGTCGGAGTGGCGTAGACTGGCCCAACACCAATATAGTCAGCTCCTTCGTCAATGGCGCGGGTCATCTCAGCTGGGTTCGTTGTCGAGCGTCCCACAATGGGTAGCGGTCCGAGGATACGCCGAGCGGCCGCCATGGGCAGATCCTGCTGCCCCAGGTGAACCCCATCTGCTCCCACCGCTGCTGCAATATCTACCCGATCGTTGACAATAAACAGGGCGTCATACCGGTGGCAAAGCGTTTTCATTTTCTCAGCCAGGTCCAGTCGGATCTCGTCGTCCGCTGATTTTTCTCGGTACTGAACAATGTCTATACCCCCTTTAAGGGCCGCTTCCACGGTTGCTAACAGACGGTCGCTTGGGGCGGTGACCAGGTAGGTGCGTGCCTTGGCCAGCCGCTGTCGTAAGTCGTAGCCCAGCAGTTTGCTTTCTAAGGTATAGAGCTGATAGCGCATCTGTTTGGCAGTGCTCGCCATCTCAGCAGAATGCAGCTTGCCATATTCTTCCAATACGCGCAGCGCTTCTTGGACCCGGCTGCAGTTGATCTGCACTACAGTCTGTAGGGTGTCGCGCCTTTCCTCTTGGGGGTGGCTGAGGGTGGTACCCGGATCGCCGGGGGTATCGCGACTTTGGCGGATGGCGTCACTGTGCCATCCGCCCAGGGTCTGCCGCAGGTGCTTGACCTGCTCTGTGAGCAACCCATCATTGAGACCAAAGCGGCACCACTCTTCAACAATGCGTAGGCCCTCGCGAGCCCGGTCTAAGTTTGCATCCAAAATTCGATACAACACTCGCTGAGACGAGTCCTCACTCAGGGGTACAGGGGTCATAGATAAAAGGTGCCGGGACAAAGTTTTCCTATGGTATCAGCCTGTAAATGCACCGTCAGCAAATGCACCGTCAGCGTGGAATTGGCAAATGGTGGCAAGCGATTGTACAAGATCGAAAAATTAATATTGGAGAGACCTATGCGACGTCTCTCAACGGTGGAGCCTGATAAATTGTGTTGTCTGAAGCCGTTTGGGAATGGATATCGAAAGCTAAAATTTCAGGAAATTGGTCAAAGGGGGTTGACAAATGTCCAAGCCCCTTCCAGAATCCCTAGGCATAAAGGACATCCTGCCCCACGCACCCACCGCAGATTTTGCAGTACCGCTCACCATGGATTTGGGAAGGTGGGCAGAGCGTCATCGCAATTACCCCCCGGAGAACAGGCTTCTCCGGTTAGTTACGCTCGTGGATTCAACGATGAACGCAACAAAACAGATTAGAACTTTGCAGGGGCTGCTGACGTTGCTGGCTATGGCGACCGTACTGACAGCGTATCCGGCGAGCGCCCAAGAGGCGACAGAGGCGACTGATGTCTGGGCTCAAGCCAGCACGGATCGATCGACTCGCAACTATGGTGTGCTGCATGTAAACGCGGCAACGGGCAGCGATCGGCTGGGGGCGGGTAGCGCAGAACAGCCCTATCAAACCATTACCCATGCGTTGCAGCAGACATCCTCTTCTGCCAGCACGGTGATTCTATTGGCACCGGGTCACTACAGCCAGGAGACTGGGGAACAGTTTCCCCTGCGACTGCGGCCTGGGGTAACAATCCAGGGAAATGCAGGGGCCACCCGCGACACGCTAATTGTTGGCGGTGGAGAATTTCAAGCGCGTGGCACGGGGCAAAATGCCACTATTGTCACCTCGGATCGCTCTGGGCTAGCCAATGTCTTGGTTTCCAATCCTCGGGGCAGCGGAGTATGGATTGTGACCGGGGCACCCATTCTGCGGCGGGTGGCCCTGGTGGCCAATGCCGCTGCTGGCATTCAGGTAACAGCCGGGGCACCCGTCATTGAAAACAGCTACTTTAACCGCAATCAGAGCGGTCTGGTCATTCACAACGGCCGGGCCACCGTGCGGGGAAACTTGTTTGAAGCAACGGGACATGCCATTACGGTCACTAGTCCTGCTGTTCCAACGATTAACAACAATCGGATTGCTGGCAATGAGGTGGGTATCGCGCTAAAGAACAATGCTCGTCCGGCGCTAGCTGCCAACGTATTGAATGACAACGGTCGTAATGGCGTGGTGGAAGTGGAGTCCGTTGATGTAGCTGCCAGTCCGACTACTGCTGACCAAACCGTTGTAACAGCACCTATGGCCAGCGAACCCGATAGCGCAGCTGCGGCCGAGCGGACCGTGTCCACTGACGTCAGTACATCGGCCAGCGAGCGCCTGGTGACTTTGCCCACGCCCGCCGCTGCTCCTGTAATGCAGCAACGACCGGCACAGCGACAGCCGGTTGCCCCCGATCCCGGTGCCTTGGCGGATGGTGACTCTGCCGTAGTTGATGGTGATGCTATCTCCATTGCCGTCATTCCTGCGGGTGGGCAGGCACCTGAATCTACACGCGATCCGGGCGATGAAAAAAGTGAGGGAATTTCTAAACTATTGGCCCGGTTGAACCAGCGCCCTAGTACGGTGCCGTCGAGGGTGGAAAGTCCTGCAGGTACGGGCAGCGATTCTGAAAATATTGAATCTGAAACTATTGAAAATGTAGAAAGGTTAGGGGGCACGGGCCAGCGACTACCGGTGCCCTCAGCGGCTATTCCCGGTGGAAATGATGCCGCTAGTTTGTCCCCCCCTGGCACCGTATCGTTGGCGAACTCGTTTCGTTATCGTGTGCTGGTTAACATGGCGGACGCTGATGACCTATGGCGGTTGGTGCCTGATGCGTTTCGAACCCAGGTGGGCAATGAGATGTTTATGCAGGCCGGGGCCTATGTGGATGAAAATGAGGCTCAGGAACGCTTGGACTGGCTGCAGGCCAATGGAATTGATGGTCGGGTGAATATTAGGGAGTAAAGGATTACTTAAAAAATAATGTCGAGCCCAAAGTTTTGCAGGTTGAGTCGGTGCAGCCCGCCGGAGCCCAGTAGCCCAGCTTGCCAGGTGGCGACTAGCAGCTCATGGGGGCGGGGGGAGACAATGGCTGTGGCTTTGGCGGGTCCCTGGATTCCACCGATGGACTGGAAATCTCGATCCAGTAAAAGCATGCGTCCTTGGGCATCGCTAAAGAGATAGCCCCAGGGTAGATCGAGCATGAGGGTGGGGAGCAGGTCTAACCGCATGGGGGTGATGCGCAGGGGCTTGAGGACCAAGAAAATAACGATTTGGGGATCGTTGATATCGATGGCTAGCCACTGGTAGGGCTGACGCATTGGGGTAAATTGTCGCAGGGGGATGCCCAGGTTGAGGGAACCTAGGGATATACCACGTCGGTTCCAGAGCTGTAGCTGACTGCCTGATTGTTGGGTCCGTCCTGCGATCGCAACATGCCCGCCATCCACGGTTAAAACCTGGTCGATGGGGATATCTGGAGCCAGGGGTAGGGGCCGGTGGTGGCTCACCTGATTGGCCTTGTGCAGCTGGGTAATCGTTAATCTTTGCAGGCTGGGAGTGACCGCCGCTGCCCAGCGGTGACGAGGCTCAACGGCCACTAGGGAAGGGGCAGGCCAGCGGACAATAGGGGTCAAAGCGGTGGAGTTGGCCCCCTGCCACAGAGTGCGGGCCGTACTGACCATTAGCCCGGTCGGCGAAGCGTATAGTCCCTGGATGGGACTGTCTAAGCTTCGTTCTTGGGCTGATGGATAGGTGGTCAGCTGTTTTCCCTGGGCCAGAACTATCTGAGCCACCCGGTCGGCTGTCGCTGGTCGGGCTTGCATATGGCTGACGGGTTGAGTCAGGTGTGGGTGGGGAGCACCGGTATAGGGATAGTAGGAAGGGCTTACCTGGCTAGGACAAGGCAGACTCTCTTGACTGATGGACTGCAGATCCGCCAGCATTTCGGTGGCGGTCGGATATCGTCGAGCGGGCAGTTTTTCTAATGCCTTGGTAATAATGTGCTGAATCGCATCGGTGAACTGCTCAACCTTGGGAACGGGCTGGTTTAGGTGGGCCGATTGCAGGTCGGCCGGGGTGCCCGCAAAGGGTCGCTTCCCCATGAGTAGCTCAAATAGAATGATTCCCATCGCGTAGACATCTGCGGCTGGGGAGTACTGGCAGTAAAAGCGCTCTGGGGCCATGTAGGCCGGTGAGCCGGTTTGCCCCGACCCGCGTCGATAGGACTGCTCCTCGATCAGTTTGGCAATGCCAAAATCCGATATCTTGGCTCGCCAGCGGCCCTGGCGATAGGTCAGGAGAATATTTTCGGGTTTGACGTCACAGTGGATCACACCATGCTGGTGGGCATAGGCCAGACCGCCCAGCATATCTGATAGCAGGGTCAGGATATCGGCCGCGCTGAGGGGAGCGGCCATGTGCGATCGCAGGGTCCCCCCCGCACAGTATTCCAACACGAGCAATCGCCCTTCAGGGGTATGCTCTAGGGCATGGCAGGCGACAATGTTGGGATGCTCTAGCTTTAGCAAGCAGTGCAGCTCCCGCAAAAACGCATGGGTTGGCAAACTGTGACGGTGTAAATGCTTGATGGCAACTAGATGGCCCGTTTTGCGATGAACGCCGCAGTAAACGCGTCCGAACTGACCGTTACCTACTAGACCCAATAGGCGGTAGCTAGACCGCTGACGGCTAATCACATTGCTATATATCGGTTGCCAGTACGCTACCTACTCTACCAGCGCGGCCATAATCTCAGCATGGGACAAACGCTGCTCCACACCGGCCTCTGCCACGACCAGACGTTCCTTAAGACCGAGGACAAAGCAATTTTCTTCAGCCCCTAGGGACTCGCAATCCGTTTGCACACAGTGCAGTGTTTGGCCGCTAAGCTGGCTAAAAAATGACTGCAGTACACCGGTTTCTAAAAATCCCACGGGCCGATCTAACTTTGGTGCATCCTCAATAAAAGCCGATGCCCGGATTTTGAGCACCAGAAACCCCTCGGCTCGATAAGTTGAATCTAGGCTAATCTGCCCCCAGCCGTGGGTGAGCCAGCACTGCTGCAAAGCCTGCATAAACTCCGCCATCGATAAACTTGTCACTGGCCGGTTGTGATAGTCGCTGAGTTCTTCGCAAAAGCGGATGTAGAAGTTTTTTCCCCACCAGCGACCGCAGTTGTAAAGCACGAGCATTGATGCCTGACCCGTTTCATGGTCAAGACCGGCATAGATCGCCCGAATTAGAGTATCGGGTAAGGCAAGTAGGCGATCGCCCCGACGATTTTCCAATAGCCCTAGCTCCAGGGTGCCATGGATGTATACGTCGCTAGCAAAGTAGTTGGCCGTCAGGTTGGTGTCTGTGAGTAAATCGGCTACCAGTACCATGGTGCTTGGGGTTCTACAAAGCGGTTTAAAAAAGTGGTTTAAAGAGCGGATACGCCTGGGTCAGTCTTGATTAGTATTATGCAGTAGCTGCTGGGCCGACTCTAGGGCCGGTTTGAGTAGCGCAAACTGGGAGAGGCTTAACAGTCGAGACAGCTGCTGATTGAGGGAGCGGTTGAGCAAGACGTCAGCACTGTGGGTCTGATAGACCGTTACCATCGTTGGTAACCAGCCTTCTAAACGGCGATGGCCCAGGTGGGCATCATCCACCAGCATACCGAGGGCCGCGTATCGCAATATTAAGATCGTCTGTTTGATGCTTTGCTCCAGGGCCCGCGTATCTTTTTGCACCTCGACCGGCAGCTGATCCACCAGCCCCTGAATCAGGGTGACCTCCCACTCCCGCAGCTGGCGGTATGTGCGGACGCGCTCGGCCAGGCTACCCACATACTGATTTAGCGCACCCAATTCTTGAGCCGTCAGATAGTTCCTATCCGGCTGAAGTTCAAGCTGTTGCAAAATATGCTGGCTGGTCATAGCAATCCTAAGGGGCGGTTTGATTCCAGATTGGGCCACGGACGGCAGGTTCTAAAACAAGGCAGAGAGGTCTTCTAGGGTGAGGACGTCTTCTCCTTTATAGATTATGCTGTCATCTCCAATCGGTTCCCAATCGTCAGGGGGAATAGGGGTGGCTGTACCATGCCAGGGAAATGTGTCAAAAAACTGCCCGACCGTTTGTATGTCGGTGGGCGTTAGTCCCTCGGCCAGCGGGTTGCCGTGCCAGTTGATCTGGTGAAAAAAGTCTCCAACTGACACCATGGCCATTGGCTGGCCAGACGGGCTGGACTGTAAGGAACCATCAACCATCACAGCTGTTCCTCGGAGCGCAGCCGATTTTCAATGTCGGCGGCCGTTGCTCCTTCGTTTAACCAAAATGCCGCTGCGTCAATCCGATCTTTTGCCCCCAGTAAAAACTTACAGTAGGTTTCGCCCATGGAGTAGCACTGAATTTCAATACAGCTGAGCTGTTTGCGAACCATTTCGGTAAAAAAGCCAGCATATAGACCAGCATAGAGGTAGCAGACGGGCTTACCCACATCTCCCAGGGTGCGTGCTACAGCTGAATCAAAGAGATTGATAAACATAAATCCCTGTTTGCGGTCAGCCATGTCTATTTCCCAGCGGCCCCAGCCCTGGGCTGTAAAGGGCCACCACCAGGTCTCTAGTAGAAACATCAGGCTGGCCTGCTGCGGACTGACGTTAAATTCGCGCTCAAACCACTTATGGAAAAATAGTGAGTCCTGTTTGCCCCACTCCAACCCGATGGAGTACATCACCGCCGCCGAGGCTGCCCCCACCTCTTCTTCCAACCCTTCTAATAGGCCGATAATAAAGTCTTCGCTGGTAAAAATATTGCGACTACCGTTCCAGTCGGCAATGGTGCCCTCTGACCCATTGAACTGGAAAAACTCAGAAAATCTGTAGTGGTTATGCTTTTGAGGGTATTGCTGACGTAGCTTGTGGGAAAGAACCGAGGGGGTGTCCATATAACTGATTTACCTGGCGTACCTTCAGGGTAACCCTATTGGCCTAGCAAAAGCCTCGCCTGAACTAAAATCGGACAAAATAGCTCGGCCTCTTCGGGGGTAAGGTAGTGACGTACTACATCTTGCATCACTTTGTAGGTCAGGTCACAGCTGTGCTGAGCCTTAAAGGAGCGCATAATGGATTGGAACCAGAGTAGAAAGCGTTCTCCTAAACTCTCTTCATCTGCTACGAGCAGGGCGTGGGCACAGTAGCGCAGCACCCGGATGGTATCTCGCTGCCACTTGGCACTGAGGTCGACTTTGCCACGGCGCAGAAGGTGGGGCTCAGCGGTGTTTAGTTTTTGTTTGACCTGCCGAATAATGTCGACCTCCGCTGCCTGAATTTTTTGATAGGCGCTAAATCGCAGACGTGCCGTTTGTAGATAGTTTTGTAAAAACATCAGCTCTGTGTCGGTAGCATAGCGGCCATCGACTTCACGGACGAGGGTTTGCAGCTGGCTCAGCATGGTGAATGGAAATTGAGGCAGTGACGGTAGGAATAGGTCATTAATGGCGAGGGGCGGTTAGGAATAGGCCATTAATAGCGGGGAATGGTCCTGTCGACAAGGCGGGCATAGGCATCAATGCCCCCAGCCAGATTTTTAGTCCGCTCAAACCCCTGGCGCTGTAGCCACTGACACATCTGGGCCGAGCGCATGCCATGGTGACACATGACGATGGTTTCGAGGCTAGGGTCCAGGTGGGTAAAGATTTGCTCGGCCCAGTCAGCGTACTGACTGAGGGGCAGATAGGTAAAGTTGGGTAAGGCTGCGATCGCAACCTCCTCGGGCTCCCGCACATCCACCAGCTGCAGGTCGCCCTCTGCTAGCCGCTGGGCAAAGTCCAGTGCTGAGATCTCATCTACACCTGGGATTCCGTACATAGCTCCCTTCCGATAGCGCTATTAACTATCGATTAGAGTAACGCAGGTTAGCCCGGTAGATAAGGACTCTACAGAGCCATTGGCGCCGTCAGCCCGGAGCGCAAGCATACCCCCTCTCCAGGCTGATGGCCCAGGTTTGGGCGTCTAGTCCACCCGTACGTTTCTGGTCAAAATAGCCATCACCTCATTGGGCCGCCCGGTGGCCAAAGGCCGACTCCAGTCGTTGGGATCGGCGTAGCGTTTGCTATGCAGGTCCTTGATGGTGTTTTGTACAGCGTTCAGACTGCCGAGCAGCAGGTGACGAACCGTCTCGTACTCGTGCTCTGGCAAAAAATCGGTTTCAGAATAAACTGTGGGTCGCTGAGTACCCTGGGTGAAATCTTGAAACATGGTTCCGATCTCCAAACTATGGTTTTTGAGGAAATCAGAACTCAAGTGAGTTTAGCCGCCCCAAGAAGACAGATGCAAATCGGGTTAGCTGCGGTAAACTCACCGTAGCCTCCGGGATTGCGTAAGAATCCTTCGAGGTTAGCCGCTGGTGGGTGGTTCCAAGCACCTACCAGCGGTGCCAAGTCAATTGAGTTCTGCGAAAAGGCCCCGGTT
>JBCDJC010000088.1:0-19527 GCA_038748225.1 Cyanobacteria bacterium P01_H01_bin.26 | reverse complement strand
TGCTGGCTGAGCTGCTGGTTGGCGGCGGCAGATCCCGTTTGAGAGGTGTGGCCAATCACCCGAATGGCAACGGTTTCTGTGTTGAATTCATTAATCTCAGTGGCCAGCTGACCCAGGGTCTGTTGCCCCTGGGCCTCAATCTGGGCAGACCCGGACCCAAATTTAACCTCACCCCGCACCTCCAGGTCACCAATGGGCTGGGAGGCTTGAATGGTTTCAGGGGCAACCTGGGTGGGCTCCCGCTCCGCTTCTCCCGCTAAAAATTTGGCTAGCTCAGGGTCGTCCGCCTGCACCAGTTGGATCAGTGATTGGGTATTGGCAACGGCTGCGGCCATAAACTGATTGCTATAGAGTTCGCTCGCCGTGGGTACTTCAGCAAGCTGCCCCGATAGTACCAGGATGGCGGCTGTGGCATCGATTCGCTTGGCTAAGAGTCCCTCTTGCATCCACTTTTCGGCTTCAACCGATGTGAAGAAATCAATGCCGTCCAAGATCAAATCAGCGTCGGTGGCAGACAGGTTCCCATCGGTTTGAATCAAGGTTTTTAGGGCCGTATCATCTCGAGCCGATTGATCCATACGGCGATAGTAGGCTGATAGAAAATCTGTCAGCTGCTCCCCCTGGTTCTCGATTAGCCGATCGGAGGCGACAATTACATCCAAAATGGCGTTGGGGGCATCCTGGCTGGAGAGCACAACGGTGTGACCCTGGTTGCGAGCTTTAGTTACAAACGGTTCCCACAGGACGGCGACGGCAATATTTTGGGCGGGCTCCTGCAGGTCTGCCCAGGCTTCGGATGCTTCGGCTACCTTGAGCTGGTTAAAGTCCGATAGGTTAAATCCATCAAAGCGGATATCTAGCACCTGGGCCAAAAACTCACTGGGGGTATCGGCGGCGTAGACCAGACTGAGGGGCTGACCTGCTTCTAGCAGCTGGGCGAGATCGTTTAGCGATCGCAGCTGTGGATACTTAGGCGTATTGAGCACCATGGCATCCGCCCCCACCGTCCGGTCAATCAAACCGACAATCTGCCCCTCTGGCTGATGTTTTAGATACTGATCCAGGGTGGTAACAATTAGGTCGGCGTTGCCGCTCTCAAGACTGGCTGCCCGTTCGGCTTGGTCAAACTCATTTTCGTAGCGCAGGGACAGGTCTACCTGTTCTAGTTCTTCGTTAAATTCAGCTGCACGAAAGGTGCTGTAGCCGCTGAAGGTATCTCCTAGAATCACAAGCTCCTCTGAGCCACCGGACAGCAGTCCTGGCCGTGGCAATCGGTCCTTGAGGTGCCAAACACCAGCTGCAATGGCAACAACGCCCAGAATATAGACGATGGGTGGGGGACCGCTCTTTCGACTTGACACAAAGATACCTCTAACTGCTGTTTATAACCCTCCATACAGCTGCTGTTTTACTCAGTCAGAACAGTAATTGTACGGATGGGCCTATGATTTTTCCATGGCCCTATGGTAAGGAAACCCAATGTTAGGGCCGCCATAACCATGGTTATGAAGCTGCTTTGGCTACGCTGGATCGAGTGGGCTAAGGGATAGGGAGCGTATAGGCTCTAATGCTGGAGAGACCTTGCATGCAAGGTCTCTCCAGCATTAGAGCAAAAATTTTGTTTCCTAAGCCTCTTCTGTCGGCAGCTGTTCATTTAGCTGCTGCAGCCGCTGGGCAATTTTGTACTGTTGGGCAACGGAGTCCAACGCCTCAGCTGAATTTGCCGATAGCTCCGCATAGGCCTGTTTTTCTAAATAGCGCGTATGTACGGAGTCCTTGACCTTTTCAAACTGGGCGCGGGCCGAGGCCATGTCTTCCTCGTTGTGGGTCTGGGCGATGGCGGCCAGGGCGTCGTTGATTTCGGTCAAGTTTTTGAGGGTTTGCAAATCGCGTTTATAGCTTTCTAAGCGATCGCGTTCTTGGCGTAATTTTGCTTGGGACTCGTTGACAAATGCTTCCGCCTGTTCAACCTGAGCTTCTAGTTTGGGTAAAAGCTGGCTGATTTGAACTGCCTGGGCAACAGCGGTTTCTGCATCGGCAGACCGACCTTCTTTTTTGGCGTTTACAGCTGAGGACTCAGCCCGTCCAAGGTCTCGCACCTTGCGGATGTAGAGCTGTCTGGCCTGTTGATAGGCGGCATACTGTCGGTTGGTGGCGGCGGCCAGCTGTTGAACAGATTGCTGCATTGTTTTGAAGGAGGCTTCGGCGGTTGCGATCTCATCGATTTCATCGCCCCCGTCCGGACTCTCTTCAGTGTCTGGGTTCTCTTCATCAAGTCCCCATAGCCAGTTCCAAGCCGTCACGGTGGCTTCACCGCCCCTGTCACCCATTAGCCAGTAGACTGCCTTTTTCATAGATCCTTCTGTTTAGACAAGCACTGTTTCTAGTAGATCTACAGTGGTAATCGCCCTAATCCTGTTTAAGCGATACCGCACCTCAGTATTTTTTCTAGCTTAGCGTTAACGCCATGGGAGTGCGATCACCCAGATCATTTCAGATCTTTTTCAGATAACGTTTATCCACCCTTTAGAAATGCTTCAACGGTTACTCAGGTAGCGCTCCGATAGTAGTAATCAAGCCACTCGGAGAAATAAACCCATGAAAAATCTACTGTCCACCGGTTTATCAGCCATCCTGCTTGCTGCTGCAGTTGTACCCGTTGCCCAGACCATCGGCGTTGCCGATGCCCAGGCCGCCCCACCTAGTATTACCCAGGCTGCTGCTAAAAACCTGTTGGCCTCTGGCCAGTTTGTCACTGTCGATCAGTCCCATGCCACCACCGGCAGCGCCCGCATCGTCGAGAAAGACGGTCAGCGCCTTTTAGAATTTGACGCTGCCTTTGACACCGCCCGTGGGCCTGCGGTTCAGGTTTTACTCTACAAAGGCGATTCTGTTCCCGTTAGCCTGGCTGAGGGGGACTATGTCTATGTCGCCGATCTAAAAACCTTTGAAGGTTCCCAGGGATATGTTTTGCCAGCGGATCTGAACCTGGCTGATTATGGTTCTGTTGCCATCTGGTGTGCAGAATTTAACGTCACCTTTGGCTACGCAGATATTTAAACAACCGGCAGACGACTGGCATATCCGCACGGGGGCCTGTCTCGGCAAAAGACTACTCAAACTCGGGCAAGTCCAGCTGTTTTTGCTTTTGGACCTCGACCACTGGGGCCTGGGCCGGCATAAGTTCTTTCTGACGCTCTTCTAGCTTCAGCGGTAGCTGGACCTTCTTCGGTTTTTGCACCTGTTTCACCTTCGGTAGGCTACGCTCTAAATCGTTGAGCGGTCGGGGAATTACCATGACTGCGTTGAGTTCACCGATGCGTTCCGCCTCGTGCATACCCGCTTCGACGGCAATGGCCACATTTGACAGCGAACCTCGAATCAGGATTGTACAAAGCCCTTCACCGATGGTTTCATGGGAGATTAGCTCTACTTCTGCCGATTTGGTCATGGCGTCCGCCGCACCTACCATGGCGGGAAAGCCCTTGGTCTCTAGCAGACCAATTGCGCCGCTGCTCATGTGGGTTTCCCCGGCTCCCTGGAGTTCGCTCAGTCGGGGCAAAATTGGTAATACCTGCTCCAGGTTAGCCATGGGTCTTGGGATCAGTGATGACGAGACAAACTGACCAAACTGTTTGGCGGTTTCCACCCCGGCATGGACGGCCATTCGCACATCGGCTACCCCACCCCGAACAATGGCGCTACACTGACCCCCGCCGGTTTTTTCATAGCCGACCAGATAGACATTTGAGGACTTCATCATGGCATCGGCCACGCCAATGATGGCCGGAAAGCTAGCCGTTGAGACGATGCCCAGGGCTGAATCCATGACCCAGGACATGATTGACCTGGAATTATCGGTGGAACTGGCTAATGAAGAGGAGTCTACTGCCATTGTGGGTCTCAAGTCGCTGCAATTGGCGCTTAGATTGATATATACGACTTTTATCGAGGATTTTTATTGGGCTTGTCCATCCATACTGTAAGGCGAAAATCTTGAGGCGAGCTGTGAAAAGACAATTACTTATTAATCTAGTGCCAGTGGCCGGGATGGGCCGCTAAGGATGATACACCCCGCTGGTTAGTTCAAGCTCCCAAGGGCCATAATTCTACCCAATTTTTAGTCTAAAGTTCCCCATCGGATGAGGGATTTGAGCTGCCGTTGTTTAATGACTGTCTGTGGGGGAAGAGCGCCGACAGCAGACTGTTGACATGGTCTCGACCGTATACGTGGCCGGGGGCAGCCATGGCTGAATTGTTTGGTGAGGGGGACCGATCTATCTCTGGTACGTCGACAGCTTTTGGTGAAACGGCCTGGGGTTGCACGGTGGGTGATGTTCTAGGTGGCACAGCCATCGAGGGTACCGGTCCGTTGCTGGGTTGAAAGGGGGCGGCTGTTTGAAAGCTGGGCGATTGGGGCGCACCGTAGGTGCCGTTTTGGGGGACGGCTGTTCCCGATGCCGCCGCTGTCCCTAGTAAAGAACAGGGGGGGACGACTTCACTGGCTGCGATCGCAGGATTAATCAGCGTACTAGAGGGACCCACACAGGCGTCTTTGCCCACATGACCCTGCCCGACAATCAGCACCCCCGTACCCAGACTGGCCCCAGCCTCAACAAATACACAGCCCTGTTTTGCCTGAATCACCACACCCGCACCTACACACACCCCGGGGCCAATGCGAATAGATGCATTGACCGCTGCCCTGAGCACGACACCTGGGGCAATAGCTGCTGACGAATCCACCACAATATCGCCACCGCAATAGTAATGGGTGTGACTCACAAAATGGAGAGGCGAGGGATCCATCGCGACGGTTTCAGGAATGGGTTTAGACTACGGACGCTGAATTGTGGTTTCCAAGACTCGCCGCTTGGCGCGGGGGTCCACACCCACTAGCCGCACATAGTGGCCAGCATACTCAGCCAGCTGGGCCTTAAGTTCAGAAACTACTTCCGACGGCCGATTGCCATCGATGGGGACACCTGTCTGCCAGGCACCGCTGCGATAGCGCCGGCGATCCGCATATTCAGTACTAATGCGATAGCCCTGGTTCAAAAGCTGGGAAACCTGCTGCACTAGGTCTGGACTCACCGAGGCACTGCTGCCGTTGCTAGCTGCCCTATGTTCAGTGGGACGGCTGCCATAGGCTGCGGACTGCGAACCCTGATCGGAGACGTTTGTCCTCTGGCCAGGACTTTGAATGGTAACAGCGCGCCCCCGCTGCTTGACCCTGGGGTCAATGGCAAAAATACGCACATAGTCATTGGCGTGGTCAGCCAAAACCTGCTGCAAGGTCGCCATAGCCGAAGACTCACTCGATGCGGAAATCGCTGGTGCTGTCTGCCAGATACCGCTGCGATAGCGCCGCTTATCGGCATACTCAACCCCAATCTTTTGTCCCTGGGCCACAATCGCTCGAACCTGGGATACTAGCTCATTACTAACCGTCGGGGCCGCACCGTTTTGGCTAGCGACGGTGGCAGTACCACTGGCCGCGCCATTTAAGGCCACAGCTTTACCATCGCCCCGCTGAATAGTAACCGGGGCAATGCGACGTTTGGCAACTGGGTCAATGCCAAACATCCGCACGTATTCACCCGCATGCTCCGCCAAACAACCCTGCAGGGCATCCAAGGCCTCGGACTCGCGGGTCGCTTGAATGGGGCTGCAGGTTTGCCATACGCCACTGCGGTAGCGACGCTTGTCGGCGTGCTCGGTACCAATTTTGTAACCTTGGCGAATCCAGGCCCGCACCTGACTGGCAACGTCGCCACCGGGGCCGGCTCCATTGCCAGCAGCGGTGCTTGGCGGCGCTGATGAGGTTGTTTTATTGACGGCGACGGGCTTACCATCGGGGCGTTGCACCGTCATCATGCCGATGCGACGCTTAGCGACCGGATCAATGCCAAAAATTCGTACGTAGCTACCCTGATGCTCAGCCATGCAGCGCTCCAACGATGTCAGCACCTCACCCTCTCGATTGGAGCGTACGGGGGGACAGGTTTGCCATACACCACTGCGATAGCGTCGCTGGTCGGCGTATTCTGAACCGATTTTGTAGCCCTGGGCTAAAAACTGGCGAACCTGTTGAACAATTTCGGGTGCTAGTGCTTGCATAGTATCGATACCAACATCGTCGGTGGCGTATGGGGTGTGCGGGCTGCTCGCCGAGCGGCGGGCGGATTGGATAGGAACAGTATGAGCTGCACTATCTGGGTATCTAAACGCTTGTGGAGCATTTCCCTCCTGGGAAAACTGACTGTGGAAACGCTCCTGGATATGGGGCTCAACAATATCTTGAACAAGGGCCAAATCGGCTTGGGTAACCGCTGGCAGAGCATCTGCCTGGGCCTGGGTTGTAATCACAGAGCCGGACGGTACACATCGTCCCGGCGGTACTTCAACATCTTGCACCAGGGCATGCATCATGACGAGCACGCCAGCACCTAGACGAGAATTGAAAATTGTTGATCTAAAACCCACAAAGCAGCCCTCACCTAAATAGGCAGGACCATGGATCAATGCTTTATGGGTCAGGGTGACATTGGGAGATAGCCAAATGGAATACGGCTTGCCGTTATCCCCCTGGACACATCCCTGGCCAAGACCGTGCATGACCACGCCGTCCTGGATATCACAGTGACTGCTGATATAAAAGGGCAATCCCTCATCTGCTCGAATTGAGGTGCCGGGGGCGATAGATACCTCCGCCCCGACGTATACACCACCCACCACCTGAGAAAACGAATGCACAAAGGCGGTGGATTCAATCGACGGCTTAGCCAGTGACTGAAATTGGGCAGGGGATGCTGCCATGGCTTGAGCAACCATTGGCCCATATCCTCTCAAAAAACCTAATAACTAAACTCTTCACGCTTGTTGTAAAGCGAGCCAGTATCCAAGCTGACCGTATCAACAATGGCAACGACAGCTGCATCCACCGGACGCCCCCCATAGCCATCATGCTGACGGGCAGCACTGCCACGGGTCACTAGAACCCATTCTCCGGGACCGGCCCCAACGACGTCTGCTGCCACTTCATAATCAGCAAGCAAACTGCCATCCTCACTGACAAATTGGATCAGCAAGAACTTTACGCCCGTTAAGCTCGGCTCTTTACAGGTGCTGACAACCGTGCCACGAACCTTTCCTAGGCGCATTCCCTATCTACCATAGGGACGAATACCACTGACGCTCTCACGGAACTGTTCAACAGCCTCGGTGTAGCGGATGGGTAACACGAACTCCAGGTTCTCGTGGGGGCGAGCGATGATGTGGGTAGACAGGGTCTGACCACCGTTCACCCGCTTGACATTTTCAACACCAGCCGCGACCGATGCCTGAACTTCAGAGACGTCGCCACGGACAATGACGGTCACCCGACCGCTGCCGATTTTCTCATATCCAACTAGGGTGACACGAGCCGCCTTGACCATGGCGTCGGCTGCCTCAACGACCGCTGGAAAACCCAGCGTCTCAACCATTCCTACTGCGATTGCCATTGTATTTACCTTGGTATGCTAACTAATCAAACTCGGAACTAAGGACTAGAAACCTAGGTCCTAAACTGCTCGACTGCTTCGGTGTAGCGAATAGGCAGTACAAACTCCAGGTTCTCGTGGGGACGAGCAATAATATGCGTCGATAGAACCTCACCCCCGTTGACGCGCTTGGCGGATTCGATTCCGGCTGCAACCGACGCTTGAACCTCAGATACGTCGCCACGGACGATAACGGTCACCCGACCACTACCGATCTTCTCGTAGCCGACCAGGGTTACGCGGGCTGCTTTGACCATCGCGTCAGCCGCTTCTACAACTGCGGGGAAACCGCGCGTCTCAATCATTCCAACGGCAATCGGCATTGTCGTAAATCTCCTAGATAAAACAGCTTTTACTCAAGCAACTGTGTCCAGCAATGTGAGGTTAAGAATTTTTTCAGAATTACTTCACACACTGAGACGTACCTTGCAAACCGTTAGTCTGCAATAACTCCATGACTATCATTCAGAATACGAGGGGGTTAGCCGTTTGACAATATAAGTCTCAATGATTGTTTCTAATGTTAAGCATTATTAATGCTGATAATTATTTGCTACGAAACGTAACTAACGGTCTCTGAGGGGGCGATTTACGGAAGGATCGGGTGCGATCGGTGTTTTTGGCCTGTCTAGATTCTGGGCTGAATTCTAGGTGCTGATGGACATCGTCGGAGGACGTTATCTGGCCAAAAAACGAGTTATTTAGAGCCTGGGAGGGGTTAATTACTGAGGGAAAGTTCTCGTCAGGGGATCTCCATCAGGTACCATGGATGCCATTAAGAAATGTGTGTGATCTTACACATAAACCAGAAATATTTGTCCGGGCTGTGGGTCACGGATGGATGGGATTTTGGCATGTCTGGTGGGTCTTTATGTCCTTTGGTAGGGGGCTTAGACGGCTCCTGGGAAATGGGTCGGATAGGTTTGTTTCTTCGGCTTTGGCGGTGCCAGGTGGCTGGACGCTTCGTCCTGGGTGTTTAATGGGTTGCCGGTGGGCTCTTGGGTAGCAATGGTGCAGTCTCTGATTGAATGGAGTTGGCTGATCCCGATTTACGGGATCATTGGGGTAGTTTTGTCTTTGCCCTGGTCTACGGGGGTTGTGCAGAAGACAGGACCTAGACCAGCGGTCTATATCAACATATTCATGACCGCCCTGGCGTTTATCCACGGCTCCTGTGTCTTTGTGGGTATTTGGAATGTAGGCTCGGTCGAGCTGCAGTTTCAGTGGCTGCAGGTGGCGGATATGACCCTCAGGTTTGATCTGGATCTGTCGGTGCTCAACCTCGGGGCAATGGAGCTTTCAACGGGGCTGGCGCTGTTGGCTCAGTTATACGGGCTGGGCTACATGGAGAAGGACTGGGCCCTGGCTCGATTCTTTTCGCTGTTGGGCTTTTTTGAAGGGGCCGTAAATGGCATTTTCCTGAGCGGCTCGTTCTTTTTGGCCTATTTCTTGTTGGAGATGCTGACGCTGTCCACCTATTTGCTGGTGGGCTTTTGGTATGCTCAGCCCCTGGTGGTCACAGCGGCCAGGGATGCGTTTTTGACGAAGCGAGTGGGTGATATCCTGCTGCTGATGGGGGTCCTTGGTTTGGCGAGCTGGGCGGGCGACCTGCGGTTTAATGCCCTCTATGAGTGGGTCAAGGTGGCGGATTTGAGTCCGCTGGCGGCGACACTTTTGGGGCTGGCGCTAATTGCGGGGCCAACGGGGAAATGTGCCCAGTTTCCGCTGCACCTTTGGCTGGACGAGGCCATGGAAGGCCCCAGTCCGGCCTCTATTTTGCGGAATTCGGTGGTGGTGACCTGTGGAGCCTATGTGCTGATTAAGCTGCAGCCGATTGTGATTCTTTCTCCGGTCGCCCTGGCGGTCCTGATTGGTATCGGTGCGACCACAGCGATTGGGGCTTCACTGGTTGCGATCGCACAGGTCGACCTCAAACGCGCCCTGTCCTATTCCACCAGTGCCTATGTCGGTCTGGTTTTTATTGCGGTGGGAGCCGAGTGGCCCGGTGTGGCCATTGGTTTGCTATTTACCCACGCCGTGGCCAAAGCGTTGCTGTTTATGAGTTCTGGTGCCATCATCAACAACACCAGCTGCCAGGACATTACCGAATTGGGGGGCGTGTGGTCCCGTATGCCCGCCACCACGATTGCCTTTGTAGTTGGCGGTGCGGGTATGGTGGGCGTGCTTCCCCTGGGCGGATTTTGGGCGCTCCAGCTGGGTGTGGATTTTCTGCGGCGCGAGCATCCCGCCCTGGCCGCTATCTTTTTATTGGTCAATGCGCTGACGGTGTTTAATCTGGTGCGCGTATTTAGGCTTGTATTTTTAGGCGATATCACCCCCAAGACCCGTCGGTCTCCAGCGGTCAACTGGCTGATGGCTACTCCCATGATTAGCCTCAGTATTTTTGTTATGGTGTTGCCCCTGGCGCTGTTGCGGATGTCGCTGCTACCGCCGCTGCGCTACTGGAATCCCTGGGTCTTCGGCGCCCTGATTCTGTCGGGGATGGTGGGTTTAGTCTGGGGCTGCACGGCTACCCTCAGCCGTTCTTTGGCCCGCTCTACCCAGCGCTCCCTGCGTCTGCTACAAGATCTGCTGGCAAATGACTTCTACACTGGAGAACTGTATCGGGTGACCGTGGTCTTTCTCGTCGGTCAGTTTTCCCGTCTGGTCAGCTGGTTTGACCGCTATGTGGTGGATGGGGCCGTCAACCTGGTGGGCATGGTCTCATTGATGAGCGGAGAAGGGCTAAAGTACAGCATTTCCGGTCAGTCCCAGGGCTATATCTTCACCATTGTTTTGGGGGTAAGTTTGCTGAGCCTGTTGATGACCTGGGCCATGTGGTGAAGGAGGACGGATGCTAAGCGCGCTGTTATTGATTCCTTTGTTGGGAGCCCTGTTGATTGGCTGTTGGCCAGGTAAGCTGACCAGCGAGCGGGCCAGAAACCTGAGCATTGCCTGTTTGGGGGGCAACCTGATTGTCAGTCTGTATCTGCTAAGTCAGTTTGACTTGGCGATCGCTGGCCTACAGTTTCAAGAATCGTTGCCCTGGCTAGATAGCTTGGGGCTGGGCTATGAGCTGGGGGTGGATGGTCTGTCCCTGCCGCTGCTGCTGATTAACAGTTTGCTCTCGCTAGTCTCGGTCTACGCTAGCGACAAAAATACACCGCGGGCTCGTCTGTACTACCCTCTGCTGCTACTGATTACCTTTGCTGTTGCCGGTGCATTTGTTGCCCAAAATCTGCTGCTATTTTTTATTTTTTACGAGCTAGAGCTAATTCCCCTCTATCTTTTGATTGCAATTTGGGGCGGGGCTCAGCGGGGCTATGCAGCCACCAAATTTCTGATCTATACGGCCATATCCGGTATTTTGATTTTGGCTTCGTTTCTGGGGCTAGTGTGGCTCAGCGGCTCCCCCAGCTTTGACTACAGTCCAACCATGGCCCAAGGTCTGCCCTGGCTGCAGCAGGTGATTTTACTAGGGGCGCTGCTGGTTGGCTTTGGCATCAAAATTCCCCTGTTTCCCTTTCATACTTGGCTGCCCGATGCCCACGTCCAGGCATCTATGCCCATTTCAGTTCTGCTGGCGGGGGTGTTGCTCAAGCTGGGCACCTACGGCCTTTTTCGCTTTGGGGTGTGTACTTTTTCTGAAGTGTGGGTCGATTTGGCCCCCTATTTGGCCTGGTGGGCGGTGGTCAGCGTCCTCTATGGCTCCCTGGCGGCCATCGCCCAAACCGATATGAAAAAAATGGTGGCCTACAGTTCGGTGGGGCACATGGGCTATGTGCTGTTGGCGGCGGCGGCGTCCAATCCCCTCAGCTTTGTCGGTACCGTCTTTCAAATGGTCAGCCATGGGTTTATTTCGGCTCTGCTATTTTTAGTGGTGGGGGTGGTCTACGAAAAGACAGGCACCCGTGATTTGAATGTGCTGCGCGGTTTGCTCAATCCGGAGCGGGGGCTGCCCCTGATTGGCAGCATGATGGTGCTGGCGGTGATGGCCAGCGCCGGTATTCCCAGCATGGTGGGCTTTATCTCTGAATTTATTGTCTATCGCGGTAGCTTTGTTAGCTTTGCTCCCCAAACCCTGCTGTGTCTATTGGGCTCCGGGCTGACGGCGGTGTACTTTTTGCTGCTGGTCAATCGGGCATTTTTTGGTCGTCTCACCCTGGGCGACCAGCAGGCGTTGGCCCAGGATGTGGTCCTATCTAAGGTGACCTGGCAGGATCGGGGACCGGCTTTGGTCTTGGTGGGGCTGCTGTTTTTGTTTGGTCTTAGCCCCAGCTGGATGACCCGCTGGATTGAGCCGACGACCACCGCCATGTACAACGCGATGCCGGTCAAACTGGAGACCGTGCAACCTGCCACCAGCCACGTTCTATCCGAGGTTTTGCCGTTTGCTGGCCTGGCCACCGCCGATTTAGCTATCTGTTTAGAGGACTGTGCCCCATGACCCAGACCCTGTCTGCCCAACCACGGGACGTCCATCCCTTTGCCCACTATGTCGATCGCCTGTTGGCGGGGGGCACCCTGCTGCCCGATACCCCTGACAATGTGATCGAGGTGATGGGTGCCCTCGACAGCTATGGCGTTGTCCTCGACTGCTATTCCAAAAACCTGATCCACATTGCCAATCATCAGTTTTTGGTGCTGTTTCCGGTGTTTAAATATTTTGATGGCGACATCAGTCCAGGCAAACTGTGGCGACACTTTTACCACGATCGCATCAACTATGAGTATGCCGAATACACCATGAAAGCCATGTTCTGGCATGGTGGGGGCGGTTTAGATGCGTATTTAGATACGGCGGAGTTTCGGGCCAACTGTGGAGCTGCGATCGCAGCCAAGATTAGATTCAATCCGGTGCTACAGCTTTTCCATCGCACCTTTCCAGAGTTTCTAATTGAACAGATTCGTCAGCTGTCCTATTACAGCGGTCTAGGCCAGTTTTGGCGAGTAATGAGTGATATTTTTACCTCCCTAACGGCGCGCTACCGCCGGGGTGAAATTACCCATATTCCCCAGATCGTCGACCATATCAAAGCCGGACTGGTGGCAGATGCGGCTCGGCCCATCACCTATGGCGTTGACATCGGCGGCAGGAGCTACGACATTTTGCCCCGGTCTGCCGGGCTGACCTTTTTACCCGATACGGCCATTCCCTACGTGGAGGCCATTTTCTTTCGGGGCACTCCCTTTCTCGGAACCGTGTCCTACAACGCCCAGGCCCAGCAAATTTCCCCCGACAAAAGTCGGTTTGCCTACGGTGCCCTTTATGCCGACCCCTTGCCCGTCGGCGGCAGCGGCATACCGCCCACGCTGCTCATGCAGGATATGTTTCGTCATCTGCCGGACTATTTAGAGGCGTACTACCTGAAAAGTGAGCGGCAGCTGGGCGACGTGCGGGTTAAAATCTGCGCCAGTTTTCAGCGCTCCATGTTTTGTGTGACCAACGCGGCCCTCCTGGGGCTGCTGCCCCATTCCTCCGACACCACCGAGCCTGCAGAAATCAAGGCCAATCGTGAATTCCTGTTGGGCTGGATGGATCGCCTGGCTTCTTCCCAGCTAGAGCATGTACAAACTTCCTAAGAGCCAACACCCCTAAGAGCCAACACCAAGAGCTGACCCAGCGTGTCCAGATGTCTGAACCTTCCTTGAGAGTTTCTTAGCGCTGACACATGTTCCGCCGATCGGCGTTAGGCTCAGAGCATTAGCTCATTATTTATCTATGTCTTTGACGGTATCATCGCCACCCACGTCCGCTGTGGCCCCTGAGCCCCTGGCCGTTGCCGTGCTCAATGTGGATGGGATGATGTGTGCGGGCTGTGTGCAGGCGGTCGAAACCCAGCTACGTCAGTGCGACGGTGTGGAAGTAGCCACCGTAAATTTGGTCACCAAAGCGGCGGCGGTGCAGTACCAGGCTGGGCGGGTTGAGCCATCTGAGCTGGCCCATGTGCTCACAGAGGCAGGGTTTCCCAGCCAGCTACGTCAAGATCAGACCGCGGCTACCTGGGCCGAGCAACAGGAGGCCGGTCAGCGCGGGCTGGGCTGGCGGGTTGCGATCGCCCTGACCCTGCTCGCCCTATCTACCCTGGGTCATCTTCAACACCTGGATGGACTAAGCGGCCTGAGCGTCCCGGTTCTCGGTACTCTGTGGTTTCATTTTGCCCTGGCCACGCTCACCCTGATTGGCCCTGCTCGAGAAATTTTACAAGACGGTTGGAACGGTGCCCGGCGGGCTCGCCCCACCATGAATACCCTGGTCAGCATTGGCGCGCTCAGTGCCTACCTAGCCAGCGTTGTTGCCCTGGTCATGCCCCAGCTGGGCTGGGAGTGCTTTTTTGACGAACCCGTCATGCTGCTTAGTTTTATTTTGCTAGGCCGTACCCTGGAAGAGCGGGCTCGTTTTCGCGCCACCGAGGCCCTGCGCAGTTTGATGGCGTTGCAGCCCAGCATGGCCCGCTTGGTAACTGGGAAAGCAGCTGGTCAAACCATCGATGTTCCCATCGCCCAGGTCCAGGTAGGCGATGTCTTGCAGGTTCTACCGGGAGATAAAGTGCCCGTCGATGGCCAGATTGAAACGGGGCAAACCACCCTCAACGAAGCTATTGTCACTGGAGAAGCGTTCACCGTTAGCAAACAAGCGGGCGATCGGGTCATCGGCGGTACCCTAAATCAGTCGGGGACGATCACAATCAAAGTCAACCGTACCGGGGCCGATAGCACCCTGGCCCAAATGATTGCCCTGGTGGAAACCGCCCAAACCCGCAAAGCGCCGATCCAGGGGCTAGCCGACACCCTGTCGGGCTACTTTACCTACGGTATTCTCACCCTGGCGCTGCTCACTTTTTTGTTTTGGTACGGTGCTGGGGTGTCTCTCTGGCCCGAGGCCGCCCAGGCCGCCACTAGCCCGCACCATGCCCACCACGCTGCCCTACAGACCTCTCGGCTGCTGATTAGCCTCAAGTTAGCCATTGCGGTGGTGGTGGTGGCCTGCCCCTGCGCCCTGGGTCTGGCTACTCCTATGGCGATTTTAGTGGGCTCGGGTATTGGGGCGCAGCGGGGTTTGTTGGTGCGCGGTGGAGATGTTCTGGAAACGGCCCATCGATTAGACACCGTAGTCTTTGATAAAACCGGTACGCTAACCACCGGCCAGCCCCAGGTTGTCGACTGTCTGAGCTACGCTGCCATGGACCCGGGCGATATCATTGGCCTGGCCGCTAGCGTTGAGCAGGACAGTCGCCATCCGCTGGCATCTGCCATTCTTGCTGAAGCTCTGCAGCGGCAGCTTACCCTGACAGACGTGGCTGATAGCACCACGGTTCCTGGTTTGGGTGTAGTCGCGCAGCTAGATGACCACACCATTCACCTCGGTAGCGATACCTGGCTGGCCCAGGCCAATATTGCCACCGATATGGCTGCTGCTGCCGCTGCTAGGCTGAGTGCCCAAGGTCAAACCCTGGTCTACGTGGCCCTAGACCAGCAGCTGGTGGGACTGCTTGTTATTGCCGATCGCCCCCGCGATGAGGCCATATCCGTTATTAGACAGCTCAAGGGTAAAAATCTACAGGTGCAGCTCCTCAGTGGCGATCGGCCGGAGGTGGCCCGCCATCTCGCCCGTGAGTTAGAAATTACCGTTTCGGCAGGCGGCATGACCCCCGCCGATAAAGTCCGGGATATTGAGAAATTGCAGCAGGCCGGTCACTGTGTTGGATTTATCGGCGACGGCATCAACGATGCCCCAGCCCTGGCCCAGGCCGATATTGGTATAGCGATGCACTCAGGCACCGGTATCGCCATGGAAACGGCCGATATTGTCCTCATGCGCGATGACCTGAGCGATGTGGTGGCCGCCCTGGAGCTGAGCCGCAGCACCTTTAATAAGATTCGTCAGAACCTGGCCTGGGCCTTTAGCTATAACCTGGTGTGTATTCCCCTGGCTGCCGGTGTGCTGTTACCTCAGTTTGGTATTGTCCTGAGCCCTGGGGTTGCAGGTGGCTTTATGGCATTTAGCTCCATCGGCGTGGTGCTCAACTCGCTGCTGCTGCGCTGGCAAATGCGAGACTGGTCCGTATGATGAGCCGTCCGAGGCAGGCTACCAAAAGTCCGTCACCCAGTATCCTAGCTCCCGCAGCATCTGTCGCAGCATCGGCATACTCAAACCAATGACGTTGGTGTGGCAGCCCTCTACTTTCTCCACAAAAAAACCGCCTCTGCCGTCGATGGTAAAGGCTCCGGCACAGTCCATCGGTTCACCTGTGGCGACATAGTCTTCAATTTCGCGATCGCTCACCTGGGCAAAATGCACCCGCGTGATCTGGGCGCGCGTCAGTGTCTTAATGGCTTGGGGGGCAATCAGCGTATGTCCCGTCAATATTTCACCCACCCCTCCCCGCATCTTGCACCAGCGTTGCACAGCGGCCTCCGGTGTTTCCGGCTTACCATAGATGACGCCATTAAATGCCATCACCGAGTCGCATCCCAGAACCATCGCATTGGGAAATAAAGGGGCGACCGTCTCAGCCTTACCCAGGGATAGGGCCCTTACCAAGGCCTCTGGGTCGCTAAGCGTAATTTGATCTTCGTCAAACTTGCTGGGCGATACAAATGGTTGAATGCCTGCATTGAGCAAAAGCTTTCGTCGAGCCGAGGAGGCAGACGCCAATACAAACTGGGGCACGGGCATATAGATAAACTAGTAGACGGAGAATGAGGCAACCGAGCGAGTCAGCGAATTCTTAAGTCGCTTCCAGCGAGTTTCGGGTACAGATGCATTAAAGGTAAATAGCTGACCACGGCGCACAATCGCGCTTGCGAGGTTGTGACGTGCCCCAGCAGGTGTGGTGGTTAGATATTCCAGAATGTAGTAGGTTTTGCCTTCAGACGTTTCCACATTCTGGGCGCTGAGCAATTCCACATCCCGATCTTCACCGGCCATTTCCGTAATGCTCTTAGAAAGTTTATAGCCGACTTCCGTCGGCCCACCCAGATCTTCTAAGGTTTTGCCCTCCGCCACAGGGCTGACTACCACGCTGACATTTTCAGTCGGGTTGATAATGTCGTGGAAAACGACATCTGGACCCTCGGACACACTTACCTCTAGCCAACCGGTAGGATAGCTGAACTGATACCCCTGATAGCTATTGACATAGTCCAGCAAGCTGACAGGTGCCGAGCCGCTGCAGGCCTGCAGGCCAAACATCGTGGCAAATACAAACATAAGGGCAGCTAGTCGCTTTAGCATCGAAAATACCGGTTGGGTGCAAGAAATTTATAACCCCTATTGTCGCATCTTACGGAAAGTCTTTGTAGATGGTGTCTACTGTCCTAAAGTCAGTCTAATCGGTTACGTTAGCTTACCCAATGAGTAAAATCTGATGAACGCCATGCTGAGTTTATGGTTGTCCGCTAGCCTCGGTTCTCCGGAGTCATTAATTTTGGCTCCCGGTGTCGTGCAAATCAGTCAAGAAACCCGCCTCACACCTATGTCTGTTCATCTTGTTCGTCTAGATGAGGCCGATATCCGTGAACGGATGCGGCAGCTGCCCGATTGGACGACCGATGGTGAATATCTGTTTTATACGCGCACGTTTGATGGATTTGTTGAGGCGGTTGCATTTGTTAATAGCCTGGTTGAGCCAGCTGAACAGTTAGGCCATCATCCTGATATCACCATCAGCTACAACCAGGTCCTGATCGAACTCACAACCCATGATGCCCAGGGGCTCACAGAGCTAGATTTCCAGCTGGCAGCGCAGATCTCTCAGCTTTAACCAAAACGAGAAGGTTTGAAAGTTAAGTATGCTCTGCTCTGAGCTGGTTTATTGTTTTTGGGTTTCACACCGTTCTTCTACGGACTGCCGTACTTCCTGCTGTAACCGCTCAAGGGCAGAATCAGTTTTGGCATTCTCTACGATGGTTTGCATGAGGGTTTTGATACCCTGGGGTCCCCAGGAACACCCCCGTTCCAAATACACGCGCGCCGCATGACCTACGGCATAGGTACCATAGCCTGCCGCCGCCGCCTGGGCTCCCATGGCTCCAGCATAGGCGGTGAATCCGGCAGAACCGTCCACCAGACTCCAGAGGGCTGCACCGCTTTTACCAATACCCAGGATTAACCCGCTACCCAGCTCGCTCAGGAGCAGCGTCCCCGAACTGCGAACGATGGCCTGCCATAGTTTGCTGGCTTCAAAGTTGGTCATGGGAAAACCATAGAGCTTGGCCAGATTACGGATCATTACCAGGTCAGAGGTGATCCCACCCAGCAGGTCTAGAACAGCTACAGGGTTTAGGGCAACGGCGGCAGACTTATATTTTGCAAACTGCAGAATAATATCTTCGGCGGCGGTTTGGTTTAGCTCTGCGGTGGCTTTGGCCAGGTTGGTATCTACCTGGTTAGCTTGGTGTAATGTGTTGAGGGCCACCAGCGTCGGGCCTTCGGTTTGAATTAAATCAATCAACGCTGTTTTGAGAGGGGTAATCTCAGGCGGGGGAGTTTCCCATTCTTCAGTGACGCGGCCATCGGGCCATTCTATTCGGACCTGCAGCGGTGAGGGGTCGGCTGCGACCAAGATGACATCGTCTACGAGGGGCAGGTCTGTCTGTTGGATAGAGTTGGCAGGGGTGGCGGAAAGCTGACTCTGGAGACGTTGTAGGCTGGTGTAAACGGCCTGACGATCGGTATCTGGATATAGATCGGTTTTGTTAAAAATCAGCAGCAGCGGTTTACGGGTCTCGTGGAGCGTCTGTAGGGCTGTATATTCGGTACGGGTAATGTCTCCAGCGACTACAAACAGAATCAAGTCAGCCTGTTGAGCTACGTCCTGGGCAACCTGACTCCGCTCTGCCCCTTCAATTTCATCTAGACCGGGGGTGTCAATTAGCTCAATTTTTAGGGGTGGTTGTTCTGGGGATAGGGATAGCGTCCAATAGATGGAGCGGGGCCACTGGGTAACTCCGTTGATTGGGCCGGTTTCGAGAATCTTTTCGCCGACAAGGGCATTGAGCACGGCAGACTTGCCCCGACTGACAAGGCCAAATACCGCTACCCGTAGCAGGGTGCTATCCAGTTTGCTGAGCAGGGCGGTGAGCCGATCGATGCCTGCCTTGACGGCTGCCTGACGTTTGAGTTCGTCGGCATCTGAGCGGGTGAGCTCTAGCTGGGGAATATATCGGTCAATGGTTTGCCGCAGAGTATCACGGGCCTGGTCAACCAGAGGATAGGTTTGGGCATTGGCTGTGGACTCTTTGGGGGCAGAGGCCACGGTGGTAGGAGCTAGTAGGGCAGGATCGGTCATGGTTGGTGACGAAGCTTCTAGGCAGCCGGTTGACTAGCGGTTTTGGGTAAGTGGGGAATAGCTCGGATGACAAAATCCTTGAGTGCCAACCCCTGACGAGCTTCCTGAAATAGCGTTTGTAGGCGACTGCCCAGCCCTTTGAAGTCAAGCTCGGTGGAGTCCAGCAGGCTTTGTTTTTCGAAATAGTCGATCAGGGTCAAACCCGCTAGTCGGGTGAGGTAGGCCGCGCTCATACCCTGCAGCGCGCCGCCGGCGAGGTAGGTGGTGGCGTGGCTTTTGAGAATGGTGCCAACGGCCTGGGTCGCGAGCTCGACTAGACCCAATTTGACCGTGAGTTCGGCAATGGTACCGGCGGCGGTTTTGGCTTGGTCCAATGAGAGCGTTTGGCCATAGATAGTGCCCAGGTCAATCACCAGCTGGCCGTTGATGGCGGCGGTGGCGATTAAATCGACCGTGGCGATTGGGTTGGCAAACGCTGTTCCGGCTGCAATCCACTGCATTTGCTCAATGACAGGCATGGCTTTTTGGCGACGGTATCCGTTGAGTTCCTGGGTGATCCGCTGCTGCAGATCCCTGGTGTGGCGCAGGGTGGTGGCCATAACCAAAGGTGCTGGCTCAGCTGTAAAGGTGTCGAGCTGCTGGGTTAGGGCGGCTATATCGGCGGCGGGCTGCTCAAAGCACTCGGTGAT
>JBCDJC010000087.1:0-19548 GCA_038748225.1 Cyanobacteria bacterium P01_H01_bin.26 | reverse complement strand
TTAGCAAAATCCCAGCCGGACTGGGATTTTTTGCCAGCGGGCTGTAACTGCTGCAGTAGCAAGTATCCGTCACCTGTGCCAATAACGGGTCCATGGTTTTTCCAAACGGCAGTAACGCTACCAGGGGTTGGGGGCCGTAGGGGGCCGTAAGCCTCCTTGAGGTGCTGGTAATCCTGGGGTAGCTGGGACCAGACGCCGTCAAAGAGCGGTATGGTTTCAGTAATTTTGAGCGACTGCTGACGCAGCTGGGTAACGCAGTTTGGGTAAAACCCGCGCACCTGATTGTGCAGCTCTAGGGCGGGGCGCTGCCAGTTGAGGGTGTAGTCAGTTTTTTGGATCAAGGGGGCGTAGGTGGCCTGCGCTTCGACCTGGGGAATGGGGCGAATTGCCTGGCCGTCAAGTTTGTGCAGGGTGCTTACCAGGAGCTCAGCGGTGAGTGTGGCCAGTTTTTCAGCAATCGTCCAGGCATTGTCCAACAGTCCGATGGCAACGGTTTCTTTTAGCAGCATGGGACCCGTGTCCATACCGGCGTCCATCAGCATAGTGGTAATCCCAGTTTTGGGTTCACCGTGGTAGAGACTCCACTGGATCGGGGCTGCTCCACGATAGGCAGGCAAAATGGAGCCGTGGCCGTTGATTGCCCCCAGCCGTGGCATGTCTAAAATCATCTGGGAGAGAATTTGACCATAGGCCACCACCACAAATGCATCGGCCTGGTATGCCCGCAGAGAATCCAGGGTATCTGCGTCTTTTTTTATTTTGTGAGGCTGCAAGATGGGAATGTCCGCTGCGATCGCAGCCGCTTTTACCGGTGATGGGGTTACCTTACCGCCGCGTCCCCGCCGTTTGTCTGGCTGCGTGACTACGGCAACAACGTCAAAATCAGGAGATTTTATCAGTCTAGCCAGACTGGGGACAGCAAACTGTGGGGTGCCAAAGTAGACAATTTTCATTGGGCAAAAAGCATTGAGGTGGAAGACTGAAGCGGGGCAGAGCGACCCTAGCGGCGATCAATCGCAATTTCGATGCGGCGATTGCGCTGGCGACGTTGGGGCGTGCTGTTGTCGGCGACGGGCTGGCTTTGACCGTAGCCGATGGCGACCCAGCGGTGGTCGGGTAAATGACCGGTTAGATAGGCCCTCAGGGCGTTAGCCTGCTGAAAGGTCAGGGTAACACTTTGGGGTAGTTCCAGACGGTCATCGGTGTGACTGCTAATAAGAATGGTGGCGTTTGGATACCGGTTTAGGTCTAGGAAGAGACTCTCTAAAAGTTCAGGGGCGGTGGTCAGTAGGCGAGCTTCGCCCAGCACAAACAGGGCGTCGCTAGGTAGGGTGATTTTAAGCTCAGTGACTTCGAGTAGGGGGTGGCTGGCCTCGGCGGCCTTGTCGATTGGTGAGGGTGGCCCTAGGGCCGTACTGACGGGCACGGGCTGTCGTAGACCCAGCCGGTCTTCCAGGTTAGCGAGTCTGCTTTCCACATCGGCTGTGGACTGGGCCTGTCCCAGCTTGCTTTCGAGATCAGACAGGCGGTTTTGGATCGTTTCAAATTCCTGCTGAAGCGCGGCTATTTCTTCTTGGGCAATCTGTTGTTCGCGCTCGTTTAGGGCTGCCGGGGTCGGTATGAGGGGTTCAATGGGCTGGGTGGGAATTGGGATCGGTTCAATGCGGGTTTCCGGCGGAGGGCTGGGTCGCCAACGTCCAGGTAGGCGATAGATTTCCGTGACGACTCGACTGGCCCGGCGCAGAATAATTTCTTGGAAGGGCAGCTGCTGACCGGGGGCGGCGACTACCCTGGCCGCACCAATACCTAGCAGCCAAGCTGTTGGCAGCCCAACTAAAAACAGCCCTAGTCCTAGTAGTAGATTGATGCCGGGGGCTACCCAGCGCCGCCGGGGGACAGGCGACACCCTCGCAATTGTTGGGGAAAGTTCAGAGGGCGGGTAGGGGGGCGGGAGTTCCGGACGTTGCTCATGGGACACAGCGATGCTCCTCTGGCTGTATCAACGGTTGATTGGGGGGATGCTATCCAGCTAGTTGCGGGGCCGCCATCCGTTCCAGGGGTTGACCTCCACCACGTTGTTGTCGCCGATCACCACTAAAAAGTCGAGCTGGGGTTGTTCGGTATCAACAGCTTGAACCAAACTGGCAATATCGATGGTAGTTGTGTCCTGTGCCGCTGCCGGGTTGGCCGTTTCGTAGCCGGTGATGTTGCCATCCTGATCGAGCCGAACCCGGTAGCGTAGGATGGGACCAGAGCCGTCGCGATCGCGGTTATTAATAATCGTTCGACGCAGCTCCTGGTTCAGCTCATAAATTTGATCTACATCTTGAATCGGTGTCGCCACCGTTGCCGATAGCGTCCCGGAGCCAGTAGCGCCGGTGGCTGCGCTGCTGGCCAACGCCGGCTCTGCAACCTCAGAGTCAGCGTCGCTAGCTTCAGAGCTTTCCTGGGGGCTGGCTTCCTCAATCGGCTCTGGGGCCGGACTCTCCACGTCTGCCGCGGGAGCCGCTTCAGGGGTGACAATGCCCTGCTCCGATACCACCTCGACGCTGCCATCGGTGGTAAAGCTGATATCAAACTCGGCTACGGGTTCCACCGTGGCCGAATCCACTGGAATATAGGTCAGCTCCGGTAGGGGAGTGCTGTCTAAATTTTCCAGCGACACCTCATCCAGGTGGTTATAGCCAAGAATATCGCCGTTCTCGGCCACCGAGACCCGATAGCGGAGCGGTTGCTCAAAGGTGGCGTCAGCTGCCAGCGCGCCGCTAACCTGCTGCTGGAGCTGTTGCTGGAGTGCCGCTAGCTGGGCACCGTCGAGGATGGCGCTGGCCGGTTCTATGGTGTCAGCATCGCTTTCTACCGCGCCATCTGTCGGCTCAGGCGCGAGCACATCATTGGCGACGGGGGCATTCTGTTCTGCCACCGGATTGTTCCGCCGGTTGAAGGCCTCTGGCTCCACTTCTGGCACCGGTATAAAGAACAGCCCCACGGCAGCGATGGCCAGGGTACCCAACCCCAACAGGGGTGGTACGGCCCGCTGCACCAGCGGCTCTGCCGGTCTGACATATTTGCGCGGTAGGGGAGTCAGCCGCACCGAGAAATCGGGCAGGGTTTGGGTATCTGCGTAGAACTGATCGATGGCTTCAGCCATGTCAAACAGCTGTACTGTCGATAGGTTTAATGCTTCGGGGGTGGTCTGCTGGTCAGTCTCCCCCAGGATTTCAGGTTTGACAATCAGCCGATGGTACTGACCTTCCGCCGGTTCTACCACCACCGGCGACTGAGAGGCCATGTGCCCCGGATGGTTAAGGCCGCTTAGCAGACGCTGACAATAGTCACTGACCGCCGCCGCCAGGGCCTGAAAAAATTCTGAGCCACCGGCCAGGGGCTGCTCAATGCCTACGATCTTAAATTCCGCGTTGGCCAAAATGGAAAGCACGTTGGGCTGGTCCGTGCTCAAGCCTTCTAGCACCAGACTGCAGTTGGGCAGCACGTACTGTCGTTGAATTGTCATGATACTTCCCCATCAAAGAGGCTGGCCCATAGACGTTCTTCTCCACGGGTACCGGTACATAGCAGTAGCTGGGTGAGCAGAGCCAGCGCTAGCCCATCGAGCTTTTCATCCGTATCGTAGGTGAGCACCGTTGCCCGTTTGGGATTCATCCGAGCGCGAAAGTAGGCGCGAAACTGTTTTAGATATTTGGCTAGGCGAAAGTGGTGCTCCAGGGAGAGATTCTGGTCCTGCAGCTGTTGGTACCCTAAAAATAGCTGACGGATCAGCACCGTTAGCTTGCGACACTGATAGCAAACGACCAGCACCATTGCCTTGGCTTCCTCCAGGGTCAACGGCTGACGCTGATTAAATTTGCGTAGCGGGTTGGTGCTACGCAACCGCCACAGATGTACCCGATTTTTTAGCACGTCCTGCAGCTCAAGCTCTTGGATGGCTGCCAGCATCACCTGGGAGGCACTGAGATCGAGGGCCTCAACGGCCAGCATGATAAAGTCTAGCTGCACTTTTGTCCGGCGAGGACATTCATCGCTTTGGAGCCCGTGGTTTGGCAGTTTGTCTAATATGGGCGGTCCGGCAGGTTTCTCTGGTGGGCTTTTAACGGTCATTCCCTATACGATTCTTGATGGGACTAGTCGCTACGGACGATGTCAATGGATGGTTCCAAACGGTCTGTTAAAGTCCAGCTCTTATCAAAACATACATCAACACTTATTCATACCTTCTATGAAGGTACCCGGTCGCTATGGCCGAACAAACGCTATCTCCTAAAACGCTTAAGCTTTATGTTCTACGACCGTCCGCAGTGCTACCCTATGGTGCAATAGTAACTATGTACTTGACCTATGGAGTGGCCGGTAATCTTTCTGGCAGGGGTGGGAGTGGGCTGTTTGATCAGCTGGTTTGGGTTGAGATCGCGCCACCAGGCGGTGCGGGAGCGGGCCAAAAACGATCTGGTTGCCGAGCGCGCCACCCTGATAGAACAGCTTCATACCCGGGATGCCCAGCTTACCGAGCTGCGCCAGCAAATTCATAGCGTACAGACAAGTCTAGATCAGCAGCGCCAGGCCGTTGCCGCCGCCACCGCCCAGCGGGCCGTAGCCGAGGCCAAGGCCGCCCACACAGAGCGGCTGCAGGAGCGGATGGTAGATGCCTTTAAGGTGCTCTCTGCCGAGGCTCTGCAGACTAATAACGCGGCCTTTTTAGACCTGGCCCAGGCCAAACTAGGGCAGTTTCAAACCCAGTCGCAAAGCGATCTACAGCAGCGACAGCAGGCCATCGATAGTCTGGTCCAGCCCCTGCGATTTTCCCTGAGCAAGGTGGAAACGTATTTGCAGGACCTGGAGCGTGATCGGCTGTCGACCTACAGCCAGCTCAGCGAGCAGATTACCCAGCTGGCAACCGGGCAGCTGCGGCTGCAAACCGAGACCGCGAATTTAACCAAGGCGCTGCGGGCTCCCAATGTGCGCGGTCGCTGGGGCGAAATCCAGCTAAAGCGGGTGGTGGAAATAGCGGGTATGGTAGAGCACTGTGATTTTACCCAGCAGGTGGCCAGCGGCTCTCTACGGCCTGATATGGTGGTGCAGCTGCCCCAGCAGCGACGGATTGTGGTGGATGCCAAAGCTCCCCTGGCGGCCTATTTAGAGGCCCTGGATATGACCGATGAGACCCGACGGCTGGTCAAGCTCAAGGAGCATGCCCAGCAGGTGCGTCGTCATATTCAGCAGCTGGGTCAAAAAGCCTACTGGGACCAGTTTCGCCCCAGTCCTGAATTTGTGGTGCTGTTTTTACCGGGGGAGATTTTTTTTAGTGCGGCCCTGGAGCAGGACCCCGGTCTAATTGAAATCGGGATTGCCCAGCGGGTAATTTTGGCAACGCCGACCACGCTGATTGCCCTGCTCAAAGCGGTGGCCTATGGCTGGCAGCAGGACGCCGTGACGGAAAACGCTCAGCAGATTAGCGACCTGGGTAAAGAACTCTATGAGCGGATGCGGATATTTACCGGACATTTGCAAAAGATGCGTCGGGGTTTGGACTCCACCGTCGATACCTTTAATAAAGCAGTGGGTTCCTTGGAAAGTCGGGTCTTGGTCAGTGCTCGCAAGTTTAAGACCCTGGGAGCAGGAACGGGGGATGAGCTGGATACCATTGAACCCATCGATCGCCATCCTCGGTCTGTACAGCCGTGGGGGGAGCCATCAGAAGAGTAGTCACTCGGTTGGGCTACCCTGAAGCGGCTTCGCGATAAAGGGTATACCCTTTTACTAACGGTCAATTGAATCTAACGGCCATGGTCTACTCCTGACACGCCTATGAATCGTCTACTTATTCTTAAAGATGTGGCTCTATTTCAAAATCTTTCCCTGGATGAGTTGCTGCTGATTGATGAAGCCCTCGTGCCCCAGCAGCTAATGGCCAGTGAGACTGTCTTTGATGAAGGTAGCTGGGGCTCACACCTGTATATCATTGCAGCGGGTACGGTGCAGCTGGTGAAAACCGTTGACGACGAACAGCGGGAGATTAAACAGCTGGTCAGCGGTAACTACTTTGGCGAGATTGCCCTGTTTGATGATGCGCCTCGCTGGAACGGTGCGATCGCAAAAGATGACTGCACCCTACTCAAGCTAGAAAAACAGCGGTTTATTAGCCTGACAACCCAACGGCCCCATATCTTATTAGAAATCTGTCGGTTTATGAGCCAACAGCTCCGGGAGACCGACCAGTTTCGCTCAGCCAAAAAATTTGTGGCCAATAGTTCCCTGGCCAATGACGAGACCCTCCAGAGCTGTTAGGGGCGGTCCGACCCAGTGAGTGCCTGTCCCTAACGGCCCACTATCCAGTTTAGACCCAGCCCCAGTCGGGTTTCAGACTGCCCCACCAGGGTGCCTAACCCGTTGCGACCTACCCCATTCGTTGCATAGAGGTCGAGGCTCACAGCCGTGCTGGGGAGACTGTAGCGGGTCCCCACTGACCACACCGTCCGCTCATCTAAAACCGGGGTTACTTCACCAATCAGCTGCAGCCCCTGGGCCACTTCATGGTTGACCCCAAAACCCACCCCAACCCTGGTTTCATCACCAAATGCCGCCGCCCGTGGGTTAAAAAATAAGGCCGTCCGGGAATTGGCCTGGTAGGTCACCGGCACATCGGCAACTAGGGTCCCAATTTGCTGCCCCGAGGCCGTATCGCGTCCGCCCAGCACCCGAGCCCCCAAGGAAACCGGATCGCCCCGTCGCTGATCCATCAGCTGCAGGCGGGCTCCCACCATATACTTTAGGGAATCGCCAGCAGTATCTGCCGGACTCGCGCCGTCGGCAAACTCTTCTAAAACCGCGTCAATCTGGAAATCTTGGTCAGGGCTATAGGCCAAGGTCAGACCGTAGTTGCCATCGGTACCGGCACCCGCTCCCAGGGAGACCGTCCCCGGTCCTAGGGTATTGGCTGTTGTCAGGGTGAACCCATCTAGCTGCAGCTGGCGATCGCGCTCAGAGGGCGGCGCTACAGCGGTTTCTCCATAGCTAGAACGGTAGCCCAGACCGATATCTGGTGTGTAGTTTAGCCGTACGCCCAGTAATGGATTATCCCCATCTGGAATAAAGGCCAGAATACCGGTGGCCGGGGTACTTCCAAACCCATTGGTCGCATAAACATCGACACCCACCTTGGGGGTAACATTATAGCGGGTGCCGACAGTCCAGATTGCCTGCCGCTCGATGGAGCCATTGTCACTGTCAATGGCATTGCCGCCAGGGCCAATGGGAAAATTGAGCGCACCGTAGGCCAGCCAACGATCCGACGGCTGCCAGCTAACCCCAGTACCCACTGTAAAAATAGTGTCGTAGAATTCACTACCATTAATGTCGTCTGGGAAAAAAGAGACCCCCGGTGTGAGATGAAGCTGCAGCTCAGGGGATGCGCTATAGGTCAGGGGAACCTGTAACGAACCAACAATAATTTCACTGGCGGCCCCTTTAGAGTCAAACAGCTCCGATGAGAGCGACAGATACTCAACTGATCCCTGGATGGCTGCGGAGAACTGCTCAGTCTCAACAACGCGATACTTGATACTAGGGGCAATGGACTCTAAAGAGATATTTGGCCGTTCACCGTTAATGGCCTCGGCGGGGGGGTCATCAAAGTTTTGATAGGCTAGACCAAGCTGGATATCCTCGGTAACACCCCACTCAACGGTGCTGTAGTACAGCTGATTTCCGGTTCCAGGCAGATCGTCCTGCAGGGTTTGATGGGTGCCAACCGATATTTGCAGGGCGTCTGCTGGCAGCTGATTGGCCGTTTCTACATTCAAAAGCCGTCCGGGGGGACGCTCTAGGGGCGATGACCCATTAGGAATTCCCTCCTCTGGGTCGGTCCCGTCTGTTGCATCGGTTGCTACGCTCTCCTCAACGGCAGAGTCTGGAAGGGTGGGAACGTCCTCGGCTAAACCACAGGGGTGGGGGTTCTCTGACGGTGTTTGTTCCTGTATTGCTTCTGGAGAAGACTGTTCCCCCGTCAGCTCTGGCGGTGTATCCGGTAAAGGAGAGGCTATATCTGTTTCTTCCCTGCCCGAGCAGGTGTATGATGCTGCGTCCGCTGACGGTTCTGGCTGTATTATCTCCCTTGCCGGTAAAATATCTGTTTCCTCAGCCGTTGGCTTGTCTGTTCCCCCATCTGAGGGAGTAGCAGGTGGAGAAAACAGGACCTGGGGAGGCGCTTCTGGACGGATAGTCGAGATTGGATCGGTAGGGGTTGTCTGGGCCGCTGCCGGACTGCCCGATGGCAGGGGAGTTGCCATGGGCTCTAGCTCCGATGGTGCGGAGATGTCTATCTTAGTAGTATCTGTCTCAGGTAGTTCCTGGGCCTGGGCAGGGCTTGCATAGTCCTGGACTGCACAGGCTGCTAAGGTACAAAGGGTAATCAAGGAAACACGCATACGGACAGACCTTTAGATCAAAGCTATTTGAGGAACCCGGTTGATTCCTCAGCTGCATTGTTCAACTGCGTATCCCCCGCTAAGAGATGACGTAGTATCAATTTGCTATATTGATCCAGATATTCGCGGTGTTTTGGCCCGTTCCGGCTTATATCAGATTCTGAGATAAATAAATCGCACGATCACGGCTTATGGGCAAAAAAACCGCTGGTGTGGATGTTCAACAACATCCACACCAGCGGTTTAACCAGGCAAAAAGAGTCTTGGCTCGGGGCTAGGACTACCGGCGTACCGGGGCTGGTATCGAGCGTTTGGGTTTGTTCGACGGTGACTGGCGGCGGCGACGGCCAGCCTGACCGCGAGGTTGCGATCGCCCGCGTCCGTTCTGAATCGGCTCCGGTTTGATCCTGGGATCGGGCTCATATCCCGGTAAGACCAGTTTGGGAATGTCCTGTCTCAGCAACCGTTCGATAGCTCTTAGCAGCTTGTGCTCATCAACACAGACAAGGGAAACGGCCTCACCTTCGCTGCCTGCACGACCGGTACGGCCAATGCGGTGCACATAGTCCTCGGCCACATTGGGCAGCTCGTAGTTGACGACATGGGGAAGCTGGGCAATATCTAGACCGCGAGCGGCAATGTCAGTGGCCACTAACACTCTTACCTTACCGCTTTTAAATGCCGCCAGCGCCCGGGTTCTAGCCCCTTGACTCTTGTTGCCATGGATGGCAGCAGCGCTCAGTCCGTCTTTTTCTAACTGCTGGGCTAGGCGGTTGGCGCCATGTTTGGTGCGGGTAAACACCAGCACCTGACGCCAGTTACGTGAGCCGATCATATGGCTCAGCAGCTCCCGTTTGCGGCTTTTATCCACTGGATAAATGACCTGCTGGATCCCGTCTGCCGTAGCGTTCTGTACGGCCACCTCGATCAGTTTAGGCTGATTTAGCAGGTTACCTGCCAGCCGTTTGATGTCCTTTGAAAAGGTGGCAGAAAACAGCAGGCTCTGGCGGTATCGCTGCTCCGGCAGTATGGCCAGTACCTTACGAATATCGTGGATAAAGCCCATGTCCAACATGCGGTCGGCTTCGTCTAGCACCAGGATTTCAACCTGGGACAGATCTACAGTTTTTTGTCCCGCATGATCTAGGAGCCTACCGGGGGTGGCCACTAGAATATCAACGCCGTGTCGCAGCTGTCTGATTTGAGGATTGATTTTGACGCCGCCGAAGACGACCGCTGAGCGTAGCGGCAGATGACGGCCATAGGTTTCTATGCTGTCGCCTACCTGGGCGGCTAGCTCTCGCGTCGGTGTGAGGACAAGCGCTCGGATCGGACGGCGACCTTTGGGCGCGGGCGACTGACTCAACCGCTGCAGCATCGGTAGCGTAAATCCGGCGGTTTTGCCCGTGCCAGTCTGGGCACCGGCCATGACATCGTGTCCGTCTAAAATGACGGGAATGGCCTGCTGTTGAATGGGGGTGGGCTCGGTGTAGCCCTGCTCGTCGATGGCACGCAAAAGTTCGGCACAAAGGCCGAGGGTGTCAAATGACATAGGTATAATTACTCCAGTCTTGCCCCTTCAGCCGTCGTATAGCTGGAACCGGTCCGGGCTGGATATGGGAATTCTTGAATTGAACAGAAGAGCCTGTTTGCTAGGAAATGCGAGCGGTTCAAGAGGTTTCTCGACGGCCTGGGCCGCAACAGTTTCTAACCGGCAGAAACGCGAGGTCATAGCAGTATAGCAGGGTTTAATGTTTGTTGGCTAAGGGCCACGATCTAGGGCATATTGGCGGCCGCGCCAGCTGGTGGGTGTGCGAAATGAGGATAGGCCGATGCGCAAAACCGCCAGGGGATCGGCTAGGGGAGACAGCCAGAATAACCACTGGCCGCGAGCGCTGCTGAGATCGTAGGACGATGAAATCGCAAACTGCAGGGCAAATCGGGCTGCAATCAGCAGGCCGTTTAACCCCAGGGCCAGCTGTACCGGCAGACTGGAGCTACCCGCCAGTAGGAGGACTGGCAAACTCAGCCATGGCAGCGCCTGAACGCTGGTTAAAAACCACAGGTCACTCCAAACCTGGTCGGTAGATGAGGCGTCCTTGAGGTCTAGGGATCGACCCCACTCCTGCCATGTTTCCCTCCAACCTTCGTACATACGTACTTTTAAGAGTAAGGCCCCATCCCAAAAGCCCACCCTAGCTCCGTTTTGGGCGGCATATCGGGCCAGGGTCACATCGTCGCAAAAAGACCTGCTGGCAACGGTGTAACCCCCGAGCTGGTCCAGCAGCTCCCGCCTGCAAAGAAAGCATTGCCCATTGGCCATCACCCGCTCGGCTCCGCTGCCGTGGGGAGCACCGGCCGGGCCAAAGCGATATACCAGCGTCATCAATAGTGCTGGCTGTAGCCAAATCTCACCGGGCGTCTGCAAAATAAACCGGGGGGATAGGGAAACCAGGTCGTAGCTGTCTGCCTCAGCAGCCCGGAGCAGCGCGGCCACCAGTCCGGGCTGTGGCTGGGTATCCGCATCAATGCCCAGAATCCATTTGCTCTGGGGAGAGCTGTGGGTGTAGCCGTAGTGGAGCGCCCACGGACGACCCACCCAATTAGGCGGCAGCGGGTCGTCGCTGAGAAGCTGAAATCGTGGGTCCTGGGCTTGGGCTGCCCTGACCAGGTCGGGGGTACCGTCGGTGGAGCGACTGTCGACGACGAGAATTTCGCGTACTTCTCCAGTTTGGTGGCTCAAGCCCTCTAGACAGGGGGCAATCCGCTGGGCTTCGTTGAGGGTGGGCACAACCACGCTGACAGAGCCGGACTGGGCTGGTGTGGCCGCGCGGGGCTGGAGCGGTGGTCGGCGGGTAGGCCCCTTGACTAACCGCGATAGCAACACCATGGTGGCGGGTAATTGGAGCATGAGCAGGCCAAGTGAGATCGCGCCCGTTAGCCAGTCAGCGGCTATGGTCACGACTCAGATACCCCTGCCGTTTTCAGCTTGACCGTTGGTGGGAGCTGCTCTGGCACCATGCCATCCGTCGGAGCCGCCAGCCAGCACAAAACTGCGGGTAATACACCGACCACCAGTCCCAGCAAAACCGGAGTATAAATGGCGCTGGCTAGACTCATGACCATGGCAAATCCAAAATTAGCCAGGTACACAATCAGCGGCAGGGTGAGTTCGGCTCGAGTCAGCCCGGTGACGCGGGTATTTTTCCGCCAGAGAACCGCCGCCAGTGCCATAAAGGTAAGTCCGGTCAAAAACCAGCCTGCAAAGTTCTGGTATGGCATGCCAAAAAAGGCCCCAGGTCTGTGCCAATACCAAAATGGCATGGCCGTCTGACTCATGGCCGGATCCAGCACAAAATCCCAGGACATCAAAAGGAGTGCTCCGGTGGCTAGGGCTGGCAAATGCCAGAGGCTAGAGACCCCTGCCCTCAGCAGGCCACCCCGCGCCAGCAGGTAGCAAGAGATCCCTAAATAAAACCAAGACAGGGGAATCGTAAACGGCACCAGTCCGGCAATCTTGTACCCCAATCCGCTGAGGTAGCTGTAGTCGCCAAAGGGTAAACCCGTGCTTGTTCCCAGCAGCTCGCTTGCTAGGGACACCCCGATAGCCGGTATCAAAAATGTGGCCAGCGCTCTCAGCCCAATGGTCCGGTAGCTGTAGAGAGAAACGGCCACGACCCCCATCAGGATATAGGCGACGCCACCGCCCGCCAGGCTCCAGCCGTAGAGGGTGGGACCCGCTGGTAAATAGTCCAAAATCTCCGGGTGGGGCATCACCCAAAGTAGCCCTGCCAAACCAAACGCCATCGAGAGAATGTGGCCCCAAAGGCACCACTTTTCCACACGCATCAACCAATTCATACTGGGTAAACCTCAAGTCATATCTTCAGCCGCCTTACCACGGCTGAAGAGAAGAAAACAAATTCAAACAAACCATCACGATCTGTCAAACCACAGACAGGCCATCTGCCGTAAAGTGTCGTGCCCATCGCCATAAATCTGTTGTTCGGGTTACAGTGAAAAGCCAAAACCCAGGTTCCATCAGACACGGGACACTGACAGAGAATATGCGTGGCTTGCTAACAAAGTGCTGCATCCGTGGAGAACAACACCTAATTTTTAACTGTGTCTGCCTGACATTCAAAAAACAGGTTCTAAAAGACTTTGCCCATGCAAGCAGATACTTTATAAAAGTTCACATTTTTCATATAAGCATATCATAGGGCAAACTGCGCTGCTCAAAAGAAATCAGGGATACATAATCAATGGCGTCCGGTCCTACTCCTGTTTGATGTTCACCGTGTGGTTATCTGTCCTCTGGCCTAGCTGGCTCAAACTGTCCTCGGATAGCGTTACTGGAAGCGGCACCTGGGCGATGTGTACATCCCTTTGGGGAAAGGGAATTTCAATACCGTTCTGGCGAAAGGCGGTGGTAATTGCAAAATTTAAATCACTTTGAATTTTGAGATGTTGCTGAGGTTTGCGAATCCATACCAGCAGCTTAAAGTCTAGGGAGCTGTCTCCAAACCCGATTAAAAAAACCTCCGGTGATGGGGCTGCCAGCACGTCGGGGTGCTCGCGTCCCACCTCCAGCAGTACGGATCTGACTTTATCTGGATTGCTGCCATAGGCCACCCCAACAGGGATATGGATGCGGGAAAGGGGATTGCGGTGACTCCAGTTGATTACATCCTGCTCTAAAAACCGTGAGTTGGGCACAATAATCGACACCTGGTCTAGGGTGCGGATATCTGTGCTGCGGGGGCCAATGCGATCCACCACACCCATTTGATCCCCCAGTTCAATAAAATCCCCCACCTGGATAGGACGCTCAAATACCAGCACCAGACCGCTGCTAACATCCTTGGCAATGTTTTGCAGGCCCAGGCCAAGTCCCACACCCAGGGCACTGGCTAGCAGCGTCAGGGAGCTGAGATCGATTCCCCACAGCTGCAAAACAGCAATGACGCCGACAAATAAAATGGCGTAGCGCGCCAGGATAGCAATGGCGGCCTGCATGCCGAGGCTGAGACCGGAGGTTTGCAGCAGGCGCGATCGCAACACATTGGTCGCCATCCGCGCCAGCAAAATCAGTCCCCCCAGCCACACCAGCAGGGCGACAATATCAGCAATTGACAGGTTGGTTTCCCCCAGGGGGAGCGACTCACGCACAAAGGTAGCCACCAGCAATTCCTGTAGCCGATTGGCCCAGGCGCGGGTGACTCGAAACCGTTTGACCACAAACAGCAGCGCTGCTAGCCAGAGGCCCGCCCGCAGCGCCAGCAGGGCTAGCCCCGCACTAAACCGGGCCAGTGAAAACTGGGGTCGGGTTAATCCTGTATTCCCAGGCTGTGGTGGAGCAGTGGTGACCGGCAACAGCGCCAGAATGTAGCGCCGCCAGAGATAGCCCAGCAAATAATGGAGTGTCAGCGCCCCCAATAAAACAACACAGGAGATAATGATCGCCCGCAGCATGTAGTCACCGCTGCGCTCTAGTCGAGCCTGGGTTAAACGCTGCTCAATCAAACCAGCCCATTCCCTGGCCTGGCGTTCTAGGGTTTCCTTTTGAACGTTAACCTCAGGCTGCTCGGCGCGCAGATCGTTGGCTGTCACCGACAAAAGCTGGCGTCTAGTTACTTGTCCAAATCCGTTGTAGATAATCGGCGTATAGTCAGACCCATCCACAATCACTGCCAGCGGTTCGCTAGAGTCCGCCAGCTCCGCCAAATCTGTATTGATGGCCTGGGCTCTCTGTCTAGCTGTTAGGTCTGGAGTTCCCGCCACTTCAAACAGGCTGTGGTCATCTACTACCACCGTTGCTGTCGTAATCTCTTCGGGTTGGACCGTACTCTCTTGATCCTTGGTTCCCTGGGCAGCGGGGTCTGGGGCCGTAACTACCCCCAGACTAAAGGCTACGCACAGCAGCAAGCTGAGCACAAATCTGCCAATATTCCACCCCGGTCGCTGACGTTTAAAGGGCCTGAGGCTGTCTACGCGCTTATTATGATTCAAAAATCGCCTTAACACCGTCCGCTATCCCATCAATGTGGGCCTATCCTACTGTGCTTTGCTTAAGACTGTGGGTAGATGGGGGCGGAATCAAGCTCTGCACCCTAGCTAGGGCAGCTGGTTCTGGCGATACTTTTGAGCAAAAACCGGCATCAGTGACAGCCCCGTTAGCAAACTCAGACAGACAACAACGGGCCACCAGTCACCGTTGCGCAATGCCCCCACCCCGGTGACTCCCAGCCATGTGTAGACCATCGTACCGGGGATAATCCCAATCAGAGTACCGACAGCGTAGGAGGTCATGGGAATGTTTGTTAGACCAAATAGAAAGTTGATGACGTTAAAAGGTGAAATGGGGGCAAACCTTACCGCCAAAACACAGGATAGTGCCTGGCTCTGCATGGTATGGTCCAAGCGCTCAAATATGCCCTTAAATCGAGGGTGCTGGCTAAAGCGTCGTTCAAACCACCCGTGAAATAAATAGCGGGCCAGCCAGAATGCCACTATGGCCCCACCGGTAGCTCCAATAACGGACCACAAAGTACCCCAGAGCAGGCCAAATAGTGCGCCTCCCAATACGACAAGGACTGTTCCCGGTATGCCCACGGCAGCGGCCACGGTGTGTGCACCTAGAAAGACAGCAACTCGCCAGTTGCCAGCGCTGTAAATTAGCTCCATCAGGGCCTGGTGGTCAAATAGAACCTGGGTAAATCGCCAACCGAAAGGAAGCACAGCTGCCGCAGCCAACAGACCCCAAACGTGTTTTTTTCGGACCATGACGATAAAAGCGCGGGTAAAGGCAGAACAAGCTAATAATTAAGCAGGTATTAAGAATACCTACGGATATGGTAACAGCTGAAAAGCTCCCTCCCTAAAAAGCAGCTGCGGTATTTGCCAATACTTTAGGGAGGACCTTCCCTATGTCGTTTGGAAGAACCTGGTGCTTTTTGAGCAGGGAGCTTGGTATCAAGATCGGTTTTACTAGAAAACCCTTAAGACTCAGACGATGCAGGCTGAGCGGTTTCAGGGATGGACTCTTGAAGAGACTTGCGGGCGACTTTGGTAACAATAAAGACCACGGCAAATGTGGCCACTAATCCAACCACTAAGAAAGCCCATTCAGCTGGGGATCTCTCTTGTCCTGATGCGGCACTACCAACAACTCCACCCAGATAAACGTACAGAATTGTCCCCGGCAAAATGCCCACCGTACCGAGCACATAGTCGGTTAGGGAAACGTTTGTTAGTCCCAGACCATAGTTCAGTAAGTTAAACGGAAAGGCTGGGGAAAGTCGCACCAAAAAGATGATTTTACGACCCTCTTTTTCAATCGCGTCGTAAATGGCCTTAAAGATGCGGTTACCCGATACTTTTTGGGATACCCAGTCACGGGCCAAATAGCGACCGATTAAAAAGGCCGCCGTCGCCCCCAGCATAGCCCCGATAAAAACAAAAATGACGCCCTTGACAATGCCAAAGACGGCCCCCGCCCCCAGGGTCACTACCGACGCAGGTAAAAACGATATGGTAATGATGATATACATCACAATAAAAACAATCGGTGCCACCGGTCCCAAACTGTCAATCCAGTTGAGAGCATTTTGTAGCGCACCTTGGATGCCGCCACCGGCTTCTTGCGCCATGGCGGGGGCTGCCGTTAGCAGCACCATACTGGCCAAAGCAAAGGACATAAGCTGAATAAACTTTGATAGATTGCCTGGCTTGGTGCCAGGACCTTTTCTAAAACGTCTCATAAACGATACTCCTGTGATTTCATCGTGACAAAAACATCATCCCCGGGAAAAAATTCCGCCCTAAACCAGAGAGCCCCCGCAGCTAGAACCGCTTCCAGCCGTACAGCCGTAACAGTAGGGCCGCGTTTGCACATGCTCAACTACGTTTAAGGTGCCACGGTCAAGCAAAGACTTAACCGTGATCGTTTGTCCCTGGGCATCTAGAGCGGGAAGACCCTCCATCTGGTTAAAGTCGCAGTCATATACCTGGCCAAGATAGTCTATGGATAGCTCATTTCGACACATCAAATAGTCCACCGTGTCAGCATTGTGATGCTCGGCCAAAAACTGGAGGTAGGGACCATGGAGCTGGCGATGGTTCAGGTGAAACTTAGTGCGACCAATGGGTAAATTGGTGATGGTAAATAGATGGTTGAACTGAATGTCAAAATGTTCGCTGAGATAGGTTCGATAGGCTCGTTCTAACCCTGCCTGCTCCGGTGTGAGGGAAAAATCTTTAGACGTTGGCACGGGTGGATTGTAAACCAAATCAACCATTAGATTTGGATCCTGGCCATAGCCTTTTTGGTTGAGTAGTTTTAGTGCCTCGATGGAGTCTTTATACACTCCCTGACCGCGCACTTTGTCGACGTTATCCTCCAGATAGCAGGGGAGTGACGCCACTACCCGCAGCTGATGTTGTGCAAAGTAGTCGGGTAAATCCTCGTACCCAGGCTCAAAAAAGATTGTCAGATTTGAGCGCACAATTACTTCTTTCCCTTCGCTGCGAGCAGCCTCCACGATCGGTCGAAAGCCATAGTTCATCTCGGGGGCGCCACCGGTTAGATCTACGGTTTGAATCTGGGGAAAACGGTGGATGATTTCCACGATGCGATCGCACACCTCAGGGGAGAGCTCTTCAGTCCGGTGGGGTCCAGCTTCTACATGGCAGTGGGTACAGCTGAGGTTGCACTTACGGCCTAGGTTGACCTGTAAAACACTGATGGAAGTCTTAGCTAGGGGCTGACCCAATGCGGTCTCAAAACTGGGCAGTGTCTTTAGGACAGGTTGGGACTGAACCATAGTGTATGGTGAGTTGATATTTAGGTGGACGGATAAACTTACACAGGACAGCCACGAAGGTTGACCTCCATAGCTGCTATTGAACAGTAGCTTGCTGAATTTTTGCTTAGAACAAAAGATAAAAGTGCTGAATGCGCTGTTACTCCGATCAAGCAAGGGCTTCAGGCGCTGAGTTTAGCATCTAATCCGCTTTTGCGTATTCGAAAATATCTGACTATATTCGAATAAATTAATCCTAGTTTTAAGCATGTCCAGGGCCGCGCTAACTGAGACTGAGATTGCAGGTCTGCTGATAGAGGCGAACACCTATCTCAAGTCGGCACGGGCCAAGGTCAGTCTAATAAGGGTTGGCGATCGCATTTACTTCCAGGGAACGTTTCCGCCTAAGCCTGGAAGTAAACGGGCTAAGCCCTATCAGCAGAAAATTGCATCAGGCTTGCCGGTTAGCCGTGTTGGCATCAAGCGGGCGCAAGCCGAGGCGGTCGTCCTTGGGGCCAAATTGGTGACCAAGGAGTTTGAGTGGGCCGACCACGGTACGCGGACAAAACAGGGGCGGCGTAGTATTGGTCAGTGGATTTCTAGATTCGAGGTGGATTATCGCGCTGAAAACTCCTTAAAGGATCGGACCTGGGAGGATGGCTGGCTTAAGTATTTCCGGGCGCTGGACTGGGATGCGCCGCTGACACCAGAGGCGCTGATCGAGGCGGTCTTGGGGAAGCCCAGGGAAACGGCTACACGTAAGCTGATTTGCGCCAGACTGCAGACATTTGCTGAATATGCAGGCGTTGAAGTTGACTTACTCAAGTATCAGGGCAAGTACGGGCGGGCATCACAAAAATCTAGAAAGCTGCCTTCTGATGAGCTGATAGCTGAGTGGTGCGGCGGAGACCATATTCGTAATCCTCTTTGGCGTAGAGTGGCCGGACTGATTGCGACCTATGGACTGCGGCCACACGAGGTTTTTCTTGGCCAACTACAGGACGATGGTCAGTTTCGGGTTAGCTCCGGCAAAACCGGTGGTAGGCTTGTCAAGCCCTTCTATCCAGAATGGGTCGACCAGTGGGGGCTGGGCGGAGAGGTCCCACAACTAAATACTCAGAAAGCTCACCACGATGGCAGGCTTGGAAATTTTGTCCATGGGCATCTCAGGAAAACTCACAAAATGCCATTTGTCCCCTATGACTTGCGTCATGCTTACGCTGTGCGAGTGCATGTTCTTTTTGGGTTGAGTGAGACCGTCGGGGCCAGGCTGATGGGTCACAGCCCCGACGTGCATTTGAGGGTTTATCAGCGATGGCTTGGTGATGCAGCTGTTGATGCAGCTGTTGAGAGGGCTTTGGCAAGAGTAGACAGGCCCATGCCGCCTTAATTCAGATAGCCTGAGCCTCTTTCATCGCCTTAAAGAGTTTAGTCAACGCCGCATAGATGTAGGCCTCCGCCAGGGTCATAGACAACCGACCCTCTCTCCATTGCGATAGAATCCGATGATCCATATTTTCCAGCCATCTGACGGTGAACCCTACCCCCTGATGCTCTAGCGGAAGAGCGCTGGCGATCGCACCCCGATTCGCTTCGTACCAGGCAACAGACTTCTCGATATCGCTAGGTTCAACCACCTTGGCTAGCCGTCTTAGGTCTGTGCATTCAGTGGGTGGGTGGGTGCTCATCGTTACCGCTCCCTACCTCATCAGAGAATGCGTCTATTTCCAGCTGCACAACTCCATCGCGCTGAGCCATGTAGTCATTCCAGCAGCGCTTCAGAATGTCTCGGCCGACTGCCCCGTCGGCCGAGACATTCTGAAATTTCCAGCTTCGTTCTATGGCCGGAGTCCCTTGGAGCAGGGCAACACAGTGGGCGATTTTTACCAATTTTGTATGGCCAGCAGGCTTGACCCCTCGCTTTGCTAAATGGTCTTTGGCCGAGACAGCCACGACGGCGAACAAACCCTGGGTAACCCTGATCTCGTGTTTCACTCCCCTAACTTGAGGGTGAGCAACAACCCATAGCCCTTGAGTTTTCATCAACAGACCCTCCGTAATTGCTGTTCTTTCTGTAGTCGCGATCGAATGGCCGCTACGTCCAGCCGCCAGGGGCCAGAATCGCCATGTAGCTTTACGGCCTCGGTTCCTGATCTGAAATGCCCCGCCCTGATTGCACGGCGCAGGGCTTCGGGGGTCTCGTAGCCCAATTCGCTATACGCATCTGAGACGCTCAAGAAGCCGCCCGTTTTTTCACTCCGGTGTCCTAGCATGGCTAACTGGGTTCGCAACTCTTCCTGCCC
>JBCDJC010000086.1:0-19587 GCA_038748225.1 Cyanobacteria bacterium P01_H01_bin.26 | reverse complement strand
GCTTCTTGGTCAGCCCGTTCTCGCTGTTCTTCAGGAATGAGGAGCTTCTGTTCGGTCTTAAGGTCGTAAAACTCAATCAGGGTACCTGCTACCAATAGCCGTAGGTCCAGCACCTGGCTGATGCCATCAGTAATCGGCACATAGGTCTCGTTTTCTAGACGGTAGCCTCGCAGACCTTCGGTGATCCATTCTGCCTTTGGATCAAACTGCCAGTATTCCAGCACTCCCATGGCTTCATAGAGTTCGTACTTACTGACTTCATCTTTTTGGCGAGTTCCTTTGGAGGTCATTTCAAAAATCACGGCTGGAACCGATCCTTCCTCCCAAACCTTATAGCTGTCTCGACCACCGGGCTCGACATCAAAAATGACCATAACGTCAGGAGCGATCCTGAGATTGGGTAGCCCCTGGGCGTAGTACAGAAACTGATTACCCAAAACCGTGGCTTGCTGGCCGCGCAAATACTGGCGTAGCACTTCAAGGGTGACAAAGAGGGCATATAGGTGGTCGTAGGTCTCCGCCACTGGCGTGCCATCTCCTGCGGGATAAACAATTTCTTTTTTTGTAGTGTTGGGGAGTATGGCTGTCATAGCATTCTCCGGCTTTGGGGTTTAGGTACCTTTGTACTTAGCTTATCTAATGGTTGTGTGGGCCTGCCACCTAGACCTGTAAAACACCTTTAGAACTGGGAATTGCATGGGCGCGACGGGGATCCACTTCGGTGGCCATGCGCATGGCGCGGGCAAAGGCTTTAAAGGTGGCTTCGATAATGTGGTGGGAGTTGATGCCGTCAAGCTGACGGATGTGCAGGGTCATGAGGCTGTGGTGGACGACGGCCATAAAGAATTCGCGTACCAGCTGGGTGTCGTAGGTGCCGACGCGCTGGGTGGGAATTTCAAGACCGTAGGCGAGGTAGGGGCGACCGGAGAAATCTAGGGATACTTGAATGATGGATTCGTCTAGGGGGGCGACAAAGTGGCCAAAGCGGACGATGCCTTTACGGTTACCAAGGGCCTGATGGAGGGCCATACCCAAGGTGATGCCGACGTCTTCGTTGGTGTGGTGGTCGTCGATTTCGAGGTCGCCTTTGGCTTGGATATCGAGATCGAAGAGTCCGTGGGAGGCAATTTGGTGGAGCATGTGATCGAGGAAGGGGATGCCGGTGTTGGCGTTGCAGTTACCCTGGCCGTCGACGTTGATGGTGACGGTGACATCGGTTTCTTTGGTGGTGCGGGTGACGGTAGCGGTGCGGGTGGGGAATTCGAGATTGGTTAGGTTTGCTTTTGTTTGCATGGTGATGGTTTGGTAAGGGCTGCCCTTGTGGCTGCCCTGGATAAGGTTTTTGGTTGTGGGATTTGGTAGGTTTGGTGGCGGAGTGGGTTGCTCAGGGCTTGCCTCCCTGAAACCCTCCATTCGTGGGGGCCTAGACTCCCCCACGCCCCCCGACAGGGGGATCGTTCATGACAATAATTTGGATGAAGGGGGGGGTACGGCAAAGGGGATTACGCTGCTCCGCATTCGCTACGCACCGTAAACGAGTAGTTTGCTCTTGGGCTTTGTTTGTAGACCTAGTTTATCTGGGATGAAGGCGCTATGGTTTGCTCTCTTCCCCATTCCCCATTCCCCATTCCCTAAAACATCTTCTCCAACACACTGCGGATGATGTCGTCTGTAACCTGGTCGGTGACGAAGGCTTCGCCGATGCGTTTGGGAAGAACAAAGCGGACTTTGCCGGATTTGACTTTTTTGTCGCTGCGGAGGGTAACTAAGATGTCGTCGATACTGATGCTTTCTGGAAGCTGGGTGGGGAGACCTGCTTTTTTGATCAGGTTGAGCTGGCGGTCGGTGGCGGTTTGGGGCCAATGGTTGAGGGCGGTTGCGATCGCACCTGCTGCTACCATACCAATGCCCACGGCCTCCCCATGGTTGACCAGCTTATACCCCGTCAGACTTTCCACCGCATGGCCAACGGTGTGACCATAGTTCAAAATTGCCCGCAGACCGGCTTCTTTTTCATCTTGACTCACAACATCCGCCTTGGCCTGACAGGAGTGCTCGAGCATAGCGTGGATCAGCTCGTTACCGACATAGCGCATCTGGTCCAGACGTTTGGCTTGCTCTAGCTGGTCAAACAGTTCAGGATTCCAAATAATGCCGTACTTAATTACTTCAGCCATGCCCGCGCGAAACTCTCGGCCGGGGAGCGTGGCAAGCACATTGGGATCGATCAGGACCAACCTAGGCTGGTGAAATGCACCAATCAGGTTTTTGCCCTGGGGATGGTTGACGCCGGTTTTGCCCCCGATGGAAGCGTCCACCATGGCCAGCAGGGATGTGGGCACCTGAACAACGGCAATACCCCGTAGCCAGGTAGCCGCCGCAAAGCCGGTCATGTCGCCGATGACACCACCGCCAAGCGCCACCATGGTGGAGCTACGCTCTAAGCGGTTTTCAAAGGCGACATTGTGGATTTTTTCGATGGAGCGCAAGGTTTTGTATCGTTCGCCAGGGGGCAAAATGCACTGGCAAACGTCAAAACCCGCCCCAGCTAAAGAATTTAATGCGGTTTCGCCATAATGCTTGAAGATGACGGGGTTGGAGACCAGCAGCACCTTACCTTGTCTGCCCGTGGCGGCAAGCCAGGAGCCAAGGTATTGCAATCCGTCGGTGGCGATTTTGACATCGTATTGGGTTTGGGGCAGCTCAACGGGAATAACTGTCTTCATTGAGATGAGTGGCAGGGTCGGAGTGTCTTCAACCATCCTACTGCCCCGGACAAACGCATCTTAAATTTTGTAGATCATCAATTTTGCAGCTCATCGGCTGCGAGAGGAGTTTGCAATGCGTTAGGTATTGGACTGTGGATTAAACACCTGAAAAATTTGCCGACAGCAGACTTTGATTTTTTCTCCGGCAGTTTCTTTAGGAGGAGCCACCCCCTCAAACTGCCATTGGTTGATGGTTGAAAGATGCCACTGCTGGCCATGGTGATTAAAGCCCACCACCTCAACACCGACTACTTTGACAACATTAGCCACGGTGTCGACTGGCAACGTATCAGCTGGAACCGAATGTAGACGAATCTGTACCAGTAAGCTACGACAGTTAAACGAGCGGCTAAAACCAGGGAAATGAAAGCCAATGTCGATGGAGTCAGGATCGACCAGATCTCTAGTGTCGGGATCGTTGGCCCAAGGTTTAAGATCAGAGCGTAAGTCGGGAAGCTGTCCTTTAAAGGCACCGACAGTAGCCGCTATTTTACTTGCATATTCAATGCTGCGGGCTTGTTCTGCTGCGTTCACACCTACGACCACCAGGGAAGTTAATGATTCTCACTTACCAAGATAATCCAATGCCTTAGCAAATAGCCAAGGCATTGGATTACGTTAACAGGTTAGTTAACTAAAACTACTAGGAAAATAAATGAGGTAGCCGTCAAAAACTGTAGCTGATTGAACGAATCGCCCAATCTAAATCACCCGGCTCTAAATCATCCGGCTGTAGTGGGCTTGACAGGTGTTTAGCATGCGCAGATCGTTATCACTGACGGCATCAATCTGGTGGAAGCCTTCGATGGCGAACTGGCTCCCGCCCGTACCGGCAATGGCCGTATCTTCTAGATTTAGGGTGTAAGCGTATTCTTCTTGGGAGTAGGTTTCTGTAATCGCTAAGGAAAGCTGGGTGTTTTCTATATTTCCGTGGAAGCAGTCAAAGGAGGAATGGGGGGAATAGAATGCCCCCACGACCTGTCCGGCACGAGCTTCAAAGATCATATACGCGGTTTGCAGCTGGTCGGGTAGGGGCTTTTCTCCAAAGAGATAAACGCCGTTGGCAAGCTGCTCGGATACAGCGGGAGCAGATTGGGCCAGGAGAGGATGAACCGTCACAGCATTAGAGGGGGCGCTCTGGGTGCCAATGCCAGCCTGGGCAGTTTGAGCAGCCAGCAACGTTGCAGCTCCCAACAGCAAAGCACCTGTTTTGATAACACGCTCGCCTAAGCGTTTTTGACTACCTTGCTGATGAATGTGACGTTGAATAACTGCTGGAACTTCCATGACCACCGCGCCTCACTGTGTCTACCGAGTACCGCTAACGAATAACTGGATGCAATCATAAGCAAACTCTATATCTCACTGTAGATGAGAAGTTCACTATGAACTTGATTTAGGGTTGGCCCTTTAATATCTCTTTAATGACTGCGGCCAAAATTAGGTTGATTACTCGCCTATATACTCCTCTACAACACCGTGGCTTTTGATTCCGCATAGGCGAGTTTTGCAACTGGCATAGAGTGCGTAATATCACTGAGCACCCGGGGAAGTCTGCATAATTCTTTGGTGGAGCTACCGATATCCAACGTTGGAACGATGTAGTCTAAAAGAATGACTAGCTAGTAAGGCACCTAGCCATTGGATATCTCGTATCGCTGAGCAGGAGTCACACGTTCATCTATGCCGTCCCTTGAAGTGCCGCTAAAGCTACTGCTGTTTATTGATAAACGGCCAAGTTCTGCTGAGCAGGTTCGCCAAATTCGTCAGCATATTGAGGGGCTAGAAAGCGACATTCCTCCGGTTTTAGAGGTGGTTGATGTGAGTGAGCAGCCCTATTTGGCTGAGCACTTTAGGCTAGTGGTCACCCCTACGCTAATCAAGATTTCGGCAGCGGGACGTCAAACCCTGACAGGCAGCGATATCATTTCCCAAATCGACTATTGGTGGTTGCGGTGGCAAGCGGAAGCTGCAGACGAACCTGCCAGCGGCGATCGCCACACCTCAGAGGATGCATCCATTGCGCAATCGACAGAAATTATTAATCTATCCGATGAAATCTTTCGGCTAAAGCAGCTCAATGCCGAGGCCAATGCCAAATTGGAGTTCAAGGATCGTATTATTGCCATGCTGGCCCACGATCTGCGCAATCCCCTGACGGCGGCCTCGATTGCGATTGAAACCTTGGAGATGGGATACGATGCGGACGAGGAACGCCGCAGTCGGTTTCGACCTGAGCTAACGGTGCAGCTACTGCGGAATGCAAAGACGCAGATTCGCTCCATCGATCGGATGATTACAGATATTTTGCAGGCAGCCCATGGCCCCAGCGTTGACCTACAGATTTTTCCGAGAGAGCTGAACTTGCAAGCGCTCTGCCAGGAGGTGGTGGAATCTTTGCACACCAGGGTTGAAGATAAAGAGCAAGTAATTCACCTTGATATTCCGAAGGACCTGCCCCTGGTGCATGCTGATATCAATCAGGTGCGTCGTGTGATTGTAAATCTTTTGGATAATGCGATGAAGTATACGCCGATGGGGGGGAAAGTGATGATTACAGCGCTACACCGGACCACCCAAAAGGTGCAGGTCAGTGTTCAAGATACCGGGCCGGGTATCCCTGCAGATAAACAGGCTCGCATTTTTGAAGAGAGTTTTCGGCTACAGCGAGACCAGTCCCAGGATGGCTATGGCTTAGGGCTGGCGATGTGTTTGCGGATTGTTAGGGCGCACTATGGTCAACTCTGGGTGGATTCGATACTTCAGCAGGGCAGTACGTTTCACTTTACGTTGCCGGTTTACAGGCAGCTAAATAATCGGCAAACGTTGTTTGAGTAGGATGGCAGGAAAACAAAGTTAATGACTCCCACCATTATCGGGTAGGCATACAGACGTTCTATGGAACGTTTCTCAAATATTAATTTAGCCCTCAGGTAGCTGAAGACGGGCTTTCATAGCGGCTAGCTCAGCATCTACTTTGGTTTGCTGTGGAGTTGAAGCTGACTCCAGGGCTGAAAACCTTTCTTCTAAGGGATCCTGACTGAGCTGACTGATCTCTGCGGCGGCTTCGGCCTTGGCTTCCATAGCCAAAATCTTGTCTTCGATGTGGTCAAAGGTACCCCCGTTGACCTGGGTCATCATTTCATTAAGCTTTTGGCTGGCTTTAGCAGAGCGAGCCCGGGCAATGTACATATCCTTTTGGGTACGGGCCTGGGAAATTTTGCTCTCCAGGGTGCGCATGTTGGCCTTTAGCTTTTGGACGCTGCTTTGCTGCTGCGCCAGCTGCCCCTCAAGGGCCTTGGCCGTTTCTAAATAACTTTGGCGACGGTCTAGGGCCTCACGAGCCAGGGCCTCATTTCCTTTTTCTAGGGCGCTTTGGGCCCGGTTGTAGAATTCGCGAGCCCGGGTGTGGGCCTGGTCATACTGGCGCTCACTGCGCTTTTGGGTGGCGATCGCAACCGCAACCGCCTGCCGCAGCTGCAGCAAATTTTCCTGCATGTCGGCGGTGGTTTGTTCCAGCAGCTTTTCTGGATCGTCTGCCCCGCTGAGGGTGTCATTTAGGCTGGCGCGCGCCACTCGCAAGAGGCGATCTAGCAATCCCATAGTTTTTTGGCTTGGCAGTTGAGAAGAGCGATGACCGCTGAATTTAGCATAGCAGGGGGCCTATTCGTTCGTGGGGCCAAAGAGTTCTACGGCGGCCCCTTGCTGGGTTAAAAACGCCACCTGGTCTTCGGCCTGGGCGCGATTGTCAAAGGCTGCCAGTTGGATACGCGCCCCCGCATTAAAGTTGCGCACAAAGGCATCGGGAACTAGCTCGCGAGCCTGATCCAGGGAGGCATCGCCGGTGTAGCTAGTGACGACATAGAAGTTCGACCCGGTGGCGGCCCCAGCTGTCGTCCCAGGGGTAACCCCAGCCGCCCCAGCTGGTGCCTCAGCCGCATCGGGGGTCTCGGCAGTCCCATTGGCCCCGACGACGGGCTGAGCCGGTTGGCCCGAGGGTGTGGGCGTCGCCGTGGGAGGGGGTAGCTGCTGCGTTGGCGCGGTCTGGCCAGGGGCGGGAAGAGCCGTACCGCTGCTACCATCATTGCCCTCAATTTCCAAGGTACTCAGACTCTCTAAATCAAGCTCTACGAACTCTCGGGTGGAAAGATCGGGGCCAGGAGGGTCAAAGTCTGACGTGTCTGGATCGGCCGCTGCCGTTTCCGAGGAGGAGTCGGGGGTCTCGGGGGAAGCAGCGTTTTCATCAACGGTACCCTCCGGTGTGGTGGGCCAAAGCCGCGATCGCAAACTTTGAAGCTGTGACGGATAGGTGATGGCAACCCCCACACCAATGCCACCCAACACGACCAAAATCAGGCCCGCCAGCTTTAGTAAGCCGTAGCTCTTACGTTCGGGGGAATAGGGTTCAGGCCCAGACTCAGTCGACTGGTCGGCGATGCTTTTGAGTAATTCTTCTGAGGACTCTAGATAACCCTCTGGCACCGTTTCACTTGAGGGTACGGACAGCTCTGTGGCGGCCGCTTCAGCCAGGTCAGGCTCCACTGGAGCGCTCGGCTCACCTGACAGATTAGCCTCTGGCAGCTCAGCCTCTGGCGGCTCGGCCGTCTGCTTTAGAAAAGGATTCGGCGGCGGCGGCGGTGGTGTGGGTAGCTGCCGACCCTCGGACACGGTCTCGCCAGCAGGAACATTGGGAGAAGAAGACGCTGATACAGAAATCAAATCCAGGGACTGACGCTGGGGGGCCCGACGTGGCGGCGGCGGTGGCGGCACCCGGCCATGGCTTTGGCGGCGGTAGCGGACAAGCTCATCCTCAAGGTTGACATTAAGATTGCGCAGAACATCCTCTAACTGCGGGGCAATCTGGGTTTTAGGATTTGCTCCGGGTCTAGGCGGGATGGAAGCGGGTTCGTTGTCTGCAGAAGAAGCCATGGGACACAGCTAAGCTAAATTAATATAAGTGAGTCGGGGCAGCGGTAGAGCACTGATAGACCATACGTTAGCACGTTGCTCAAGGGTTGTCGGCTTTGGCCAAAGGGATGGCGCGCCCAGTCAATTCTAATCAATAGGGTAAGAGGTTGAGATGGGATTTTCGGGGTTGCGATCGCTAATCACCAATATCGAAGCCCACCCCGAATGGCAAGCCCGCCGTCAGTTTCAACAGGTGGTTGAACATTGGCCCAAAGCCGTGGGCTATGCCGTGGCTCGCCATACTAAGCCTGCGAGTATCCAGCGCCATGTGCTGCAGGTTACGGTCGCCAATGCCTCTTGGGCTCAAACCCTGACCCTGGAGCGCCGTCGTATTCTTCACAAACTGAACCGTCAGCTGGCAATACCGCTGAATGATATTCGCTTTTCCAGCGCTCAGTGGCATACCAAACCCCTACGTAAGCAGCAGCCTGCAAGCGACTGGCTCAAGGCTCACCCCAGCTATATCGGGGAAACAGTAGCCCCTAAACAAGAACAGTCCAAAACACCTGAGGAAGCCTACAAACTGTGGGTAGCTGTTAAGAAAAAACAGCAAAAACTACAGGAAATTTGTCCAGAATGCCAGTGCTCTTGCCCCCCTGGAGAACTTGCTAGATGGGGTATGTGTGCCCCCTGCATTACTAAAACCTGGCAATAGAATCTAAACATTAGGTTTAGTTTTGTACAGTCAAATTTTGAGTATTTTCCACTAAACTTCTGTTTGATTTTCGATTTAGTAGTTTCAGGGATCGCCTACTGTCAGATGATCCCAGTTACTCAAAACTGTATTGATTTATTTGAATTAAATATAAAGAAAACATTAATTAACTTTGGTCGACCGATCGGGTTCTGAGGCTTGGTGTATCAAGCTTTTAACATTTTTATTATGGTAGGTTTTCTTTAGGAATTAGCTCACAATGAAGCTACAGAGGCTTTTAGACAATCTCTTTGAAAAACATGAACGTGAAAAAGTGTGACGTTGTTCGATGCGGTGCCTGCCGATTTTATACCCCCGTTGGTCGCCGTGGGGGTGACTGTTCACAGCTGGGCGTATCTGTTCAATCCGCTTGGAAATCATGTTTTTTAGCGGAATCACCGTTTCAAGAGATGGCTAACATTGGTGGCTCAGATCTAAAGGTCGCCCTAGAGCCGGTTTCTTTGGAGTCGCTGCCGATGCCGATGGGTCGGCTCCCGGCCCCAGAAACACAGCTGGTGGCAAAACTGTCTTAAGCGCCGGATTCTGAAGCGTCGTCTGAGCGATTTCTAACATTCCAGCGCAAGGAAAAATCTCTGGCATAGCCGTATGTCAGAGATTTTTTTATCCGCTGGTGGTCCCTGCCAGACAGCATCAGGCTGATTAATCGGCGCTGTGCCTAGATAGACATCCGTAAAAAGGATATTACGATGCGTCTTCTAGCTGGAATGTTCAACTATGCTGAATACCATTCAGCAGTAGTAGGCTTAGCACTAGCCGGTTGATAGCTCCCTGATGGCTTTAGTAGAGGGAGCTGATCATCTGCTAGAAGCAGCCCTGGGTTTTACAGTATCAGAAGCTAGGAGGTGCCCTTTGGCTAGACGTCAATCTAAGCAAACTTTTAGGCAGCTATCAAGCATTTCAGCTCGCCCAGTGGAGCAGCAAATTGAGCAGCTGCTGGCCCAAGGCCACTATCAAAAGGCTCTCACAAAGCTAAAACAGGCGCAGAAAACGTCTAACGCCGATAAGATTTCCACCACTGAGTTTGAAATCTTACTGGCCTGGGGGCGTAATGATATTGAGCAAGGAAACTATAGAAAGGCAGAAAAGTCTTTGCGTCAGGCCCTGGAGCTGAAGGGCAAGGATGACAGCGGCGATATTTATTATTGGTTGGCCAAGGGCCTACTAGAGCAGGAGCAGCATACAGCCGCCCTAGAACTTGTAGAAACAGCATTTGAGACAAAACAGCTGCCCAAACAGCACGGTGGATGCTATCTCAAGCTGCTGGTAATCAATGACCAGATAGCCCGTGTGGAAACCCTGGTGGATAAAAAGGCAGCTCGTTTTTATGCGCCCCACCTCCACTGGGCGCGGGGTGCGATCGCACTGCACCAGAAAAACCCCACCGCAGCCCTAAAGCACTTCAAAAAGATGGGACGTCCTGCTAGCCATGGCGATCGCACCACTGCTTGGACCGTTTACGCCCAGCAGCAGGCCCGTCAATTCGATGACGCAGCCCCCAGACTGGGGCTGCGTCAGTCTCCCTTTGGCCGGTCTACCTTGTCCCCCTTTGCCCCACACGTAGACGAGCATCCGGCCATGGCACGCCTCGTGCTAACCCAGCTGGCCCACACCTTTAGTCATGATCTCTCAGCCCATGTCGACCTCAAGGTTTTGGCCATCCCCCAAAAGCAGGCCGCCCTGGTATTAGAACTAATCCGTATGATCACCCAAGACGATGATGTGTACGGCGCGGCCCATTTCTGGCTCAATTTACCCAAAACGACATTCACCGCGTTTCCGCTACTGCAAGATCTGCACGACCCTATTATGGTGCTGGCTGGAGCCGCCGCAATGACGACCAATGAACCAGACTATGCGGAACTATTCTGGTCGCGGTTGATCACAACACCCCTAAACAATCCGCAGCTGGCCCTGCATCTGCGGCAGGCGCTGCTAGCCAACGATGCCGACCAGGCCGCTATCCGCCTGACCAAACAGCTAATCCAATGGGTAGAGGCTCAAGCTACCTGGCCCGATAGCCAGCGTCGTCACACCCTAGCCATTCTCCACTGCTGGATTTACGACCACTTAGCCAAACTCGACAAACTTCGACAGGCCGAGAAGGCCCTGAAGCCAGCACTCCAACTGGCACCTGATGCCGCCGATGTGATCGGTCGCCAAGGGCTATTAGCAGCTGCCCGCCATCAACTGGATAGTGCCATTCCCCTGCTTACCCAGGCGCTCAAAGGGGGATGCCGTTCTGCGGAGGTTTACGAGCAGCTGATCGGTTGCCTAGAGAAAACGGACGATCGGGATACCCTAAAAGAAATCCGCCGCCAGTATGGGGGGAACTTTGGCGATGTTGGTGTGGAAGCCGATATTCCATTCTGGATAGAAGCCCTGACCTACCGATTCTTTTTCATGCTGGCGGAGGTGACAGCTAACCCCGACCGCATCGACCCCGCTACCCGCGCCCTCAGGATCTTTGTAGATGCCGCCACCGACACCCCCAATCAAGAACAGCGGGTCACCCTGGAACAAACCCAGGCAGCTAAACAGTGGGATGCCCTCCTCGCCCCCCTGAGCCCTGCCCAGAAGGTGCCTGTTCTCCAGGCTATTGGCCTAGTGATGGTGCTCCATGCCAAACGTAAAAAAGGGCTAGCAGCTCTCCAGTCGCAGTACCAGCATCAGCTAATTGTCTGTGGCACCGAGGTTCCAGAGGCCAGTCTGGCCAATCTGGTGTACCTGGTCGTCAAGGAAAAGAAACCCAATCGGTTGATCTCCCCTGTAGCTATGTATCTGGATGCCAGCGCCCAGCCCCATCGTGCCCTGGCCCAGCTACAGCTACAGGCTCGCTGGTTTATCACCACCGATGTGCTGACCCCCTGGCTGGATCAGGCCCTGGGGCAAGATCCCCAAAATCCGCTGTTACTGTTGGCTAAGGCTACCACCTATCCGCCCAAGTCTACCGACTATCAGCGTCTGTCTGAGCAAGGCTTTGAGCTGGCTCGGCGGCTACAGGACACCGAGGCATTGGAGGCATACCGCCATGAAGAATGGCTACAGGCTCAAGCTATGACCCGAACTGTAATGCCAGATTTTGGGCGCTTAGATCGCGACCCGACAGCAATAGATATGCTCAAAATAATACAAAAAATGGCGAAGGAAGCCTTTGGGGAGGATATTCCCCCAGAATTACTCGCCCAGATGTTGCCAGAGCTGATGGCTGAAATGGGTATGGAAATGCCGCCTGGCATGGCGGGGGAAATGCCCATATTTATAGGCGGTTTTGACGACGATGCTGGGGACGACTTTTTTGGTCCGCCACCCGGTTTTAAAACCTCTAAAAAAAGAAAACGCTCAAAACGATAGAGACCGTGCCTTCCTAGCCTTTTTACCGGCTCAACCCACCCCCACATAGTCAGAATGAACGAATATTTTGAGCGGTTGGGCATTGCCCCCGACGCTAGCCCCAAGGAAATTAAGCGAGCCTACCACGCCAAACTAAAGGAGTTTCCAGCCCATAGCCATCCCGCTGAGTTCAAGGCGATTCGCGCTGCCTATGATGCCGTACGCCACGGTAGCAAAACCACCATTGACGATTTCTTTAAGCTCCGTCCCCTTGAGGCCAGTATCAATCCCCAAACCCTCGCCACCCTCAAAGAACAAGCTACGGCAGCTGTCGAAATTGATCTCAAAACCCTCACCCGTTTAACCTTTTAAGCTGTTTATTTTCACCAGTCTTTCCCGATAACCCATGACCCAGTCTCCCCGCGAACGTGTTGCCCAGCGCCGTCAGCTCCAAAAACAGCAGTCCCAAATATTTGAAGAGCTGCTGGGTGTGCTCGATGATTTGGACCGTGCCTGTGACCATTGGCAGGAGGCGCAGCAGGCCAGCTCGATCGGTCCCCACAGCCCAAAACAGATACCCTGGTGGTTAAAACTATGGCACAGCCTGATCGGGGAAAAACTAGGAGCCGCTCAGCTGAGAGCGGCCCCCCAAACTGAACTCGGCACCATAATCAACAGTGCTTACGACGGTGTTTCCCTAATTCGTCAGTCTTTACTAGATGTGCTGCAGCGTCAGGAGGTGACGCCGATTGAGGTGCTAGGTCAACCATTTGACCCGACTCAAATGCATGCCATGGGGCAAGAATCCTCCTCAGCCCCGGCTAACACTGTGATTAAAGAAGTGTTGAAAGGCTATCTTTGGCAAGGCCGGGTGCTGCGCGATGCCCGAGTAATTGTTGCAGCCGCAACTGACAAAGAGTCTTCTCACCCTTCGTAAGGGGATGGACGATGACCATCCCATGTGATTTCTCTGTTCCTATATATGGTCCTATATGTGGAGCAGATACAAGACCAACCCCTCCTATTATTTTGGAACTATGGCAATTGTTGGCATTGATCTTGGTACCACGAACTCTGTTGTTGCTACCCTCGACGGTGGTCAACCTTGGGTGATTCCTGACAATGATGATGAGCTGCTGCTACCGTCCTGTGTCGGGTTAGACAACGATGGCAAACTGCTGGTGGGGGCCTACGCCCTCCGGCAGTTTGCTGCGGCCCCAGAGCGTACTATTAAGTCGATTAAACGTCAGATGGGGACTGACTACGAGGCCATTTTGGGCGAGCAGACCTACTCACCCCAGGCCATTTCAGCCATGATTTTGCAGACACTAAAGCAGCAGGCTGAAGCCGTGCTTGAAGAGACGGTAACCCAGGCAGTCATTACGGTACCCGCTTACTTTACCGATGCCCAGCGGCAGGCAACCAAAGAAGCTGGGGAGATCGCCGGACTGGAGGTTTTGCAAATTTTGAATGAGCCCACCGCTGCGGCCCTGGTGTTTGACGACCGCAGCGATGAAACTGAAACCGTCATAGTGTATGACCTGGGCGGCGGCACCTTTGATGTGTCGATTGTGGAAATTACCGGCGAGGTCACCGAAGTGCTAGCTAGCCATGGCAACAACCGATTGGGGGGTGATGATTTTGACCGGCAGCTGCAGCGTCACTTGATAGATAAATTCCAACAAACCCACGGGGAGAGCGTGCCCACCGATGCCACCGTGCAGGCCCGACTGTTACAAGCGGCAGAACAGGCCAAAATCGGGCTTAGCGAGCATGGTTTTGTCTCGGTACGGGAGCCTTTTTTAGTGAGCCAGGGGACAACCGCGTTACATCTAGAGACTGACATTTCCCGAGAGGATTTTGAGCATTTAATTACGCCTATGCTCAAAGAAACCCTGGGAGCCATTGACCGGGCGTTGAGTGATGCATCTATGGAGGTAAGTGAACTAGATCGGATTGTACTGGTGGGCGGCTCCACGCGGATTCCGCTAGTGCAGCGGCTAGTGGAGCAGCATTTGCCAGGGGTGCCCCTGAGCAGCTTTGAACCTGACCTGTGTGTGGCCATGGGGGCAGCCGTCCAAGCAGGCGTACTCTCAGGCGCTGAGGTAGAGTCGATTTTGGTGGATGTGGTGCCCCACTCCCTGGGGATTGCTGTGATGATGGATGCGGGATTAGGCATGGCCATGCCCGGGATGTTTAGCACCATTATTCCGCGCAACACAGTAATTCCCACATCGCGCTCCGAGATTTATAGCACCGCGAGCGAGCGGCAAGAAAAGGTGGAGATTGAGGTCTTTCAGGGGGAGAATGCGATCGCAAAAGAAAATGTTCCCCTGGGCTCTTTTATGGTGGAAGGGCTACCCCCCAAACCGGCTGGGGCGATTCAGGTGGAGGTTACTTTTGACTTTGATATTAACGGTATCCTCACCGTTACCGCTACCGAAAAAGGTAAGGGCCAAAAAGAGTCTCTGGTGGTAAACGATGCCGCCACTGGCCGCCTATCGAGTGCTGAACTTGATCAAACCCGCGAGGAGATCGCCCAGCTGTTTGACATTGATGTTCCAAGCACGGTCCCCTCCCCCAGAATAATTTTGCCAAACGGGGACGATTGACTACCTGCGGTTGCACACGTCTGCTAAAATCTCGCCCTGACCGTCTAGGGCATTTAGGGCCTCTTGCGTGGCTCGCTCTGATGTGGCGGCTACTCCCCAGGCCAGGCTGCGATCTCGCTCAGCAACGGCACCGCACCCCCGGAACGATACCCGAATCGTGCAGTTAACATCACCGCAGCTGCGGAGGGCTTCGCGCTCGGCACTGCTAACGGAGAGATAGTTGGTCGCCACCCCCCAGTCACCGGAACGAGAAATGGCGATCGCGCCATATCGCTGGGCGGCGTGAACTTGGACCGTTAGCACAGTGCTCAACAACAATAGACTCAGAATAGTAGGCTTTAGCATGGGCAATAAGGAACAACAAAATGTTGATAATGGATCACGTTAGCACAAGCACCAATGCGTAGCGGCCCCGTAGTCCTTTTTACGGGGCCGTCACACAGGATCCGAATTCAGCTAGGAGAGATCATCCTTTTTATTACTCTCGCTGGCGGACATTGACTTTTCGGTGCGGGCGAGAAAGTCGGGTACCAACACTTCGCTAAACCCGGCGATAAATGCGATCGCAAAGTATAGATACTTGGACTGGGCTTCGGCTTCGCTGGGGTTAAACCCGCTGACCACCACCACCTCCGACTCAATCAGCGCCACCGCCAGCAGGCTAAAGGCAGTCCCCACCACCGGCTTAAAAAAACCGATAAAAAAGGGAATCACCGACTGGGAGCGATTTCGATTTTCCAGCTTTCGCGATCGCAGCATCACACTAACAATGCTCCCCAGCCCGCCTGCCGCCAGCACCAGTTGAATATACTGCCACTCTTGGGATGAAAACAGCTCCACCTGGGAGCCCTGGGTTTCCCCCTCCACAATGGCCCCCGACGATTCGCCCTCAACCACAACATCATCTGAGGTTTCTGGCGGTTCATCCGGCTGATCCAACGGCTGAGCATGGTTGATGCCATGCTGATAACCAATCTCATACTGGTTCGACAAATACATCCGCGCGCCGGTGGTGCTGCCAATCAGCAACATAATCGTAATCGTAAACCAGGTGAGACCTGAAATCAGCTGAGCGGCGGGCGACCCCCCAGCGCTCAGCACCGCCACCAGAGGATTTCGATAAATTCGAATCTCCCGGGCAATGCGTTTACGAATGTCCCGCGCCAGCGACACCCGCTCCGCCATAGACATCGCCGGTGACTGATTGTCTTTTGGGGTTGCCTCTGTCGGCAACAACAAACTAACCGCCAGCTGCATCATCGGCATTAGCATTTGATCATTCGTGAGTTCCAGGTGAGGGATCTGCTCCAGCAGTTTACCCAGCTCACGATAGGCAGGTTTTGATAGATGCTCAGACGCCAGTCCCTGCTCGATCCGCTCGATTAGCTCTCGCGCATCCTGACGAATAATAAGATCAATATCTTCTATCAGACCTGATGGTAGGTCCATTGTATGTGCAGCCATTACTGTGTGTGCATCCTGAAGGTGACAACGTTAAGAGAAAGTACATGCCGCTGCGGATATGACACACCTGATTCCGATTAACTCTCTAAAGAGAGCAGTAGAAAGCACCCAGCGGCAACACTTAGACCCTAGCTATCCGTTTTTGAAGACATAAACAACCAGGACCATTCTTCTGAGCGGCACAGGTCCAAAGCCCAAACTGTCGTTGATCAGAGGCCAGGTTTACCCTTGGAATAGGGGACAGTTTGCAAACTGATCACTTGCCAGGAACAATATGACCCGATTCAAGGCACTTTACTCTGGGGGAATATCAACAAAAGGAGAGAACTCCGTCATACGGATGCGTGATCCACGTCATATTTTTACCCTTCCAAGAGAGAATTTTGAGAAGAAGATCCATCACTGCAGATGGGCGTTGAACCCCGCGAAACTCAACGCCCACCTACGGGGCTATGGTTCGACGCGTTTGGTTAAAATTGTCATGACTTCGCCGTCACGCCCCGTGGGTAAAAGCTGGCTCCATTCGTTGGGTTCGGCGTAGCCGCGATGGTGTAAGTCCTTGATGGTGAACCGGATGGCGGGGACGGTACCAAATACCAAATGGCGGACCTTATCGGGTTGAAATGGCGAGGTGGTGACGGGCGTCGCCGGGAGCACCACGGGTGCAGGAATGGGCCGCAGAGCCGCTGGCGCTACGGTCTGGCTATTGATTTCTGGCATGGTCTGGTTTCCTAAATAAGAAAGACAACAAGGAAGCCAGAACTCGCACCCTAGCGGCCCCGAAATAGGCATATCGGGACAGCTAGGGTACCATACCCTAAGCCTCCGACTGCTGGTTCAGCGGGGGTTAGCCGTTGGTAAGGTGGTCGCACACCTGCCAACGGTGCCAAAGATTGAGTTCTGTATGATCACCGCGCAAACACGGCTTGATAAAAAAGAATACGGGGACATTTGTACTGAGTCAATAGGCTGATGTTACGAATCCCAGGCATGGGAGTCAGGCGGAGAGCGTGGACATCCCCTTAAGCCTGGTTGATATCACTGCCCGTAGCAGGATAATTGACTAGAATTGAGCCGGAATGACTTCCTGCGTCCATGGCCTTACCCGATAGTCTGTACATTGCCCGACCTGCCGCCAATAGCTTTTTAGAAAATCTGGACACAGCCTTTCAGGCACCCGCCCAGCAGCCGATCGTTTTCCATGCCTGGGGTCTGGGCGGTGTGGGAAAAACCACCCTGCTGGAGCGCGCGCAGCTAGCCCATCGACAACGCTGCCCTATTCCTGAACAGGTCACCATAGCTGAGGTGAAGTTTGGTGATACGGCCAATGCCGGTACGCCCCTAGGGGTGATGAAAGTTTTACACAGCCAGCTTTCATCGACGGTAGGCGATCCGCAAAAGGATCCGTTTTATTTACTAGAACGGAGCTATACCAGCACGTTAGAAACCTTAAAAACCAGAGCCGAGGACGGTTCAGAACAAGCGAGCGATAAACAAATAGAAATAGTCAAAAAATATAGCCAGCTGGCCTTACAGGGCGCATCGCTGATGTTTGCAGCGGGTAATCCGGTGGGTACCGCAATGGCCGTGGCGGCCCCTCACATTGGCGAGCTGGGTGAGCTGGGCGCTTCCATCCTGGATGATGCCAGGGGCTTATTCAACCGACACCAGGCCACCCGCAGTGATGAAAAGCTCAAGGCGCTAATGCTGAATCCGCTGCTGGAGCTGACCAAGGCATTTGTCACAAGCTTACAGGCCAAGGCGGCGGTGCAGCCGGTGCTATTGGTGCTCGACTTTTATGAAAAAGTTCCCGTAGAGGTGGATCGTTGGCTTTGTGGCACTCTGTTGGGCAATACATCTTTACAAGCATACCCGGTGCGGATCGTCTCGGCAGGGCGCAAGCGACTGCTCAACAAGGATCACTGGAGTGAACGTCACCAAAACGACAGCGCGGTCTATGAGCAAGAGTTGGAGCGGTTTGAGGATATCCAGGCGAAGGAATATCTCCAGAAAATTGGCATCACGGACAGTGAGCGGGTAAAGCGCATTATCACCGCGACGCGGGGGCTGCCCTACTATCTCAACTGGGTGCGAGAGGAATACAACAAAGGCCAAGAGCCCGACTTTGCCGAAGGAGCACAGGAAATTAAGAAACTACTGCTGCGGCAGTTTACGCCCCATGAAACTCAGCTAGTACAGATTGTGGCCTGCTGCCGACGGTTTGATGGTGACCTGATTAAACACCTGACCCGATGTGAAGCCTTAGAGATACCCCTGCAGGAAAAGGAAACCGCAAAAGGGCGGTTTCACTGGCTGTTGGATTTACCCTTTACCCAGCGGACCGAAGCCGGGCATCGCTTTGACGACGTAGCGCGGGATGTGTTGCGACAGGCGTTTTACGAAGAAAGTCAGCAACAGTTTCGAGCAGCTCATCAGGCCCTGGCCGATCACTACGCTGCCTTAGCAGATGAGGAAGTGTGGGAAGACGCCCATATTTCTGAACAGTATGACAGTGATGACTGGCGCAGCTACCAGGCTGAGGCGCTTTACCATCAGATATTCGCCAGCCCTAAACAAGCTGAGTTACAGCTGATCACTCGGGCATTAGAAGGTGTTTATCTATCGGCTGAGGAGATTGCTCAAAGCCCCTTGCAAGCCATTACAGCAGAGTATCAGGAAGATATTCATCCGTTGATAAAATCAGGTCTGCAGAAGACTTTGAGTCGTGTCAAAAAAATTGTCGATCAAGGCTTTCGACTTCGATATTCTGACAATTTGGAGGAACTGTCAAATCATGTAGGGCTAGACATAGCTCAGTCCCTGGCTCTCTGCTGGAAACGTACGGAGAAGCTGGCAGGACTAGCTAAATTTGTTGCGTATTTTTATCAAGCAAAGTACGGCTCTGAGTACGAGAGATTGACTTGGTTAAGCAAAGCTCAAACCCAAGCCAAGGAGATTATTGCGTCGGAAGTACCTGGGTTTAGCAGCGATCTTTTGACATTCCAGCTAGGCAATACACTACATGAATTAGAGCGCTATGACGACGCGATCGCCAGCTATAACCAAGCTCTCCTACACAAACCCGAGTACCACGAAGCCTGGTTCAACCGGGGCGTTGCGCTGGGTCAGTTAGAGCGCTATGACGATGCGATCGCTAGCTATGACCAAGCCCTCCTACACAAACCCGACTACCACAAAGCCTGGGTCAACCGGGGCCTTGCACTAGGTAAATTAGAACGCTATGACGATGCGATCGCTAGCTTTGACCAAGCCCTCAAGCACAAACCCGACGACCACCTAGCCTGGTACAACCGGGGCCTTGCACTTCGAAAATTAGCGCGCTATGACGACGCGATCGCTAGCTATGACCAAGCCCTCCTACACAAACCCGACTTTCACGAAGCCTGGAACAACCGGGGCAATGCACTTCGAAAATTAGCGCGCTATGACGATGCGATCGCTAGCTATGACCAAGCCCTCAAACTCAAACCCGACAAACACAACGCCTGGACCAACCGAGGGTCTGCACTAGGTGAATTAGAACGCTATGACGATGCGATCGCTAGCTATGACCAAGCCCTCCTCCACAAACCTGACTACCACGAAGCCTGGTACAACCGGGGCCTTGCACTAGGTGAATTAGAACGCTATGACGATGCGATCGCTAGCTTTGACCAAGCCCTCAAGCACAAACCCGACTACCACCTAGCCTGGGTCAACCGGGGCTGGG
>JBCDJC010000085.1:0-19822 GCA_038748225.1 Cyanobacteria bacterium P01_H01_bin.26 | reverse complement strand
CTAATGGAAACATTGTCGCGGGTAATGCACTGCTGGGGAGCCACATCGAGTACTTTTTCGCGAATGGTTTGTTTGTAAACCACCTTGTCGATAAAGGGCAGGGTAAAGTTCAAGCCTGGCTGCAGCTTTTTGCCGGTATAGCGACCAAGGCTTTCTACGAGGGCCTCGTTCCCTTGGTTGACAATGCGTACCGAACCAGCCGCGATGGAACCGCCGAAGGCCAGTATAAGCAACAGTGCAAATGGGTTCATGGTGTGTTTGTACAAAAAGAATTTGGAATTTAATCGCTCTTTTGTAAGGGGCATTCCAGGGAACGGTCTCTACAAAAGGGCACTCTCGGGCATCACGATGAGAGTATTACCCTGACGTCCAACGACGATAACGGTTTGATTGGTTGCGATCGCAACCTCCTGATCGCTACAGCACGCGGGCCAAGAATTCCCTTCATAGATCACTCGACCGCTGCTGCCGGGGGGAATTGCCGTAATGGTTCGCGCTTCGGTTGCATCCATCAGCGCTGGCGGCTGGCGTCGGGGGGCAAACCGTCGCAGCGCCCAAAACATCAGCAGCGACAGGACCATCCACATGGCCACCTGCCAGCTAAACGCGACGGGTAGCATCAGGACTAATATACCGACCAAAAAGGCGCTGACGCCCAGAGCGGACTCCAAAAATGCCGTTGGAATCATCAGTTCCATCACACAGAGCGCCACCCCGAGCAGAATCCAAAAAATCGCCAAGTTCATGGGCCTTTCACGTTCTAGCTATCTCAAGGGTATAGCAAATGTCCCCATGGGTTGGTCGGCTCGCTTTTAGGAGGAGTGGCGATCTTAATCCCTGGGGCTGTGCCCAGTCAGCTCCAGATTGGCAGAGACGGGCAAAGAACTCTTCAAATTGAGCTTTTTACGACTACCATTAACCTATTCTTTTTGCCCCGCTGTGCCTTTATCTCGGCAAAACCGCTGGCTGATATGACTCAAGTGGACGTTTACCCTTTTAAAAAATACGTTCTAGCCCTAGGATCTGGGCGCTATGTTCCGGCTGGCCAAAGCGTCAATGAGCGCTATTGGGTGTTGAGCCCCGGCATATGGCAGGACACCCAGACCCCTGAACCACCGGACAGTCCCGACACGGTTACCGCTGCGGCTCTACCCTATCTGCGAGCCTATCCCCATCAGCTCCATGTTCCTACGGTCTATGGTGAATGCAGCCTGGCCGATGGTCCGGTATTACTGCTCGACAATGCTCCAATTGACCGCCACGGCAGGCTTTTCCCTACCCTGGGTGCGGCCTGGGCAAGCGGCTCGCCGTTTCGGCAAATTGCCTGGTGCTGGCAGCTTTTTAGCCTTTGGCCCCACCTATTTGATCTTAATATGGCCGCCAGTCTCACGGCGCCGGAGGCCATTCACGTCGATGGCTGGCGAATTCGGCTGGGCCAGCTGGTTCCCGGTCAGCCCCCCCTGGGGGATTTGGCAAATTTGATTGCCACCCTGCTGCCAAAGTCAGACAGCTCAGCCGCCCAGCTGCTACAGCCGGTGCTCGAGCTGTGTAATCACCCCCAGCCTGACTTTGCCGCCATCCTTGAGCAGCTCAATCGGGCGCTGCTAACCCAGGCCATGGGGATTTCCCTTACCACCCAGGTGGCGGGCAGTACCCACAGCGGCCAGCAGCCCCACAACGAAGATGCCTGCTACCCCAGCCAAACTGAATTGGAACGGGCTAGCACCACTGACCTACCCAGTCTGCCTCGGATTGCCATTGTGTGCGACGGTGTCGGTGGCCATGCGGGGGGAGAGATTGCGAGCCAAACGGTGGTGCGATCGCTGCAGCTGCAGCTGCGCAGCCTCCTAGCCGAAGTTGCCGAGCAAGAAAGCCCTCTAGAACCCTATGTAGTCATGGGTCAAATTGAGGCCGCCATTCGCGTTGCCAATAACTTGGTCGCCAGTCAAAACGACACCCAGGGGCGTACCGAGCGGCAACGGATGGGCACGACCCTGGTGGCGGCGGTGATGGTTCCCCAGCGTATCCCCACCCCCCAGGGATACGAAGAAGTCAATGAGCTATATGTGGCCCACGTTGGCGATAGCCGCGCCTACTGGATCACCCCAGGAGCCTGTCACCTGCTGACGGTAGACGATGATGTGGCAGGTCGTGAAATTGCGGCGGGCCGCAGCTATCCTGCAGTTGCCCAGGCCCGTGAGGATGGCGGTGCCCTCACCCAGGCCCTAGGTACCCGCGAGGCCAACAGGCTTACCCCCCACGTCCAGCGGTTTATCCCGGATGAAACCGGTATTTTACTCCTGTGCTCCGATGGTCTGAGCGATCACCAGCGGGTGGAGGCGTCCTGGGCCAACTATATTGGCCTGATTGTCAAAAATATCGTGCCGCTGACCACCGCCGTTGAGTCTTGGGTAGAGCTAGCCAATCAAAAAAACGGCCATGACAACATTGCCGTGGTGCTCATGAGCTGCACCGTGAAATCCGATGTGGTGGCCGCCGTCCCCCAGCCCCCCACCCTCACTACCCAGGACGCTGGCTATCCAGCTGAGCTGACGGCGGCGTCTAAGGCTCTGCTCTACGGCGAAAGCTATGGCGAAGGTGAAGAACCGGCGGACATTGGCGCTGCTGCCACCGAGGATAAATCTCACCGCTCTCTACAGGCTTTGGTAGTGGGTATTGTGCTCTTGATTGCCATGAGCGTGGCCGGGGTAACCGGCGTTCTGCTATGGCAAAATCTGCTGCCCTCTAGCTCTGACGATTTGCCGGATGTCCCGATTACTGAACCTGATACTTAAAGGGTAAACATCTAGGGTGAATATCTAGTGATATCACGGGTGACAATTTGACAACTTTAACAACCATGCAGTTGTTAAAGTCACAATTAGGGCGCTATCTTGTGAGAAAATGGTATTACAAGTTACCTGACCTATGCCCAGGGCGCTTAATTTTTTTGAATTATTAATGTCTATGCAAGCTGGCGATCGCGTACGGATTTCAACCCCTGTTGTTTTATTTCATCACCCTAAGCACCGCAACCAACCCCACAACGCAGAGGGCATGGAGGGCACGGTAAAGCAGGTCTTAACTGATTGGAAAGGGCGACCCATCAGCCCCAACTTTCCAGTGGTGGTAGAGTTTCCCATTGAAGGGGCTAAGCGTCCTTTCAAGGCCCATCTGGCTAATACGGAGCTAGAGGTGATTTAGGAGCGGCGGCGCTGAAACCAGCTAAAAAAGGGAATGTCATTTTCCATGGCGGCTAGCTCAGTGCGGTGCTTTTGAGCCGCGGCGTAGTACCACTGGCAGTGGGCTTCAAAGGCTTCTCGATGTCGCACTTCCTGACGAAACTCATAGGCAACCTGCTGCAGCTCAATAGCATTGTCAGCAGAGGTTGAGGCTGGTTCGAAGGAGCGCTTGAGCATCGTTTTCTTTTACTATAACCAGCCCCGCAGCCGATAGACGCCTAACCCGATGTATTCCTTAAGGGCCTTGGTAAAAAAGTGTAGGGCTTCGGTATCGGGGAAAACATTTAGCACCGTACCGAGGGAAACCCCTTGCATCTCGGATAGGGTCTGCTGCGATACCCAGTAGTCGGTGGGGGCTGCCGTTACGTTGACTCCCTGTTTTTGAAAAATAGCCATGGCCCTGGGCATATGCATGGCCGAGGTGACCAGTAGGACCGTATTTAGCTGTCTCTGCTGCAAAGTTTTTGCTGTGTACAGCGCATTTTGATAGGTATTCAGGGATTCGTTTTCCTGTAGGATATCGTCCTCAGGAACCCCCATAACGCGGGCAATTTGGGTCATGTCGTCCGCCTCTGGCGGACCACCCCCTTGCCAGTCAATGCGGCCACCGCTAAATACAATCAGCGGCGCCGCTCCCTCCTGATAAAGTTTGACACCGTATAAAACGCGGTCCCCAGCGTCGGCCACTTCGACCCAAGGGCGCGGTGGCGACTGGGGATAGGTGCTGCCGCCCAGGACCACAATGGCATCGGCGGTGGGCATTGGGTCCGGTGGCAAGTAGCGCCACTCAAGGGTTTTGACTAGGGTGGCAGCGACGAGAGGGTTACTGCTGCCAAAAAGAATTAAAAGGGCGGTTGCGATCGCAACCAGGGAGCGCCGGGGAGATTTCCACAGCCAGATCAGGGCCAGTGCGAGCAGCAAACAGGTTAGCCCTAACGGATAAACCAGTAAGGGCAACAGCTTGGACAAAAAGATAAACATGCTAGCGCTGTCGCCGTCGCAGGCTTCGACGTTCGGTGCGCCAGCGCCACCTGGGGAGTCGGAGGAGTGATGCCTTTTCATCGGCGGGCGCAGGTGCTCCACCCGGCACAATCCACCAGGCAGAAACTAGCCCCCCCGCAAACCCGCCCACGGCCCCAAAGATAATACTGGCCGCCACCGAATACCCCAGCAGCACAAACAACAATAGGAAAGCCAGCCAGATCCGTAGTGCTGCTGGCACAATCAAATCGGTCATGTCGTTGATAACCGGTTTTCCCTTAGGCGATCCCATATCTGCGGTGAAAAAATGGATGAAAAGCGTAACGCCTATACTATACCTGCCTAATCCCAGACTGGGAGCTTCCCAATGAAAAACACCACCATAAACTAGGACGCTTGGGCAGTATACCCAAGCGCCTAATCAACCAATATCCTTCCAATATCCTTGAGGTGTGGGCTACTTAGCCAAAAAGCTCAGATGATAGACCTGATTTTTCCAGGGATGATTTTGCACCTCTTGCAAAACCACCGTGCCATTCCAAGGCATGTCCGTTACATTCAGGCTCAGCTCAACTTTTTGCCCCTTAGCACGGCGTAGTAGGGCTTCAACCTCAAGGGTATTGGCCTTGAGCGAGACAGAATTTGTCCCATCGTGGCCATAGAGAACAGCAGGCGTCAGACCCCCACGGCGAAGAGCCCCAGGGTTTTCAGTTTCAGCACGCTTGCCACAGTCGAGAGTCAGTTCCATTGTCAGTTGTCCAGTTCAATCAAAAAATAAGCTATTGTTCGTCAGCCTTGCCAGCAGCCTTGGCAGTGTGGCCAGCCGTTTCAAGGCGAGTCCTGACTCCACATTTTTGGCTAATTCGGGCATTTTGCCCATCCGGCAGCTGCCAATTGCGGCCAGGCCAAATTTAGCGCTTTATTATCCTAGCGCCTCGGGTTACAATCCGTGACCTAAGCCACCTTAAATGCCCCACCATTTTCGTACAGCAGTGCCCGCTTTGGTCCGTGGATGGGATCTTCCACAATGATAGTCTGGTCGCGGCTAGCCCCCAAAGACACAATCGCAATGGGCACCTCCATCAGCTTGGCCAAAAATTCTAGATAGTCCAGGGCCTGTTTGGGTAAATCCTCTAGACGCCGGCAGTTGGCCGTAGACTGCCGCCAGCCGGGCATCACCTCATACACGGGTTTGCACCGGGCAAACAGGCTAGCGCTCCCCGGCAGATCCTGACAGCGTTCACCGTCTAGCTCATAGGCGACACAGACTTTGATTTCGTCCATTTCATCTAGAACGTCTAGCTTGGTGATAGCCAGGCAGTCTAAACCGTTAATGCGAACGGCGTAGCGGCCAATGACGGCATCAAACCAGCCGCAGCGGCGCTGTCGACCGGTGGTTGTGCCAAATTCAGCCCCCCGCATACACAGCGCATTACCCATCTCATCCATCAGCTCCGTGGGAAAGGGACCTTCCCCCACCCGCGTGGTGTAGGCTTTGGCCACACCAATCACGCGGTCAACCGCAGTGGGACCAATGCCAGAGCCAATGCAGGCCCCCCCGGCCACCGGATTGGACGATGTCACATAGGGATAGGTGCCATGGTCAAGGTCTAAAAGCGTTCCTTGGGCCCCTTCAAACAGCACATTTTTACGTTTTTGGAGCGCGTTATAAATGTGTAGTGAACTGTCGACAACGTGGGGACGCAGGCGTTCAGCGTAGGCTTCATATTCCTGAAATACCTCCTCCGGGTCCAGCGGTGGCAGGTTGTAGAGCTTTTCTAGAACAATATTTTTGTAGCTGATGGTCCACTCCAGCTGCTCTCGAAACGTCGCTAGATCCATCAGGTCGCAGATGCGAATACCCGTGCGCTCTGACTTATCGGCATAGGTGGGACCAATGCCGCGCTTGGTGGTGCCAATCTTTTTGCTACCGCGACGCTCTTCGGAGGCCTGGTCAATGAGGCGGTGGTAGGGCATGGTCACATGGGCGGTTTCAGAAATGAAGAGGTTTTTACTGGAAACGCCCAGACCGTCGAGCTTATCGAGCTCAACGATCAGCTCTCTAGGGTCAATCACCGTACCGCTACCAATCAAACATTCCGTTTCGCGGTACAAAATCCCCGAAGGAATCAGATGCAGCTTAAAGGTCTGATCTTTAACAACAACGGTGTGACCCGCGTTGACACCGCCCTGATAGCGGACGACCACATCCGCTGACTTGCTAAGCAGATCGGTGATTTTTCCTTTACCTTCGTCGCCCCATTGGGCACCAATTACAATAACGTTTGCCAAGGGAATTTCGCGCGTTAGAGTTCAAACAAATCACAATTATGATTAGCTAAGGTGGCTAGTGTCAATAAACGCAACATCCACACCGCCCATAACGGACCATAAATTTACAACGTTTTTTTCAAGATCGTTTTTTGATAGCCACTCAAAGGTTAACTAAAGCTTAAGCCCCTCCAGGACTTGGTCATACCCACAGGCTAAAAATCAAATCCTGAGGTACAACTAAATCTAATAAGCATTTCACAGTTTCTTAACTTTTGTTTCAACCTTTAAATAGCCAGCGGATCCCCGGCGTTATTTAGCAGCGACCTGGGGTCTTTGTTTAATCAGCGCTGATTAAATATATTGTTTTTCTCATTTCCATAACCACCTACACCTAGAGGCATCATGAGTCTTTATGCGGAACTCCACCGCCACCTGGGAGGTTCTGTCGTACCCAGAATCCTATGGCGCTACTTCCAAAGAAATCGTCCCGATTTGGCCGAGCGATTTGCTGGCTATCCGGACTTTGAGAGGTTTTACAGTCAGCCCAAGGATTCGCTAGAAGAGTACCTGGAGCTACATACTCTGGTTGAAAGTGTGCAGACCCGAGAGGCGCTGCCCTATTTTATCTATCGCCTGATTCGCGGAGCCTACATTTTTGAGAATCTGGCCTATCTAGAGCTGCGATATACGCCGTTTTATCGAACGCCCCATAGCCTAAGCGAGCGGGAGCGGATGGATATGATGGCAGAGGTGGTTGAAATTGTCGGCCGTGCCAGCGAACAGACAGAGTATCCGGTGGTGACGCGCCAAATTCTGTGTATGCACTCGCGCCTGCCCTTTGAAATCAATCGAGCCACCGTGGATTTAGCGGCCCAATATCCAAACTATATATGTGCCGTTGATATCGCCGGAGGCGACGCTGCCTATCGGGACAAGCTAGATGAAATTGTGCAGCTGTATCGCTATGCCCAGTCCCTGGGAATCAAGACCACCGGGCATCTGTATGAGACAGCCAATGGCTGTTATCCAGAACTACTGCCCTATCTGATGCGGATCGGCCACGGTATTCAGATCCCACTGCACTATCCGGAGCTATTAAAGGATGTGGCTGCTCGCGGGCAGTGTTTGGAAATTTGTCCAACCACATATTTGCAAACGGGTACCCTGGACGAAATCAGCCAGCTGAAAGAGGTGTTTAGCCGCTGTTTTGATGCCGGGGTAGATATTGCCATCTGCACAGACAATGCCGGTTTGCACAATGTGCGTCTGCCCTTTGAGTATGAAAACCTGCTAACCCACGATGTGATTGGCTTTGATGGCTTGCAAGCCTGTCAGGAAGCGGCCTTTCGCCACGCCTTTGCTTGGCCCCACCAGCAACAGCCAGCGTCAATGCTGTCGGACATATTGCGCAGTCCGGAAGTAATGGTGTAACGCCGGTATAGGGGGGGACGCTTTGCTAGTCTTTCCCCCGTACCCGCCAAAACTTATCCATCAAAACTTTCTGATAAAGCAGGCGAACGATACTAGATAATGGGTAGGCTTTAGTGAAACGTACGAAAATCACCCCTTCCCTGGATCTATGCGTACCCTATATTGCGGCCAGCTGCGGGCTGAGCATATTGATAAGACCGTGACCCTGTATGGCTGGGTTGACCGCCGCCGCGACCATGGCGGTGTGATTTTTTTGGATTTGCGCGATCGCGAAGGGGTGGTGCAAATTGTCAGCGATCCGGAACGCACACCGGCCTCGTATCCGGTGGCGGATCAGGTGCGGAACGAGTACGTCGTCAAAATTGAGGGACGGGTGAGTCAGCGTCCCCCCGCCTCGCTCAACCCAAACCTGCCCACGGGTAAGGTGGAAATCTATGCCAGCAGTATCGAGCTGCTGAGCGCCGTGCGCACCCAGCTGCCGTTTCAGATTTCCACCGCCGAAGAGGAAAATGTCCGTGAAGAGCTGCGGCTCAAGTACCGCTATTTGGATCTGCGCCGGGAACGCATGGGACGCAACATTCGCCTGCGCCACGAGGTGATGAAGGCGATCCGTCGATTTTTGGAAGACCAGGAGAATTTTATTGAGGTAGAGACCCCCATCCTGACCCGCTCCACACCGGAAGGGGCGCGGGACTATGTGCTGCCATCGCGGGTCAATCCGGGGGAATGGTATGCGCTGCCCCAGTCGCCCCAGCTGTTTAAGCAGCTGCTGATGGTGGCGGGGATGGATCGCTACTATCAAATCGCCCGCTGCTTTCGCGATGAGGATCTGCGCGCCGATCGCCAGCCAGAATTTACCCAGCTGGATATGGAAATGAGCTTTATGGATCAAGAGGAGATCCTGGCGCTCAATGAACGACTGACCGGTCATGTGTTTAAGGCGGTAAAAGGCATTGAGCTGCCCTCGTCCTTTCCCCGTATGACCTATGCTGAGGCCATGGACCGCTACGGCAGCGACAAACCGGATACCCGCTATGGCCTGGAGCTGGTGGAAGTATCTGACATTGTCAAAGACTCTGGATTTAAGGTGTTTTCCGGTGCGGTTAAGTCGGGCGGCCAGGTCAAGGTGCTGCCCATCCCCGGCGGTAACGATGCCATTTCCAACGTACGCATCAAACCCGGTGGGGATGTGTTTAAGGTGGCAACCGATGCGGGGGCCAAGGGACTGGCCTATATCCGTGTGCGCGACGGTGGCGAAATCGATACCATTGGTGCGATCAAAGACAACCTCAGCGAGGACCAAAAGCAAGTCTTGTTAGAGCGTACCGGGGCCGAGCCGGGGCATCTGCTGCTGTTTGGAGCCGGTCCAACGGCCACGGTAAATGCGGCCCTCGACAAGGTGCGTCAGGCCGTGGCCGCCGAGCTGGACCTGATTGACCCTGACAAGCTCAACTTTCTGTGGGTGACCGACTTTCCCATGTTTGAGTGGAACGCCGATGAAAATCGCTATGAGGCCCTCCACCATCCGTTTACGGCCCCCAACCCTGAGGATGTTGACGACCTGACGACGGCGCGCGCCGTGGCCTATGACCTGGTGCTAAACGGGTATGAAATCGGTGGTGGCAGTCTGCGCATCTACCAGCCCGATGTCCAGGCCAAGGTCTTCGCCACCATTGGTCTATCGGATGAAGAAGCCCGGGAAAAGTTTGGCTTTTTTGTGGATGCCTTTGACTTTGGAGCACCGCCCCACGGCGGCATTGCCTACGGTCTCGACCGGCTGGTGATGCTGATGGCCGAAGAGACATCGATTCGAGATGCGATCGCATTTCCCAAAACCCAGCAGGCCCGCTGTCTGCTGACCCAGGCCCCCTCCAGCGTAGATCAGCGTCAGCTCAAGGAACTCCAGGTAAAGTCCACCCATAGGCCCAAAGATTAGCCAGGCCCTCTCGCCTACCCCAAAAACCTGCGCTAGGATCGGGGAAATAATCCCCAGCAATCGCTATCTATGACCGTAGTGGTGTTTTTGATTTTGGTGGGTCTTGTGCCACCGGTCCTATCGGTATGGGCCAGCTATCGAGCCGAGCGGCGCATTGTGGACAGACTCGATCTGGCCATGGAGTCCGGACAATATTCCGCCATTTCCCCATGGCGCCGCCGCGATCCCGATGAGCACTACATCGATGGCATTGGTCTAGTCATCGGCGACATTACCTGTCAGCTCAATGCCCGCTCTCCCCATATTCGCTGCGCCGTGAATCCGACCGGCCCCTGCGAAGGCTGCCGCTCCTACGAGGGACGCACCTACGAGCCGCTTTGAGTCGAGGGTTTACCTAGGCCACCGGGTCGGCCATGGACTCGGAAAACACTTTTTTCTCTGGTGGGGCGGCGTCAGATGGGACAGCGTCCGCCACAGGTTCCTCGATGGGGCTGCCAGCGCGTTTTGCAGCCGCCTTGATCATCCCTAAAAACAGTGGATGGGGGGCATTGGGTCGGGACTGAAACTCAGGGTGAAACTGGCTGGCCAAAAAGAACGGATGCTCTGGCAGCTCAACAATCTCCACCAGCCGTCCGTCTGGGGAGGTGCCGCTGACCACATAGCCCGTCTCCAACAACAGATTACGATAGGCGTTGTTAAACTCATAGCGATGGCGGTGCCGTTCGTAGATAACCGGCTGGTCGTAGAGCCGACTGGCCAGGGTGCCCGGTTCTAACCGGCAGGCATACAGACCCAGCCGCATGGTGCCCCCCAGGTCCACCACATCCTGTTGCTCCGGCAGCAGGTTGATCACCGGATTTTCACTGTCAGGATCAATTTCAGAGCTGTTGGCCCCGGCTAGCTGGGCCACATTCCTGGCCCATTCCACCACGGCGCACTGCATCCCTAAACACAGACCCAGGAAAGGAATCCCCTGCTCTTTGATGTATTCGATGGTGTGAATTTTGCCGTCGATGCCGCGACTGCCAAAACCGCCCGGAACCACAATACCGTGCACCCCCTCTAGATAGGTGGCCGGTTCGCTGGTTTCAATGTCTTCTGAGCTAATCCAGCGGATGCTGACCTCGGCGTGGATTGCGATCGCAGCGTGGCGCAGGGCTTCTACCACCGACAGATAGGCATCATTTAAGCTGACATATTTCCCCACAATGGCAATATCCAGGGTCTGGGTGGGGCTGTATAAATTCTCCACTAACCGGGTCCAGGCCGTCAGATCGGGAACGCGCGGCTCCAGATTGAGCAGCCGAATGGCCTGCTCGGCCAGCCCCTCCTGCTCCATCAGCAGCGGTACTTCATAGATGCTAGAGGCATCGCTGGCCGCAATTACACAGGCTTCAGGCACATCGCAAAAGTCCGATACCTTGGTCTTGATGTACTTGGGGATGGTCTGGGCACAGCGGCAAACCAACAGATCGGGCTGTAGACCGATGGAGCGCAGTTCTTTGACGGAGTGCTGGGTCGGTTTTGTTTTGATTTCCCCGGCGGCTGGTAGGTAGGGAATTAGGGTCACATGCATGTAGATGACGTTCTCGCGACCCACGTCCTTGCGAAACTGGCGAATCGCTTCTAAAAATGGCAGCCCTTCAATGTCGCCGACGGTGCCGCCAATTTCTACGATCACCACGTCGGGGTTACGGTTTTGGGCCACCCGACGAATGCGTTCTTTGATTTCGTTGGTGACATGGGGGATCACCTGCACCGTGCGCCCTTCATAGTCGCCGCGCCGCTCTTTGTTGATCACAGCCTGATAAATTGAGCCGGTGGTCACACTGTTCAGACGCGACATGGATGTATCGGTAAAACGCTCATAGTGTCCCAGGTCTAGATCCGTTTCAGCGCCGTCTTCGGTGACAAATACCTCACCGTGCTGAAACGGACTCATGGTGCCGGGGTCAACATTGATGTAAGGATCCAGCTTGAGGATAGAGACCGAATAGTCACGGGACTTGAGCAAACGCCCTAAACTGGCGGCTACGATGCCCTTCCCAATACTGGAAACAACACCACCCGTGACAAACACAAACTTAGTCATAATGCGATCGCAAGGGGAGGTTACTAGTAGTCACATGGGGCCAAATTTCTGCCTAGAAATCATCGGCCCCAGATGTGATTGAACCCGTTAATTGTGCCACAGGCTTAGAAGGGCAGATGACTCTTTCAAAAATGACCTGTGAATAAATTGGCCAGGTCTCAGCTGCCCCTACCCGTCAGCCCAAACGCGGCCCAATAGTAGGGATGGGGATAGTCCTCTTTGATCGCTTGCTGGGCCAGCTGCAGGGCTTTGGCGGTGGTTTCTCCCCGTTGTAAAAATCCGTAAAACTGCTCCATTAGCTCGGCCGTGGCCTCGTCACTAATGGGCCACAGGGTAGCCAGCACATTGGGGGTACCCGCATACAAAAAGGCCCGGTTGAGACCAATAATTTCATCGCCGTCGCTGGCCTCACCCACCTGGGTTTGACAGGCACTCAGCACCACCAGCTGGGTGTTGCGGGTCAGGTCTAAACCATAGATTTCATGGACCTGCAGTCGGCCATCATCGCCGGGGTTGGGGGTCAATAGGAGTTGGCTAAACAGCGGGCTGCTGGGATTATATTCGCCATGGGTGGCAAGGTGGAGAATGGTGGCTTCGCTAGCTTGCGATCGCAGCTGCTCCTCCGTGGCTGCGTGACCAATTACCGGCTCCACGCCGTAGAGATCGGCAATGGTTTTGGCTTCTTCCCCAGCAAAGGGGAGATCAAACGTGGGGTTACCAAACACGGCCAGGCGGCGTGGGGACTGGGGTGGTTCTTCTAGAAACCGCAGGGCATTGGCGCTGGGCAGCATCGTTAGCTCATGGCGATCAACCAGATACTGCTGACCATCGCTGAGGGCCGCAAAGGGCACATAGTGCAGCAACCCGTGGGGCACAATGGTCAGGTGCTCGGTGGAAATATGCCGCTGTAGGGGGGCAATTAACCCTGCCTGCAGCCGCTGCAGGCTGCGAGGATGGGGCGACCCTAGGGTGGCAAAATCGTATTCATAAAATTCCCGCACCGCTTCGGTCAGGGTAGCCTGGTCCAGGGGTAGCTCCACCGGGGTGAAGGTAGTCTGGGTCAGCACAAATGCCAGCAGCCGATCCGGCAGAGTGAAATATTCCACCAGGGTCGTTTGCGGGTCGAGCAGCCTTTGCAACTCCGGCAGAGCGGCGGGAGATACCGCTGTAAATGAAGCAGCCTGGGGGCTCTGCAGTCGCTCCACCAGCATAAGGTAATTCTGCTGCAGGGCTTCAAGCTCTGCCCTCAGCTCGGTCGGTGCCTGAGCCGGATCGGTGGCTGATATATCGGTCAGCTGGTCCTGACGCTGGGTAATGTCTAAACGTAGCTGCTGGGCCTGGGTAAGCAAAGTGCCATCGCCATCGGCGCGAAAAGTGACGGTGCCATTGGCAAGCTGGTCTAAAAAGGCCCTGGCTCTGGCCCGTTCACTATAGGCAAACGCCAGCGAATAATCTTCTGCATCCCACAGTAGCTCCACCAACCGCGCATAGACCCTGGCATGTTTATCGGCGAAGCGAGCTTTAAAGCGGCTCCCTTGAATGTTGGCCAGGGTTGTTTCATAGACCTCATCAATGGCCCGCCGGTAATAGCTGCGGGCTTGATCAAACTGTTTTGAGCGGTCGTAGAGACGACCTAAATCGTTTAGGGTTTGGCCTTTACCTGGGAGATCGTCAATCTCTTCATAGATCGCCAGCGCTTCCAGGTAAAATGCCTCGGCCTGCTCTATGTCGCCACTGTTCAACATTGCGGTACCAATATTGTTGCGAACCAACGCTTCTCCAGCGCGGTTGCCTTGCTGGATATACAGATTTAAGGCCAGACTGTAGGCATCTAGGGCATCGTTATAGCGCTCCTGGGCAGTGTAAAAACTGCCAATATTGTTGGCGAGCACCGCTTCTCGATTGGGATTGGGGGTGACAACAGGGGACTGGCTACGTAGCTCCAGGATCTCCTGGTAGCGCTGTTCGGCTGTGACCAGGTCATTTTGCAGAACGTGAACAGACGCAATGTTGACCAGGGCCGCAATTTGGCTGGAGGCGGTGGGGCTGGTCTCCAGGGCCTGTTCATAGTTTTGCAATGCCAGGCGATAGTTCCCCATCGCCTGGTAGGTGACACCAATGTTGTTGAGCACCTGACTTTTACTTTCAAGATCGCTACCTTCAGCCGCGATCAATGACCGTTCATGCACCCGTAGAGCCTCTTCATACTGTCCCTGGAGAGTTAACAAGTTGGCTATTTCATTGAGGACGATTGCCTGCTCGCGACGGTTACCCAGCCGGGTATGTAGCGCTAGTGCGCGATCGTAATGCTCTCGGGCCTGGGGATAGCGGCCCTGGGAGCGCAACGACCGGCCCATTCCTGTTATCACCAGCGCCTGATTTGTCTCGATGGCGGCCAGATCGGCTCCGGAATGACGGGGGGCTAGGGTCTGCCACAGCTCCATTGATGTCTGATATTCGTTAATGGCACTGCCATAGCGGCCTAGCTGATGGTAGGTTCGCCCCAGCTGGTACTGGGCCTCTGCCGCCAGACTGGCATTGTTGCTTGCAATCGCCGCATCGGCGGCGGCCCCAAAGGCATCAACCGCCTGCGGGTAGGCTCGCTGGCGGTAAAACTGCAGCCCCTGATCGTAGAGCTGTGACGCGATCTGGGGTTGGGCCATGGCTGGCGGTAGCCGGGGAGACGTCAGTACATTGTGCGGTACACCAGTGAGGGTAAAACAAAGCGCTACCAAAAAAGCCGCTATTAGTTTTAGATAACGTAATCCCATCGATTTATCTCTCCTGTCCTGACATCCACTTTCAACCACCAGCGTTTAGGACTGCCAACCAGGCGTTTACCGAGTCTGCTTTGGCCCCGTCGCCTAAATTTACATACAACGCTTCCGCCTCGGCCAAATATTGTCGGGCTTTATCCGGCTGGCGCATACCCAAAGCAATGTGGGCCAAAAAGGCATTGCTATCTGCCTGCTGCCCCAGGTCGCCAGCAGATTCAGCCAGGGCCCTGGCCCGCTCAAAGACATGGCGCGCATCACGGTTGAGGCGCACCTGCAGGTATAGCTCCCCCAGGAGACGGTTGAGCTCGATGGAGGTGGCCCCTGTGCTGCGGTATCTCTCTAATAGGGCAATGGCCTCACCCATCAGGTTGTAATCCCGATAGATCCTGGCCAGGGCCAGGGATTCTGCAAGGGTATCGGGGGGCTGAAGCGACCCCACAGCCTCCATTAGCTGCGTCCTTTGTTCATTAGGCAGCAGATAAAACGAAAGCCCCGGCAGCCCTTCCTCGGTTGAGGTGAGGGTGGAGTTAGCCGCGATCGCCTCTGCTTTTACAATCCAGGAATAGGACACCCCCGGCTCTAATGCCGGGTCACCACCATAGGTAACCCGGGGTTCGCTCACAGTGGTTGTCCACACAATACCCTCTGGCCCTCTGAGGGTAACGGTGTAGGCGAGCGCCCTGGGGACAGCATGCCACTGGAACTCGGGAACAGGGGTTAGGATGGCCGTCTTGCGTGGCGCAATAATGTAGGGAATATCGTTACGGGTACCGCCTCGAGGGCTACCCACCGCCGGACGGCCACCGGAAAACAATTCTCGGATAAACCGCCAGCCGGGGATTGCCTGGGCGGGGGTTATGACTCCATGGCCCAGCACCAACGCAACCATAGCAACCGTCACTAATCCTTTACGCATAGCCGCGTTTATTCTCCGCTAGATCGAATTTGTTGTCCTGCTCTATAGAACCATTCAAACTCTTCCGGATTCCGCAATGTATCGGGGTAACGCGAACAATTTTTCCAGGCGGTCAGAGCCGCTTGTGGTTGGTCTAGGGTCTCTAGATTTTGGGCGAGTAGACAGTAGGCGACGGCCCGCTTAGGATCCAGCTCTGTCGCCTGTTGCAGCTGCTGCACCGCGTCTTGATAAAAGCCTAGCTCCCCCAGGGCCCAACCTTTGTTTTTAAGTAGGGCATAGCGTAGCGTTTTTGCCGTTGCCGCGTCGGGGTCGGACTCTTCGAGAATCGCTTCAACATCGTCTACTAGTAGCAGTTTTAGGGCTTCCCGTGGGGCGTCATCTAAAATCTCGAGACGGGCCAGATTGTTGTAAGCCTCTACCTGTCCGACTTCGGCTGCCAGCGAGTACTGTGTGCGAGCATCCTCATAGTTTTGCAGGTCTTCGTAAAGCAGTCCTAAGTTATAGTGGGCCTCACGCATATTGGGATTGAGGGCAATTGCTCGACGATACTGAATTTGAGCACTTGAGAGTTCCCCCTGCAGATAGTCGGCAAAGGCCAAGTTGTTGTATGTTCTAGCAAAGAACGGTAAGGCTGCCCGTAGCCCAATAAAATTTAACAATAACAGGGTGGCTCCTAAAAATCGCACTTCTTGCCAGTAATGTTTAGGTAGATTGAGCGACTCTAGCGCCCCTTCGACCAGCTGCTGTCCCCGACTGGTAAAAGAACCGCCGCCAATCAGCGCCAGGGAGGCTTGGGTAATGACAGCAAATCCGCCGACAATGCCCGTACCACCGACCAAAAACCGAGAAACAATATCGGTGAGGAGACTAAAGCTGGCCGTCAGCCAGACCAGGGTAAAACTATTCCAAACCACATCCAAACGGTCCCACCAGTGTACATTCACCTTGGAGAACCACCACCAGGCCTCAGGGGGTGGTTTGAGCACACTGCGCAATTTGTCGAGCTGCCCCAGGGTGGTACTCAAACTCTGGCGGTCAGCCTGATAAGACAGGGCGTCTAGCTGTTGGCTAAAGCGGTCATCCAGCTGGCTTAGTCGCTCCAACTGACCGGCGCTCAGCTCGTTATTGTGGACCTGCAGCTGGAGGGCATCCCGGACGAGGTAAATTCCCAAAATTCGTCGAGTCAGCCGTAGGGAGCTGTCTTCAGAAGGCTGGGGTGTTGTTTCGCTCACCGCAAGCAACTGGGTGATGCTGTCGGCGGTGGCAGGGGTGCCGGGGGGGCTAGGGCGGTCGGCGGCGGCGGCGGTCGGATCGGGGGCCGCTGTCACCGGCAGCCAGCCATGGGTTTCTAAATCAGTAATCAGCTGGTCGTAGGTGCCGATGGTACCGGGTTGCTCAAAGGGATAATCCTCGTCTAAAAACCACCACCAGGCGCTGCTATCGGGATTGACTAAACTGCGCCACCCTTGCAAGTCAAAGCCAGACATCTGGCCCTGGGCCCAGAGGCGCAGCCGGTCATCGTACTGCAGCAGGCTGAGCAGTGTGGTGGGTGGCACCGGATAGGTGTGGAGAACTTGCTGGATGCGATCGCGACTGGTAATCGCCTCTAACACGGCATGGGGAGTCGGTGTATCCGACTGCTCCAGGGTGACCAGGGCCAAGTCATACTTTCGAAAAATATCGTCAAGCCAGGGGGTCATGGTGCCAAGCTCGCTGTTTGTTTGCCGCTGTTTGTTTGCCATTGTAGTGGAGGGGGGCACCGGGATTGCTGCCAATTGCGGGGGACAGTGGCTTATAATTTCGCCCATAGGTTTAGTGATGGGGTGATGGCCATGGCAGATTGGTGGGTAAGGGGTGCCTATGGATTGGTGGTGGGGTGGGGTGCGATCGCAGCTGTACAACCCGCCCTGGCCCAAGCCCCGGCACCAGACTCGCGGCCAGACTCACGCCCAGACTCGCTTTTTGTTGCCTACCCGCCGTCAAACCACACCACCGTGGCCGATCGGATCTTTTTTATCGGTACGGGTGACCCCAGTGGCGATGTTTTAATCAACGGCAAGCCGGTTACAGACCGGAGCCCGGCCGGGCATTTTGCCCCCACTCTCCCCCTGACCCTGGGGGAGAACCGCTTTACCCTCACCCAGGGCAGCGAGAGTATTACCCTCAATATTACTCGTCGCTCCCTCGAACCTCCCCAGCCCAACGGTATCGCCTTCGCAGAGGGGACCCTAGAGCCCAGCCAAAGCCTGGCCCGCCAACCAGGAGAGCTGATCTGCTTTGGCGCCGTTGCCCCGCCCCAGGCCCAGGTTGTTGTCAACCTGGCTAGCCAGACCATCCCCCTCAGCCCCAATCTCAGCACCGTGGAACTCCCACCCAACTACGCTGTCCTCACCAACCAAACTGCACCCTATGCCCTTAGCGCCGCTCGCTACGGCGGCTGCGCCACCTTTAATACACCAGGTAATGTTGGCACCCCAGAATTTCAGCTCACCCTCGATGGCCAAACCATTACCCAAGCGGGCAGTGGCCCCATAGAAATTCTCTCACCCACCACCTTTCAAGTGGCGGAGGTGACCGTAGACTCTGGCATTGCTCGCACCGGTCCCAGTACGGACTACTCTCGCCTGACGCCACTGCCCCAGGGCACCCGCGACGCTGTTACCGGGAGTGAGGGCGATTGGGTTCGCCTCGACTACGGCGCTTGGATCAGGGCATCGGAGGTGACCATTACCCCCAGCGCCGTACCACCCACCACCACCATTCGCGGCATCCAATCTCGCCAGGTCACCGACTGGACTGAAGTGATCTTCCCGCTGCAGGTGCCGGTGCCCGTGAGTGTAGAACAGGACACCACCAGTCTGACGCTGGTTTTGCACAACACCGTGCCCCAAACCGATACCATTTATTTCTCCGACGACCCGGTTGTTGAACGCATGGACTGGCGGCCTATTTTACCGGATAAGGCATCCTACACATTTCACTTTAAGGCCGAACAGCAGTGGGGCTATAAACTCCACTACGAGGGCACTAACCTGATTTTGTCGTTAAAACATCCCCCGGTAACCGCCGCCAACACCCCGCTGCAGGGTACGACAATATTGCTCGATCCGGGCCATGGCAGTAGCGAAGACTTAGGCGCCCGCGGCCCCACCGGATTCCCGGAGAAAGACGTGGTGCTGCTGGTTTCAAAGCTTGTGCAAGATGAGCTGCAGGCCATGGGTGCCGAGGTGATCATGGTCCGCGAAGGCGATGACGATCTGTTCCCCCGCGATCGCGTAGCGGTGATCAACCAGACAGAACCCACCCTGGCCCTAAGCCTGCACTACAATGCGCTACCGGACAATGGCGATGCCCTAAACACAGCAGGCATTGGGGCTTTTTGGTATCACCCCCAGGCCCATGATTTAGCCTTGTTTTTACACAATTATCTTGTCGAAACCCTGGATCGCCCGGCCTACGGGGTGTATTGGAACAATCTGGCCCTGACCCGCCCCAGTGTAACCCCCAGTGTGTTGTTGGAACTGGGGTTTATGATCAACCCCTATGAGTTTGAGTGGATTATGGATCCGGTGGCCCAGCAGGAGCTGGCCAAGGCACTGGCGGATGGTGTCGCTGCGTGGGTAGCCGGTCGGGAGTAAGGCTGGTCAGACTTGTTTTTTTGGGGCCAAGATAAGTTGTTGCTGGGATCGTGAAAACAAAGTGCTGAGGTCGTCTGGATCAACAAACCAGCCCAGTCTCCTCCCATGCTCTAGACAATCTAGGATATTGCCCCATACTTTGTTGGGGCATTGTCCGAGCAAAAGCATTTCAACTGTCCAATTGGGTGGCAGGCCGCAGCTATCTGGAATAGTATCCTCGCAGCGAAAGGAATGTGAGCCCGAGCTAATTCCCATGGGGAATTTTTATGGCCAAAGCACGACTATTGGGTTTGGTCTATAGATCTGTTACGAAACCTGTGGGCCTGCTAGAGCCATAGATAGCAAAAGCCCTGCGGGCATCCACCCGCAGGGCTTTTAGATACAGGGAATAAGTTTAGCAGCCTCAGTAGGTGCGATCGCGCCTACTTTTTCCAGCCACCTCCAGAACTCCGAGGCTCACGGGGCTTGGCTTTGTTTACCTTAAGGGCGCGCCCCATCCACTCAGCGCCATCTAGGGCTTCAATTGCAGCAGTTT
>JBCDJC010000084.1:0-19982 GCA_038748225.1 Cyanobacteria bacterium P01_H01_bin.26 | reverse complement strand
TTCGGCCAGGGTCTGCATCGCTTCATGGCTGAGCACACCCTCGTAAGCATAGCGGTTGTAGCCGCCATTTTCGACGATGGCCTGCAGATAATCTACCCGCTCTCGGGGGGCCGGGTGGGAAGACATCCAGGGGACTACCTGCCGATCGCCATAGCGCTCATCAAGGGCTAGCATCAAACCGTGCATGCCGTCGGCGGCATAGCCGCTGGAGGCGAGGATTTGGGTGCCGACAATGTCGGCCTGACGCTCCATCTGGCGAGAATAGCCAGAGACAATGGCGTTGTTGACAAGATCCGGTAGAGGCAGATACTGGGTCAGGCTAGCGGTTAGATTGCCCCTAGTGACAATCTGAAAGCCGTGGGACAATACTGCGTGGGAGATCTCATGGCCCAGAAGTCCCGCTATCTCAGCTTCGGAGTCTGTGTCGAGGATAGCGCCAGCGTTGATAAAGATTTTGCCGCCGGGTAGGGCAAATGCGTTGAGTTCGCGGTCAAGAACGACATCAAAGGTATAGTCAAACTCATCTCGACCGGCGGCGGCGGCGAGCGTATGGCCAATGCCCCGTATATAGGCCAACAGCTCTTCATCTTGAGAGAGGGGAAGCTGTTCACGGGCCGATGCGGCGACCGATGCTCCCAGAGATTTTTCACCCTGAAGCAGGATGATGCTGGAGCTGAGGGCGGTAAACGGTCCATACAGCCCACCCGTTAGGATGTAGCTGGCGGCTCCTGTGAAGATATTTGCGATCGCATTATTTCGAATTTGCGCATTGGTAGCCGACTTAAACCGGTCCAAGTTTTCCTCGGCGAGGCCAGCATAGCGTTCTGCCTCGGGGTGATCCGCATTGAGCAATGAAAACTGCCGGGAAGCGATGGAGGCCTCAATCCACTCTTTCTGGAGCATCATCAGCTCAATCTGGGCGCTGAGCAGGTCCGGGTCATAGGGATAGAGGGTGAGGGCTTCTTCTAAAACAACCTCAGCGTCATCCGGGCGTTCGTAGGTTTGGAGGAGTTCAGCGTAGCGTAGATGACCGGGGATAAAAGCGGGAATTTCAGCTGTCAGCAGCCCCAGGGGGACCAGGGTTTGGGACTCCCGCCCGGCCTCGATACCACGGGTGGACTCCCGCCAATAGACGGCACCACCGGGGGATAGCTGCTCCGGATCGCTAAAGGGCTCGTCTGGAACATTTTCTAGCTCCGCGTCATCACGCCAGCCAAAGGTTTTAGCCTCGCGATAAAGCTCTTCAGCAGCGCTAATATCACCGGCAAGATACAGCCTGTCCGCTTCTATAATTAGCTCCCGTTGAAACCAGGTTTCCTGCTCTAGGGCGGCGGCTTCCGGGTCATCATCGGGCTCGGCGGCTTCTGGTTCGGATGGCTCCATTACATCGGTTGTTGCGCCGGGGTCGCTCTCCGTTTCCTCCGTCGATGGGTCGGGCTGCTCTGGTTCCTCCGTCGATGGGTCGGGCTGCTCTGGGAGGTCGGTCTCAGGGTTGCCCTGGAGGATAATATGATCAGCCTGTTCGGTGGCGATCGCTCGACCGGGCAGCACCGGACCGAAGAGGAGCGTAATGCTAAAACCCACTGCTAAGAGCAGCGCAAACCGTTGGGCGACCTTCATGGTAAGTAGGAATAACGAATAAACGGCGGATGAGCTTATTCTGGCAAATCTGCCTTAAAGTTACCCGAGCGCAAGCGCTGGTTGCGCCCTCCCTTGAGGGGTATAGCCCGCAACTTGGCGGTCAGAATCGCGCTAAGTCGACAGCAGAATAGGGGAGAGGGCCATATACTAAGTTTTATGACGCGTTACGAAATCATCCACCATGAGCCCTGAGACGATCGAGTCAATTAAGCCCTATTTAAATTTTTTCCATCCGTTACTGATGTGGGTCCTTTTTGGCCTCACCCTCTACGCTGCGTATTTGGGTAGTCAAAGCCGCAAGGTGCGCTACGTCACGGGTGACGAAAAGAAGGCGCTAATCAAAGGAAAATTTGCTATCAAACATCATCAGATCGGATCGATCATTCTGGCCCTAATGGTGTTAGGGACCATTGGCGGTATGGCGGTGACCTACATCAACAATGGCAAGCTATTTTTTGGTCCTCATCTGCTGGTGGGTTTGGGTATGACCGGGATTATTGCGATCGCAGCGTCCCTTGTCCCTTATATGCAGCGCGGTAATGAAACTGCCCGTCTCACCCACATCAGCCTGAATGTGGTGCTGGTGGGGTTGTTTGGCTGGCAAGCGTTTTCTGGGATGCAGATTATGCAGCGAATTTTGGAGAATGCTTTTGGCATTGTGTTTAGTTTCTAGCCGTAGAGCTTGCAGCTTGCTCTATTTCAAGATTCTGACGCAAAGGAGCAGGCCCTTGGGTCGGCTCCTTTTTGATGATGGTGACGCTTCCGTTTTACCCTGATCGCTAGCTCCTCAATTGCAATCCTTCGCAGAACGACGGCCATGACCTACGCAAAGACCCCCAGCCCACCTTCCTGGCTAGTGCAGCTGGCGATGGCCCTGAGTGGCATGGTGGCCTATGGTTATAACTTTTCCAAGGAAAACGTATTTAACCAGCTACCCAACGTCATGGCGCTACTGGACCCAACCCTGTACCGCCAGGATTTCTATGTGCAGGAAATGCTCCAGTTTACACCGAGGTCGTATTACTATTACGTCCTAGCGCTGCCGGCAAAGCTGGGTTTGAGTCTGCCGATGGTGTGTTTTCTTTATTTTGCGATCGCATTTGCCAGCTTTAGCCTGGGGCTCTATGCCATTGGGCGCACCCTGGGCCAGTCAAAACTATCCGCTGGCGTTTTAGCCTTTCTAGGACTGGCCGTTGTCGATGGCACCGTGGGCACTAACGATCTCTTTCGACGGACGCCAAACCCTGGCGTATATGCCATTGCCATTGCCATTTGGGGTATTTATTTCTGTTTGCAGCAGCGCTGGACCCGGGGCTATGTGCTTTTTGGTATCAGCTGTCTGCTGCAGTTTCTGGTTGGTCTATTGCCAGGGCTGTTGTTTACGCCAGCACTGCTGATCCATAGCTTGATAGCAAAACGTCCACGGCAAATTGTCTGGGCTTGGGGGATTCTGATCCTGTTGGCGGGGATGGTCTATGCCCCCATGGTGCTCAGCGGCAATACCAGCAGCGATCTACTCAGCGGTGAGCAGTTTGTCTGGCTCTATGGCTATGTCCGCCATCCGCACCACATTATCTTTTCTGCCTTTTCCAACAACAGTTGGTGGCGGTTTGTTCACTTTACCCTGGCGGGGCTGCTCTGTGTGTATGGGTCCCAGCAGCTAAAGCCGCTCCATAAAATGACCCTGGCCTCAGTCATGGTCACCGGCTGTGGGCTGTTGGTGATTGGCTATGGTCTGGTGGAGATCTACCCCGTTGCCACCGTCGCCAAGCTGCAGTTTGCCAGGACAACGCCGTTTATTTTGCTCATGGCCCTCACGGCCATTGCTGTTTATGCAAGTGAGTACTATCACCGGGGCCACTGGCTCCTGGCGCTGTGTCTGATGGTGGCTCCGGTGATCGATAATGCGGGGGGCCTGATCGCACTGATACTGGTTGGGCTGTCGCTCTTCAAGCCGGGACCAAAACAACTCTGGCAGTCTGGGAGCCAGCGCTTTAGTACAGCTTTCTGGCTACTCCATGCCCTCTTTTTAATTGGGCTGACGGCTACCTACACTTACCATCTGGCACTGTTTTTGAGCTTTGTCTATCCCTTTTTATTAGATGAATTTCCGACCGCGTCTAAAAAGATACGTTTAGCTGGCTGTGTAACGATTGCTGTTTGTGCCCTATTTGTGTCTTTGCACATGGGGGGAGTGATTGTGCATCGCAGTTTGGGTCCGGTGCATCGAGCCATTAAATTGTTTCCCCTGGTGGATCACCCCGTGAAGAAACTGGCAACTGGCTTTGGCCAGAGTAGTTCTAAAGATGCCCTGGTGCTGGTTCCCCCGGCGGATCGGATGTTCCGATATTACAGCCAGCGTTCCATTGTTGTGAGCTTTAAATCGTTTCCGTTTACGGATGCCGGTATTGTCACCTGGGAGGAGCGTCTGGAGAATATGGTCGGTGAGCTACCGGGCAGTGCTGAGGATAAGCTAGATCCGATATTTGCCCAGCGGACCGGGGCAGAGATAGGTGCGATCGCGGCTCAATATGGAGCTACCCACATTCTCACCCGTCAAGACTGGCACGCTGATATTCCCGGTGGCACCGCCATAGACCAGCAGGAAGACTGGGTCCTTTGGGCGGTGGATAGCCCATCTAATCAAACCCAGCTATTTTAGGGCCAGCAGTCCCTGTTCCTTGAGCTTCGGGTTGAATTTGATGGGGATTTGGGCTCCTCGGTCTGCGACTTTGGCCTTAACGTCGGCTTCAACGCGGCGGGCGAGCTGTTTGAGGAGTTTGTTGGTATCGGCGGGTTCGGCGGCTGCGATCGCAGCCCGCTCCGCCTCGGTCATAAAGGCTTTGGCATCAATGGGTTTTTCCCACAGGGGCCGGGCGTCGCTATTGCCGGGGGGCACCGTGCCATATTCCCGTAGCCAGGCATTGCGAATCTCCTCTAGCAGTGTCCGGCTAGGACGGGTCACCGTATGGACCTTAAACCAATGACATTGGGCTGGGCAGCGCACCAGGTGCTGGGTGAGCCCCACGCTAATATCCCGTGAGTAGCCCACATACTGCAGCGTTTTAGCCTGGTCAAAGATAGCGTAAATACCCACCTTGCCAGCCAATCCAGGTGGCAGCTCACCCTCTATCAGGTAGGGGTGTATGGTGAGGCTGCTCAAGGTCGGTATGGAGTCGGCCATGGGTGGGCTAAATAAATTACGCCCTTCATCCTAGGGCTGTGGCTCCCCAAACCCAGATTTTTTCAAATAAACTCAACGATTGCGACAGCACGCTTTTCAAAAAGAAATATTACAGTGAAAGAAATGCTCTCCCTGCCATGAGTACTAAAAAAGATATTGCAAATCAGATTATTTTTGTTCTCCTGATCGCCTTTATTGGCTGGCAGCTGTTTCGAGTTGGTTTAATTGTTGGTGTGGCCAATGGCTGGCTGTAAATATGGATTGGTGCAGCCCTGCGCCCAACCCTCCAAAGTTCGCTATGGGGTGCTGGTCTCGCCAGGGGAACGACTCTGATAATCTTCCACAAAGGCCAAAATCTCGCGCACGACACCGCTGACGCCTCGACAGTTGAGTGGCAGCAGCTCACCTTTGAGAGCGCCCCGATTTTTAAGCTGGGTGACTGAGCGCGTTAGCGGATGGTTGGAGTAACCGACGATGGAGACAATCAGATCGCAATTTTCTAGCTTTTGTTTGAGCTGCTGCTGCGACATATGGATGGGGGGTATTTCTACGAGTGTGCGCAGCTCATGGTTCTGGTGTAGCTTTTGACCAACACCGCGTTTGGTGGCTTCATGGCCGCCGACCAAGGCAATTTTCCACTCGGATAGATCAATCGGCAGCGGTGAAGCAATGTTTGTTTCTAGCGCTGGCGGCGGTGTGGCCATGGCCACACCCAAATCAGCCTGACAGTAGGCCAGGGCAGACCGCTGCGCGTCCAGCTCCGTTTCAAGGGTTTGAATTTCACTGTCGCTATAGTGGACCAGCTCATTAAGCTCTTTCTGCGCCTCGTCATATTGGTTTTCGACGGCTGCCAGCTGCCGTTTAAGCTCGGCTTCGTTTTGCTGGGAGGTCGCCAGGGATTGCTGCAGCTGCTGGGTTGATGTGTTGATGACCTGCTGCAGCTGAGCCCGTTGGCTATGGGCTTCGCTCAGCTGCCGCCTGAGTCCGACGGCGGTTTCCTCAGCTGCTGCCAATGCCCTTTGGATTTCGGCACATTGGTTTTGGGACTCTGTCAGCTGCTGCCGGAGTTCAGCTTCGCTTTGCTGGGAGGCCGCCAGGTTTAGCTGCAGTTGTTTAAACCGGCGATAGTCTTTCCCGCTTACCCCATCCCAAACTTGGATGTACCAACGACTTGCGCGTTTAATCGCTTTTTGAATGGGTTTCATTGCATGGATCGCCCTAACAACTGGTGGATTGCCTGCGCCTAGCCTCCTTGCTTGCAATGCACCCGTAAAAACTAAGCTAACGTAATCTTGCTGAATTGATCCCGGATAGGGGAGATTCTTGTGGTTTCTTTGTGCTTTTCGTTTTCGAAGTCCAACACTCCCCGATAAAATGCTGGTTGCTGTTTGCACCGTAATCTATGGCTGTTGCTTATATTCCCTCAGTTGCTTGGACATGGCCCATCGGTACCCCATGGGAAACTCCCTATATTGTCCGGTACGCCAGCAATTTAGATGATGGCCCTGAGCATGGCGCGCCGCTGGGGGGCATGGGGGCTGGCTGTATTGGTCGTGCCCCGAGTGGTGTATTTAATCTGTGGCACCTGGACGGTGGGGAGCATACGTTTGAGCATTTTCCGGCCTGCCAGTTTGCGGTGTATGAGGAAACGGTGGGGGAGTCGCGGACCTATGCCATGGCGACGGCGGGGGAAGGGTTGGGGGGGTGGGATTGGTATCCGGCTGGTGGTACTGGCCGTGATTTTGGGGTAGGGGAAAGGGGGAAAGGGGAAGGGGGAACGTACAGGGCTCTGTATCCTCGTAGCTGGTATTGTTATGGGGGTATTTTTAAGGCGGAGCTGACCTGTGAGCAGTTTTCGCCGATTTGGCCAGAGAACTATCAAGAAAGCAGCTATCCGGTGGCGGTGTTTGTGTGGACGGCCCATAATCCCACGGACCAGCCGATTACCCTGGGTATTTTGCTGAGCTGGCAGAATATGGTGGGCTGGTTTACAAATTCCGAGGCGTCGCCGGAGATTCAGCAGCGGGAGGATGGTAGCCCGTTTTATGACTATGTGCCCCGGCTGCGCCAGAGTGCAGGCAACTTCAACCAGGTGGTGCAGGATGAAACCGCCGTGGGTATTGTCATGGATGGTGCCTGGACCGGTAGCCCCAGGGAAGGGGATGGTCAGTTTTGTATTGCTGTGCCCAGGACTGAGGGGGTGACGTACCACAGCCGTTGGGATGCGGCTGGGGACGGGACCGATCTGTGGCAAGGCTTTTCGAAAGACGGCTTGTTGGGAAATGTTGTAGATACAACGTCTGCGGGTAGTGATGAACAGCTGGGGGGTGCGATCGCACTAAGGATCACCCTTGCTCCCGGTGAAACCCAAGAGCTGCCCTTTGTGCTGAGCTGGGATTTGCCCGTGACGGAGTTTGCCACTGGAAAACTGGCCCATCGGCGGTATACGGACTTTTTTGATCGCTCCGGTCGCAACGCCTGGCAGCTGGCCCAGACGGCCCTGGCCAGTTACCAAACCTGGCAGCAAAAAATTATCGACTGGCAGCGGCCCATTTTGGAGCGCCCGGACCTGCCCGACTGGTTCAAAATGGCCCTCTTCAATGAGCTATACGATCTCGCCAGCGGCGGTACCCTGTGGTCCGCCGCCAGCCCCCAGGATCCGGTGGGTCAGTTTGGCGTGTTGGAATGTTTGGACTACCGCTGGTATGAAAGCCTAGATGTGCGGCTGTACGGCGGTTTCTCGGTGCTGATGCTGTGGCCCGAGTTGGAGAAATCGATTATGCGGGCCTTTGCCAGGGCTATTCCCACCGAAGATCCTAAAAAACGCATCATCGGCTATTACTACACCGTGGGCCAGGGAGAGCACCTGGCCCCCAGAAAAATCAAGGGAGCCACCCCCCACGACCTGGGTGCCCCCAACGAGCATCCGTGGATCGCCACCAACTACACCAGCTACCAGGACTGCAACCAGTGGAAGGATCTGCCCAGCGACTTTGTGCTGCAGGTGTATCGCGCCTATTTGCTGACAGGGGCCGACGACATTGACTTTTTGGCCGAGTGCTGGCCGGCTGTGACCGAGACCCTACAGTACCTGAAGCTATTTGACCACGATGGTGACGGCGTCCCTGAAAACGGGGGTGCCCCGGACCAAACCTTTGACGACTGGCAGCTCCAGGGGCTGAGCGCCTACTGCGGGGGGCTGTGGCTAGCGGCCCTAGAAGCGGCCATCAAAATGGGGGACATTCTGCAGCAGCATCAAAAAATTTCTGGCAGCTTTGCCATTGTTAAATCCCAATACCAGCGTTGGATCAAACAAGGAAAAATCGTCTATCAGAACAAGCTATGGACCGGTAGCTACTATCGTCTCGACGCGAAAAGCAATTCTGATGTGGTGATGGCGGACCAGCTGTGCGGTCAGTTTTGCGCTCGGCTGATGGATCTGCCGGACATTGTGGACCCTGACTATATCGACATCGCCCTCGACACTATTTACGATGCCTGTTTTATTAAATTCAATGAGTACGCCGCTGGCCACGCAGCGCCACAAAATCAAAAATTTGAAGGTTCCCAGACCGGATTTTTTAGCGCCGCTCGGCTGGGGATGGCCATTGGAGCCGCCAACGGTGTTAAGCCCGATGGCGCTCCAGAGAACCCGGACGACACCCATCAGCTAGAGGTGTGGACCGGTATTAACTTTGGGCTGGCCGCATTTTTGGCCCAGATGGGTAAGCGGGAGCAGGCCATGGCGATTACGGCAGCGGTGGTGCGACAAATTTATGACCATGGCCTACAGTTTCGTACCCCTGAGGCGATTACCGCCATGGGCACGTTTCGCGCCTGTCACTATCTGCGGCCCATGGCGATTTGGGGGCTGTATGGACAGCTCTAGCGATCCGGGGAACATTTATGCCTCCAGAGATTCGTCACGGTTAGGTGGGTTGGGGTTAGTGCCTCAACACCCACTTACAATGGACGATGTTTGACCTCAGTCGAGTAACCTCAATCAAGTAAAAGGAACTTCTTATGGGCGTATTTTCGGGAGCTAGCAACCACACCACTAGCGGCAGTGTTGGCGTTGCCATTATTGCCGGGGTAGGTGGCGACATTGCCTTTCAAAACTTTGTGACGGATGCCAAGGGCGATCTGCAAGGCTATTTGACCATGGGGGGTGACCTGTCCAAGCAGACAATTGAGCTGGGGGCATTGCCTGCGGCTAGCGGTTCTTTTAATCTGTCGTTCCCTGGCGATACTGATATCAGCCTATTTGATACGGTGGTGGTGACGGCTGGTGATACCAGCGTTGGTACGGCCAGGGTGCCTTAGGGATGGGGATTGTTACGGTCCAAACATAGTGCTGGAGAGACGTTGCAGGTAACGTCTGTAGGTCATAAATCTTGGCCAACAGGGCTAATTTTCGAGCAGGGACAGCTGCTGGCTCTGTGGCGCTTGACCTAAAACGACGCCTTCATGGGCCAGCAGCCAGCGTTTGCGCTCCAGACCGCCAGCGTAGCCGGTGAGTTTGCCGTTGGCACCGATCACCCGATGACAGGGTAAAACGATGGAAATGGGGTTTAAGCCATTGGTGGTGCCGACCGCTCTGACTGCGGCGGGGTTGCCCAGCTGGCGGGCTAGATCACCATAGGACACCACGGTGCCGGGGGGAATGGATCGTAGGGCCTGCCAGACCTTGGATTGAAAGGCGGTGCCGCCGGGGTTAACGGGAATATGGTCGATGGCGGTGAGGTCACCGTCTAGGTAAGCGCTGAGGTGGGTGAGCAGGTGTCCCCCGTCGGCACGGGCATCCTCCCTGAGGCTAAAGGTGCCATAGCGCTTGGTGAGCAGCTGCATCATTCTATGCTCATAGCCGCCGTAGTCGAGGGACACTAGGACATCGCCATCGGTCACTAGCAGTATGTCGCCAATGGGTGAGGGGACTCGGGTGAGGTGTAAGGACTGGTGGGACTTCGCCATGGCGCTAATCGATGCGATCGCAGCTATGAAAAATCGTACAGCCCCACCATAGCACCCGGGTATTGTTTTCTTTCCACCGGCCGCCCGAGGCGGTTGAGCTGTTCCACGATGGCCTCTTCAGATTCAGGTTGTTTGCGTGCCAATAAAACCCAAACTCTCTTTTGGTGCTGTAGCCGAGTTGTTTTGAGGGTGTTTAACTCTTGATAATGCTGTTGGACATCGTCGTCTGACACTTTCCAAATGCCAATATTTTGCAGCTGGCTCAGGATAATATCGTCGTCGGGTAGCTCAAAACGGCGATTATAAAACTCAAACTGCAGCTGTGCCCCTGGCAAAACATAGAGCTTATCCCCCGTTTGCCAGTGGGTATCAATGTATCGAATCGTGGGTCTCACGTGATCAAAATGCAAACTGGTAGGAACAATCATACCGTGCAGACTTCGCCCCAGCGGCATGAATATCAGCATGATTGTCATCACCAGACCCATGACACCCAGGAACCTGGGCTTGTTTTGCCAGCGCCCCAGCCAAAAGACAATTCCTTCTGCCAGGAGAATAAGGGCAAAGGGGGTCAAAAATAAAATGAGTCTTTCTCGAAAAGGATATTTATGGAGAAAAGCGGCGAGCAGCGTAGCTAAAAATGGGCTGACAAGATAAAGCAGGCGAGATTTAGCAGTACGCGACAGGACAACACAGCCGGTGACAAAGGCCACCATCGCCACCCCATCGCTGGGGCCAGGAAACCCCAGGGGACGGTAAAAGAATCGGCCAAATGAGTCTAAAAGCCAGGCTATGTCTAACCCGCTGTCGGGGTAGCGACCGGCCCAGCTGTCGGCGAGCCCCGTATCTGAGAGGGTCTGACGGATAACGCCAAAATACAGACCACAAAAGCTGAGGAGCCAGGCAAGATAAAGCGGGAGGCGGCGTTGCAAAAAGTCTTTTAGCGCTTTTCTAGATTGCTGCCACGGGCGTAGTTGGAAAATATTAGCGGCTTCTACACCCGCGATCGCAAAAATGCTGGGAAACGATAGCCAAATGCTAATTACACCTAACCCACCGGTGGTCAAAAGCTGTTTAGCGGTGGGTCTGATCGTGGCGAGGTCAGCGATGGCCATAAACAACAGCAGCGAGATCGCAACGTCCCAGCTGTAGGGCTTTAATTCGCTGGAAAAATAAACGATATACCCCTGCACCGAAAAGAGCAAAATGGCAATGGGTCTGCCCCATCCCTGGGCAAACCGCTGGGTAAATCGATAAAACAGCCCCAGGGACAACAGTCCCCCCAGGAGTGGAAACAGCCGCAGGACATATTCGTGGCTCCCCCAGGTATCCAGGGCAAATTTCTCAATCCACAGAAATAGGGGTGGAGCCGCCTGGTTGTAATCCAGGGCACTGAGCAGGTCTAGATAGCTGCGGTCTAGCAGATTGAGCCCGAGGGCAACCTCATCAAACCACAGGGAGCGGTTGCTCAGGTACTGGACCAATCTCGCCAGGATGCCTATCCCCACTCCCAGCAGGGAACAGATCTCTAACCAGCGGGGATGGGATAGGGACTTTAGTGTGGGCACAGTGGGTAGAGCGTAAGTGGCTCTATTCTGTCTACCATGTTTACCGCCTCAGCTGGCCACCACCGGACCACAGGCGGCGCAGATGGCTTCGATATGTCGCTGATCGGTACCGCAGCAGCCCCCCAAAATGTTCAGGTGGGGCAGTCGCTGTCTGAGGCCATAGAAACGCTCGCCCAGATCCTGGGGATTGCCGTCGTCTAGGGTTTCAGACTCATCTAGCTCGGCGTGACTCATCATGGAGGCATTGGCGCGGATGCCGCGAATCCGCTCGACCCAGGTGTCCTGATTCAGAATGACCTGGTCAAAATGGATGGGGTGGGCGCAGTTGATCATGTAATAGACCGGGGTGCTGTCGGTGGCGGCATCAACCATGCTGATGGCATCCTGCAGCTCCATGCCGTTGGGAAGCGTGCCGTTGGTTTCGACAGTAAAGGAAATGACAACGGGGATCTGGGCGATTTTGGCGGCGCGGGCGATACCGATGGCCTCCTCGGGATAGGTCAGGGTGAAAGCGGAGACCAGATCGGCCCGCCGGAGGCTGTCAATCTGGGGCTGGTGGTACTGCTCGGCTTCTCGGGCGCTCATCCTAGACCCAGGGCTATAGCCGTCGTCCCGCGGTCCGATACAGCCGCTGACGACGATGGGGGTGCTGGCGGTGGCATAGGCGGTGCGAACGTCTTGGAGGAGTGCGATCGCACGCCGATTGACACTGTCCAGGTCTGCGGTTGAATACCCCTGTCGTATGCCCCAGTCGGTGCTGGCCCGCCAGGTCGGACTATCCAAAATCAGCCCGACGCCGTGGTTTTGAGCCAGCTGCCCATAGACACTGAAATAATTGCGCAGTGTCTCTTCACCCAGGGGGCGATCCAGCAGCGTAAATGCCGCAAAATCCGGCAGCACCCATCCCTGTTGAAAAATCAGAACGGTTTCGAGACCACCGTCCGTAATAAAGATTCCGTCTTGAGACAGCTGAGGCAGCTGGTGTCGATAGTTCACCATTGGTTTTGTTCCTGTGGGTGGTGTGCATAGCAAGCGATTTAGCCATCGGTTAGCTCAGCCAGTCGATGGCTAAATTGGTATAGGTTGCTACAATTTCCCCTTGGCGATTTCCAATGGTGGTTTGTGACGTTTATCACGTTCTAAGGTCTGCCCCAGCCGTCATCCCCAGACAATCGTGGCAAAATAGGCAGTGATCCATGCCCACTGTGTTTCATGCTGCGTCTGTCTGAGATCAAGCTGCCCCTCGACCACACGGATGAGGATTTGCACGCTGCCATCCTTAAAAAACTGCGTCTCCAGGCGGCCGATCTCACCCGCTATAGCATCTTTAAGCGCAGCTACGATGCCCGTAAGCGAGGTGACATTCAGCTGGTGTACATCGTCGATGTGGAGACACCCAAGCAAAAACAGCGGCTCCACCGCTTCAAAAAAGATCCCCATGTTAAACCTACGCCCGATACCCGCTACCGCTATGTGGCTAAGGCCCCTCCGGTTTTAGACCATCGCCCCGTGGTCATCGGCAATGGTCCCTGTGGTATGTTTGCCGGACTGCTGCTGGCCCAGATGGGATTTAAGCCGATTATTCTAGAGCGGGGCAAAGCTGTCCATGAGCGCTCTGTCGATACCTTTGGCTTTTGGACTAAAGGCAAGTTCAAACCCGAGTCCAACGTCCAGTTTGGTGAGGGCGGGGCGGGCACATTTTCCGACGGCAAGCTCTACAGCCGCATCAAGGACGGTAACCACCAGGGCAGAAAAGTTCTCCAAGAGCTAGTCAATGCCGGGGCCGTTCCAGAAATTCTGTACATCAACAAGCCCCACATTGGTACCTATCGTCTGGTCAAGATTGTGGAGAACCTGCGCAACACTATTCTCGCTTTAGGGGGAGATGTGCGCTTTGAAACCCGCGTCGAGGATATCGACATTGATGCCCATCAAGTGCGGGGGGTGATGCTTGCCAGTGGTGACTATATTCCCACTGACCATGTGGTGTTGGCAGTGGGCCACAGCGCCCGCGATACCTTTGAGATGCTCCACCGACGAGGCGTTTACATCGAGCCCAAACCTTTTTCGATTGGGTTTCGCGTGGAACATCCCCAGCCGCTGATTGACCGGTGCCGGTTTGGGGAACAGGCGGGCCACCCTATGCTGGGGGCGGCTGACTATAAGCTTGTGCACCACTGCAGCAATGGCCGTTCGGTCTACAGTTTTTGTATGTGCCCGGGGGGGCAGGTGGTAGCGGCCACATCCGAGACGGGCCGCGTCGTCACCAACGGCATGAGCCAGTACGAGCGCAGCGGCAAAAATGCCAACAGCGGCATCGTTGTGGGCATTACCCCTGCGGACTACCCAGGGGGGCCGCTAGCGGGTATCGCTCTACAGCGAGCGCTAGAGTCCCGGGCGTTTGAGCTGGGTGGTGGCACCTATCAAGCCCCCGGGCAGCTGGTGGGTGATTTTTTGGCGGGTATGCCCTCGACGCAGCTGGGTCGGGTCAAACCCACCTATCGTCCAGGGGTACACCTATGCGATCTGGGTTCGAGCCTGCCCGACTATGCCATTGAGGCCATCCGCGAAGCGATTCCTGTCTTTGATCAAAAGATCGGCGGGTTTGCTATGAATGACGCTGTGCTCACAGGTGTAGAGACCCGCACCTCATCCCCTATTCGGATCAAACGGGGAGATGATTTTCAAAGTCTCAATACAAAGGGTCTTTATCCGGCTGGAGAAGGGGCAGGCTATGCCGGTGGTATTCTCTCCGCTGGCGTTGACGGTATCAAAGTAGCCGAAGCTGTTGCCCTGAACATTGTCAAAAAAACAGCCTGTCTTGTGGGGTAAACCATGAAATATACCGATCTGCTCGAACACCCAGAAGGGGGACGCTATCTAGAAATTTATCGCTCTGCAACAGCGGTGAGCGTCAATCGTAAAACGCGTACGGCCCTAACCCACATCTATTTTTCCCTGGAGCCCCACGAGGTAAGTCGGTTCCATCGTGTTAGCAACGATGAGGTCTGGAATCTGTATCAGGGCGACGGTCTGTATCTCTATCAGTGGGATGGGAGTTCACCCACGGTTGACTCCATTGAACTCTCGGTGCAGTCTATGAACTTTTGCCATGTGATTCCCGCGGGCTATTGGCAGGCGGCGGTGCCCATGGCGCGCCGGGTGTTGGTGGGCTGTTCGGTGGCTCCTGGGTTTGAATTTGCTGATTTTAAGCTCATCGACCCGGAGTCGCAGACGGCTAAGCAACTGTTGATGCTCAAGCCAGAACTCGGGAGACTGGTGTCGAGCTGATTGGTTTGTTGCCCAGCCGCCGCCGCGCCTCAGTACTGCAACCCTGACTTACGATACTGTATGGCGCTCAGACCTTCGGTGGCTAACAAATGCCCCCTATCAACCTGGGCATAGATCAGCCGGTGGTCGCCGGTAGCTGTCTGGGTTTTGACGCTACATTCCAGATAGGCCAAGGCTTCAGTCAAAATCAGACCGCCCTGCTCGGTCGCCTGGGTCGATAGGTGCATCAGTGCCTCTGGGGAAGACTTTTGACAAGAAAAATGCCGCCGGATAGTTCGGCCTTCCTTGAGAATGTTGAGCACAAAGGACTGTCCCGGTCCCAAGCTAGTGGCGGCGTGCCGGGGCAGGGCCATCATGATACCCGGTGGTGTAAAGGTGGCTTGGGAAACCCAGGTCGTCAAAATGGCATCGGGTCTACCGTCTTGCTCAAAGGTGACCACGCCCAGGGAACCCAAAATTCTCCCCATGGCTTGGGCGGTGCGATCGGCCTGGGCTTCGGTTGTGGCTTGGCGCGGAATCTGTTGTTTGGAGCGCTTGCGAAGCTGTTGGGCAAAATGGGTGCCAGCGGCGGTGCAGGCGCTGAGGGTATCCGCATCGGGACTAAAGCGTACCCGAATAGGATCAAACCCAAACCGGTAGCTGGCGTTGCGCAGCTTTTGTTCTAATAGATCGATGGCTTCGCCACTCCAGCCATAGGAGCCAAAAACGCCCGCTAGCTTGGTGGTGGGGACATTGGCAAGGATGGTGCCCAGGGCCGTTTGGATTTGTACCGGGGCATGGCCACCGAGGGTGGGAGAGCCGATGATAAAACCATCGCAGGCGGCGACAGTCTCGGTAACAGTCTCGGCGGGGGTCTGCTCGCAGTTGATGGATTCTACGGTGACATTGGCGGTCATAATGCCCTGGGCGATCGCATCGGCTACGGTGGCCGTATTACCGTAGGCCGAAGCATAGAGTAGAGCCACGCGCACACTGCGCTGCATCTGGTCCTGGCACCACTGGCGATAGTCCTGATGCAGTCGGCTGAGGCTGTAGCGCACTAGGGGGCCGTGGCCAGGGGCAACAACCTTGGGTTTGGGGGTAAAGGCTGCAATCTGGTTGAGGGCCGTGTCTACCTGTTTGGCCTGGGGCGCGTGGAGACAGTCAAAATAGTAGCGGCGGTCGTCGTCTAGCTGTCGCCAATTATCATCCCACAGGCTGTTGCTACACAGATGGGCCCCCAGGAGTTTGTCACTGTAGAGAATCTCACTGGCGGGGTCGTAGGTACACAGACCATCGGGCCAACGGGGGGTGGGCACGCTAACAAGCTGCAGGTGGTGTCCCTGGCCGAGGTTGAGGCTATCGCCGGTGCGCACGGGCCGTAGCGTCCAAGCCCTAAGGGATTTTTGGAGTGTGTTGGCGGCGGGGCGAGAACACACGATAGTGGCCTGGGGAGCCAGCTGCTGCAGCTGCTCTAGGGTCGCTATGCGGTTGGAGTTGACATGGTTGGCAATAATGTAGTCGATGTCGCTCAAGCTAATGTGGCGCTGTAGGGCCTCTAGATAGATGGTGGTGAATGATTCACCCGGTGGGTCGATGACGGCTATTTTATCTCCGTGAATCACGTAAGAATTGGCGGTGGTGCCTCGGCGGCGGCCATATTCAACTTCAAACTTGAGCCGGTCCCAGGTTTGCGATCGCAACACCTGGGAGTGTCTGCCAATATCCGCAACCTGAACCTCCTTAGGTCGCACGGATGTTGACCCGGAACCTGGCCCAGGGACTGGGGGGATAGATGTAGCATTAGTCATGGGAATGGGGTTGGTAAAAGAACAAAAGTAGGTGTAAGCCTAAAAACAAGCGGCTCACCCTGGGATTAGTAGTGATTCCCGGCTTTGCGGTGGTGAACGGCGGTGAGCCCGTTGGGATGGGCCACCCTCCCGGCCTGGGCGGTGCAATAAATAATCCAATGGTCGCTTGCCTCCAGGCGACTGGTGACCTGGCATTCCAGGTAGGCCAGCGCCTCGGCCAAAATGGGTGAGCCGCCGCTGGTGGGGTAGGTGGCAATGCCTGAAAACCGGTCGGTACCCGGAGGAAAGCGCTTGAGAAAATGCTTCATTAGGGCTTGATAATTACCCTCTTCTAAAATGTTGAGCACAAAGGTGTCCCCCACCTGGAGGAGAGATTCAATTGCCCGGTCGTGGGCCACGGCAATGGCCACACCCAGGGGTTGAAAGCTAGCTTGGATCACCCAGGAGGCCAACATGGCACTGGCCATTTCTCCCTTGCGGGCGGTGATCAGGTACAGCCCACTGCTGATTCGCCCCAGGGCCTGGTCCAGGTCAGCATCGAGCAGGTTGGCCTGGCGCTGACTGCGGTCTCGCCCCAGCCATTGTCCCAAATCTGTGCCAGCCTCTTCGCATAGCTTCTCGGTCGCCTCTGAGGGAGATGTTTTGATCAAAATTGGGTCAAAGGCTTCCACCAGCCCCAGTTCTAAAAATCGCTTGCGCAGGGGATAGATCGGTTCATCGTGGCCGCCGCCGGTTTCAAACAGGCCCACCGCCTGTTTGCCATGGACTGCTGCCAAAATGCTGCTGAGTACCGGATGCATGGTTGGGCTATCGGCGGTTTGGGGCGGCATGCCCACCACCAGGGCCGCCGCTGTGGTGGCCAGTTCCCTGACATCGTGGGAGTCCACGGCGTCCATATCCACCAGCTCCACATCCGTGCCGGTTTTAGCCAAACCCTGAATAACAGCGCGGGCGATGCGATCGCTATGGCCATAGCCATCGGTATAAAACACCGCCACATAGGGAGCAGCCTTCGCCTGGGTCTCACTCCAGGTGCGATAGCGCTCGATCCAATAGTGCCGGTGGTGTAGCAGTAGCGGTCCGTGCCCCGTGGCAACAAGGTCGACCCTCAGTTTTCCCATGCGCTTGAGCGCCCCCAGCACAGACCGAGCATTGGGCCCCATCAGACAGTCATAGTAGTATTGAAAGTCTTTCTCTAATGCCTGGGGCCGTTCGTCATAAACAGCATCGTCGCAGTAATGCAGCCCAAACACATCACAGGTGTACAGCACCTGGGTGCCGTTGTCGTAGGTCAAGATGGTATCGGGCCAGTGGAGGTTGGGGGCTGAGATAAATTCAAGTCGGTGGCCCTGACCCAGGTCTAGGGAATCACCACTTTTGACTATTTGATACTCAAACGGTCGGTGGAGCTGGCTTTGTAAAAACTGGATAGCGACCTTTGAACCCACCACCGTAATCTCGGGCGCTCGCCCTAAGAGATCCCCGATTAGCCCGCTGTGGTCAGGCTCGGTATGGTTGACCACCAGGTAGTCGATGGTGGCTGGGTCAACCAACCGCTGCAGACAGTCAAAATAGAGAGTCTTAAACTTTTGGTGGGAGGTATCCACCAGGGCCACTCGATCGCCGCGAATGAGAAATGAATTGTAGGTGGTGCCGTTGCACAGCTCAAACTCAATATCAAAGCGATCGCGGTCCCAATCAAGACAGCGAATAGCCATAGAGTCCTCAGCAATGGCAGCTGTTTGAATGGTGAGCCTTGTGGATGGCTGACGGTTCAGACGTGAATCCGTGAGAAGAACCATGGGTGCTATCTGTCCTGCTTTCAAACTCGATAGCTCTATGATTGCCCTGACGATCTTGATCTGTAAAATGTCAATACCCAAACCAAAATATAATTAATTTTTATAGCTATTGGCATATTGCATTTGCCGCTTAAATGTATAGATCCTGATCAATTCTGCTGGTGCGGACTATAGGCATCCCTTATGGACCGGTCCAGGTATCAGTATTTGACAGCTAAGTTCCATCTGTCGACGATGGTAAATAGGCGCGGCAAAAGCATGTCGTTGTTATTCGAGAGTTGTTTTGACTAGCTGCTTCGCTTCGCAGTTCGATATTGCTTTTTAAAAATCCCCAGGCAGTAGTCTGTGAATGCCGATAAACGGGCCTGGCTGTTGTCTGTATTAAATTCATACCAATCGCATCATTATGTTTGGAGCACAAGCCATAAAAAAGCCTGAAGGACCTATCCCCTATCCCTGGACTGTCCCTGCATATGGTCAAAATAGAGGTCTTCTGGGGGATTTGGCACTACCCCACGGCTGGCCGTTTTTGCTGGGATGTGGGGCGGGACTGCTGTTGTCGGTTATGTACTGTGGTGTTTCCCGCTGCAGTCATCCGCCAGGGGCCGTGCCGATGGCTACTTCTAGGGAAATACCGGCCTGGCAGATTGATTAGTGCGATCGCAGCAGGGGGCTAGGGGAACCATCAACCCCTAGCCCTTTTTTAATGGGAAATATTTGAGAAGCTGAGATGCCCGCCGTGAGCTGGATCGCAATCGGTCTATTTTCCTTTCCATAAAGTATTTTGCTTTATAGATCTCACTCTAGGATAACAATTTAGCATTATCAAAACGAAAGAGTTTTCCTTGATCCATAAGCTCTGCTTTTAGCTTGGTTTTAACAAAATGTCCATAGTTAATGGATATAGATGGTGTTCTAGAGAATTTTAAGTATAGAATTAAATATATTGAAGTTAACAGTCTCATAGACCGAAATCTATCTTTTGTTTGCCGTTAGGAAAGCTTATGTTTTTGGGCCTACAAGCGTTGAGCTGCAGGTCAACCATGGGTAAGTTCCTTTTGACACCCTCGCCGAAGAGTAATGCCATCCTGTTATGGCGAATTGTTGAATCATTCCCAATACCGGGCAATTGCCAAAAAGACAACCAAACAATTAACTCAAGCTGGGCCTGTTGCCCACTTGTTATCAGTATTGGGGAGAAAAGTCTCCTAGGGCACCTAACTCCAGGCTTCTCCCCTTTCCTACTAAGCTCATTATTGCCAAGCTCCCGCAGTTTATCGTTAGGGGCTAGCAATCATGGTGGCTTAACCAATTCCAGGCAGTGCGGGTATTGGTGCCACCTGCCCCAATAGTCTGTTAGAAATCACCGGTCTGAGTAAAGGCTATCCCACCAAACATGGCTCCAATGCCGTATTAGAAAATATCAATCTCTCTGTCTAGAAAGGCGAATTTGTCTGTTTTATTGGCCATTCAAGCTGTGATAAATCGACCTGAATCAATATGGAAGCTCCGCGCTGCTATACCCTAAATAAGAAGGCTCTTGACTGTCTATACAGCTGTTTTGTCAATAAAAACTAGTTCTGCAGTACTTGCGCAGCACGACCACAGGCTCTTATTTGGATGTATGTGTTGAGCGACATGTTCGACTCTTCAATCTGAGCCATACCAGAGGACTGAGCGAAGTCGTTCGCGTTCGCGTCTCCAACGGAGAAAGCCCGACTATGTTCTGCCTTCG
>JBCDJC010000083.1:0-20089 GCA_038748225.1 Cyanobacteria bacterium P01_H01_bin.26 | reverse complement strand
GGAGAATCCTCAAACACAAGGGCCTCATCCGGCCGCAGGCTCAGCTTTGCTAAGGCCGTTTGATAGGGCAGCGGGTCGGGTTTACCCCGGGGCAAATCAGCGGCAATAATCACCGGCTGAAAAGCATCCCTAAGGTCCAGGGTATCTAGCACAAATTCGGCATTGAGCCGGGGGGCATTGGTCACCAGGGCGATGGCATAGTCATGCCGGTTTAGATGCTCGAGAAAGTCGCTGAGACCTGGCATCCGCTGCAGCTGGTCAGCCGCTAGCCGCCGAAACTGGGCTTCCTTGTGGTCGCTAAAGGCAGCCCCCTCCTCCACCGACAGCTGCGGCAGGAGGTCTCGCACAATGTCAGGGTTGAGACGACCGCTGATAAAGCGATCGTAAAATGCCTGGTCTACGGTCATACCGTGGGGGGCAAGCAGGGTTTGCCAAACCTGAAAGTGAATCGGATCGGTGTGGGCCAGGGTGCCGTCTAGGTCAAATAAAATCGCTTTTAGCATGGGCGCGCATGGGAGAGATCCGGTCAGTTTGACCATAGCCTGGTTTAGCCTCTGGGGACTGTGTCGTGGCTATCCTAACCCCCATGTTAGGATGGCAACCTGTCCTGCCGCCGGAGTAGCGCTGGAGATCGAATGAAAAAACGGATTAAAGCAGACAGGATTAGCGTGGTGGCTGCGATCGCAACCCTCACCCTAGTCGCCGTCGTAGCCCTGACCTCTCCAGGCTTTTCTCCATAGCCCAACAAGCAATAGACCAGCGAAAAATAGTACAATCTAACTATACCCTCGGCTGAGCATCAACATGTTAAGCCGCCGCAAAAATCTGACGCCCATGCGCTATATTTAGGTCGCTACTGATAAAGAGCCACCAGATATAGCGTTTTTATGGTCCAACAGCTGAGGGTTGATCAAGATACCCGTCATCTATCCCGAATCGTGACTAGGTCTGATGCAGTCCCCAGCATTTCGAGGGGAGTAGTACGCCACCCATTTTTACAGGCCATTGAGGGCTCGCTGCGCGTATTTACATCTGTGCATCGCAGTTTCTTTACCAATGTGATGGTCCAAGCGCTGCACGCTGCCGATCAGGGCATGGCGGTGCTAGTGGCGCAGTTTCTGAAGGGGGGCATTGACCAGGGTCCCCACCACATGACCCACATGGGCCAAAACCTCGACTGGATACGCTGTGGCTATTCAGGCTGTATTTTTGATACGACAGACGATGCCCAAACGGCCGTAGATGAGCTGTGGACCTATGTAAAGTCCGTTGTCCAGGCAGATAGCTACGGCCTGGTCATGCTGGACGAACTCAGCCTGGCCATTGACTACGGTCTGGTGGCAGAAGCTGAGGTGCTGGATTTGCTCAATCAGCGTCCTCCCCAGATGGATATTATTTTGACCGGTCCAAAAATGCCCTACGCCATCCTGGCCATGGCCGACCAGGTCACCGAATTCCGACGTGAGTTTTTGCCTTAACCCATGATTAAAAACGATACATGGATTCACACCACGGCCAATGCCGGCATGATTACGCCCTTTGAGCCAGCCCTCGTGCGACGGATGGAGCTAAACGGCACCAGCGTGCCCGTCATTAGCTATGGCCTATCTTCTTTTGGCTACGATATCCGCCTATCACCCAAGGAATTTCGGATCTTTCGCCATGTGCCTGGCACCGTCATTGACCCCAAGCATTTTAATCCAGAAAACCTGGAGCCCACCCAGCTACGCACCGATGAAAATGGCAGCTTCTTTATTTTGCCGGCCCATTCCTACGGTCTGGGGGTAGCCCTAGAGCGGCTGGCCATTCCCGACAATATCACCACCGTTTGCATTGGCAAAAGCACCTACGCCCGCTGCGGCATCATTGCCAATCTCACACCGGCGGAGGCGGGCTGGCGGGGCTATCTCACCCTGGAGTTTTCAAACTCTTCGAGTGCGGACTGTCGCATCTATGCCAATGAAGGGGTGGTACAGCTTTTATTTTTAGAAGGGGATCCCTGTGAGGTCAGCTACGAAACCCGCCGGGGTAAGTACCAAGATCAAGCAGAAAAGGTTACCCTGGCCAAAGTTTGAGCTACACACCCTGGGAAATATCAAACCGACCGTCGCCAGTTAAACCAGTTTTCGGCCCAATCTCGCCGCCAGTGGCCCTCACTCCAGCGACCACCGTGCCACTGGCCCAGCGCCTGATGGATAGCCTCGCTCAGCGTACCGGGCTGAACGCTAGTCGTACTCCGCTGATATAGGCAATGCACGGTGGGGTTGCGCCCCAGGTTGGCCACCCAGGTGGGGGCTCCACCCCCCATCAGGTGCGCACCGATGAGACGCTGCCCCAGGATGATTAGTTTACAAAAATTGGTCTGGGCACCGTGGTCAGCGTCCGGGGGGAGACAGGCCGCCTGCACTATCTGCACGCTGTCGCCATAGCGCTGGGTTGCCTGGTGCTCCGTCAGCCCCCAGCGACCGACAGGGGACACCAGCTCAATCGAGTAAAACGCCTGGCCATAGTCCATGGCATGGCGGCGCCCAAACAGGGCATTATCCAAAGCGAGGGTAATTTCCTGCTGGGCCAGCTCGGGGCGGTTTTCCCCGCCCAGACTGCCACCGCTGGCATAGATGCGGGGACAGGGTGTTTGCAGGTATTGATTGGCTGTAATCAAGGGTTCTGAAGCAATGCCAGCAGCGTCAAGGGCCAGCTTGTCCCAGCCATACAGCTGAGGCACCACCACCACCAAATCGCCCTCCGCCCTGGCCTGCCCCGGCTGGAGAGCGATCTGGTCAACTGAGGCAACGGTGATTCCTAGACATCTAAGCTGGGCCTCGCTGAGCCGCTGAATATCGTGATCTTCGGCTGGTAAAGGTGACCGCGCCAGGGGAACCAGGGTGACACGGGTCAGCTGACTCAGGGCATAGGCCCATTCCACAGCTGTCGCGCCATAGCCCACCAGGGTGAGCCGCTCGGGTACGGTTTTGAGCTGGGTTAGCTGGTGACAGAGCACACCATGGCCTGCGGGCAAGACGGGTCTAGAGAGACCATAGCCGTCGGTGAGCAAATAACGACTGGCCCTAAGCTGTCGAGCGGCCAGCGTTAGGGCTAAATCATGGGTGAATCTGGCGGGTTCTAAAATAACATCGATCCCCTGGCACCTGAGGGCTGCCTGGGAAAGAGCACTGCGATCGCTCTGCATCCAGTCACCCAGGCCAGACCAGGCCGATGGTGGCTCGGAGGTTAGGGTCAAGCTATGGAGGGCTTGAAAAACGCCCCCCATAGCATCGACGGTGCCCCAGCTAGGAGCGATAAAAGCCACCCGAGCCCCCTGCTGGGCAGCCCTACAGGCGGCGATCCGGCTGCCTACGCTGCCGCCCAAAATTGCCAGGTCGTAATCACAGTTTGCCATGGCCCTATGCTACTGCTGCCCGCTGCGCCAATCTCGCGCGCCAACATTCTTAGGAAGAGTCGCCATTGAGACTGGGACCGTCTCTGGAGCTGTCTCTGGGACTGTCTCTGCCCGGGGTGCTTGAGGAGGCTCCTCGAGTGCCTGCTGCAACTCCCAGGTTTTAAGCACAATCAGATATTCGTAAAATGCCTGGAGCGTACACCAGGCAAACCCAGCGCGGCCATCTAAAACACCACCGAGAATAAAGTACATGTAGAGCCACCGTGCCAATGGCCGTAACGGCATCCGCAGGGACATATCCTTGAGAGCCCGACGTCTTTCCACCTCGGTGCGTCCGGTCACAATTGTTCGCCAGTCCACCGTGCCCAGGGCCAGCTGCTGCACCGTTTCCTGAGCTTCATCGGTGGAGTAGCGGTTGTGTTTTGCAACCCAGCGGCTAAATCCCTTGCCAGCCGTGTAGTGGGGATAGGTTGCTTGCAAAAACCCGGTGGTGCCCGTCACCACTTCCCGCTCGGCATGGCCATAATCGTCAAAGACCACCTGACCCACCTGGAGCAGCCGCAGCTGATAGCGGGGATACTGGGTGCTGCGTCGGATCCAGCGCCCCATAAACATTACCTGCTCGGCTACGTAGTAGCCCACATGGGTCTGGATCTGCACCGCCTCAACACACTCGGCAAAAAGGGCGGGCGTCATCCGTTCGTCCGCCTCAAGGATATACACCCAGTCGTACTTAGCAGGGACGGTCTCCAACATCCAGGTACGCTGGCGGCCGTGGCTTTCAAACCGATGCTGAACTAAACGTACGGGGTAGCCCTGGGCAATGGCAACGGTGCGATCGCAGCTGTAGGAGTCCACTACCACCACATCATCTGACACAAGAGCTGACTCAATACAGGCGGCAATATCCAGCTCTTCATTAAACGTCAGGATAAATATGGATATCATTAACTGATTAACAGGCAACTGCCCTCTGGGCTAAGGCAAGGGACAGCCGCAATAAATTCTCTAACTAAATATTAAGACAACCGCAGAATAAATAGGGCAGAGCTTTAAACGCACTCGAGCCAGATTGGTCTCTTTTAATTAGGAGACAGTATCCGATCGAAAAAAATCAGTCACAGCACGTAAGCTCCGACAACAGGCTCAAACAGCAGCAGATACAGACAACAGATCGATACATAGAAAAACTGTTGTCTGTTGCCAGGTTGTTACACAACTTTGTAGTTTAAAGAACATTCACTAGGGATAGCCTAGCCCCTTACCGCCGTGCCCTTACGGAAGAACAGACAAAAAATGTCGCTACGGCTCAGACACACCGCAAAACGAACCTGCCGGGTAACCCCCGCTAGAACGAAAATGGTGGTCCCCAAAGCCATAGCGACATACCGCTACCCTGATTACTTTTTGGCAACCATCTCCTTAAATAGCTTACCGGCAGAAAAAGCAGGCACAGTGGTCGCCGGGATAACCATGGTATCTCCAGTTTTAGGATTACGACCCTCACGCTCTTTGCGGTGACGGGGCTCAAAGGAGCCAAACCCAACCAGCGTCACCTTCTCTCCACTGGAAACAGCTTCCATAATGGACTCAATCGCTGCAGAAATGACTGCATCAGCCTGCTTTTTGGTGACAGAGGCCTTTTCAGACACTTTGTCCACAAGTTCACCTTTATTCATCTTTGTCTCCTCGCAGATTAAAACCAATGAATGAACCATGCCCACCGTTGGACAAATCACCAAAGAAACATCAGGAAAATCTCAACAGATCGCTGAAACCCTTGAAACCTCATGTTTTCTCTGCCCCATTCTAAGGGGTACTTTGCCACTATGGATCTATAAAACATTGAATTTATATGGATTTCAGCGATTTTTAGGAAAGTTTATATGGGCTACTCCTAAAAAATGTTTGTGGACAACCAACAAAAAACCTCTGAAACCCTAATTACAAGGTGATTTCAGAGGTTTTACCAAGGCTTATACCAAATAGCGGAGACTATTCTTCTTCTCCCAGCAGCTCGCGTACGTCTTCCCCAGGCGTGTAGCTATAGCCATAAATACTGGCATCAGAGTCATCCAGGATTTGAGGGGTGAGCAGCACAATCAGCTCCTGGCGTTCGTTTGTAGTACTGGTGTCGCGGAATAGCGCCCCAATAATGGGTAGGTCCCCCAGGATAGGTACTTTTGTGACCGATGTGCTGTCGGTGTCTTGAATAATGCCGGAAAGCACCAACGTTTGACCATCACGCACCCGCACCTGCCCAGAGGACAGAGCCCGTCTTGAAATAGGAATAACAAAGTCATCATCCCCCAGATCGATCTGGGCTCCTGGTGCAGAGATAGTCGGTGCAACGGAGAGGGCGATAAATCCATTGTCATCAATGCGATCAACGTTGATGGCTAGGGTTAGTCCCACCTCGACCAGCTCCACATCTCGTTCATTAGTGACAACGCCGCTGTCACTAATGACTGCATTGGTAACACTTTCATTAATGACCTCCTCCACCAGGTTCACCGAGGCGTCCTGCCCCTCTTGAACAATCAGTGTCGGATCGGTGATGATCTTGGAATTTCCATTTTCAATCGAAGCGTTGAGTTCGGCAACAAAGCTTCTCGCAATTTCAAACGGATTGAGGGCGTTATTAAAGGCAATTCCTAAAACACCTTCGCTCTGATTGACAAAGGTATCGTTAACACCAAAGGAGAAGCTGGCACCGGAATCCTCAATTGCCGATAGGTTAACGTCAATAACGCGTAAGTTAATAGCCACCTGACGCCGCCGTAGATCCAGCTGCACCAGCTGTGATGTGGCAATTTCCACCTGGCGGGGAGTACCGACCAAGGTGACCGAGCCAGTGCGCGCATCGCCAATGACCTGGAGCCCGCGCAGCAGCGGTAGTGAATCCGTAAAATCAGCTCGCAGAACTTCAACGCTTGTCTCTAATTCAGTCCTTTCAACCTGTTCTACCTCTTCACCAACATCAATAGTTGACTCCACCGTTTCGATTTCTTGCTCGTCAGCAAACGCACTCTCAGCTCCCATGAACACCAAGAAGTTTACGGCACTGGCCACATCCACCTGGTTTAGGCGCACGCTACGAACGGTCAAATTACGGGCGGATTGCGGCAGCCGGGGACCCACAAAAATGGTGCGGCCCACCCGATTGGCTTCCAACCCAGAAATCTGCAAAACGTAGTTAAATACGTTTTGTACCGGTTCATCCTCAATGTCTATCGACACGAGCACGTCTTCACCCACGGCCCCATCTCCGGCACCGGCGTCAGCAAATGCCAGGTTAAGGTTAGCCGTACGCGCCAACAGCGTCAGCACCTCGCGGGCCGTGGCATCCCTCAGAACCAGGCGGCGTACACGCTCGGCCGTACCCAGATCGATGATATCCAAACCCGGATCGACTTCAGACACGGCAATATCACCCACCGGAGGTGGAACAGCCTGGGGCAAAAAGGGAGGCGCACCGTTCAGCGTTGGGGCTGTGACTGGAGTACCGTCAATAATCACCTCGGGATTAGGAACTAAAACATCCGGCGCGTCCGGCGCATCGGGTGTCTCTACCTCCGGCATATCGGGCTCCGGCATATCGGGCTCCGGCGCATCGGGCTCCGCCTGGGCAATGCGGGTGGGTAGCAGCGCCTCATCAGTAAAGGTTTCGAGGGTGGCAGGCAGCTGACTGGGCTGCGGGGTAGCGTTGGGTCGAGTATCAAGACTGACCAACAGCCCCTGGCCGTCTACTTTTTGTAAGGCGGCAACCGGCGCATTCTCAGCTCCCTGGATAGTTAACCGCACGGTATTGTCATCGAGGGATTCTAGTCGAATCGACTTGATGGTGGGGGTGGGATTTTGCTTGGTGTAGGTCTTGGTGCGAGGCAGGGTCAGCTGGGCATTGGGAATATCTGCCTGCAGCACATTGTCCCGATTGACAGCAAAGAATTCAGGAGTGCCGCCATCTTTGGTGGAGAGCAATAGCTCCATGCCCGTTTTCGTGGCGTTGAGTTCAACGTTTTGAATAGACGTAGCAGCAGCTTCAGCCGATTGGGCCGTAAGGACACTGAGGGCTCCACCGGCCAGTAGACTTCCAAATTTGAAAAAACGTTTCACAGTTCACTCCTTCTTCTTAGTTAGCGGATGTCAGGGCTTAGGGATTGGGCTCTAGGAAAATTGGGCCAGGGTTCAGGGCGAGCAAGATTATCTACTGAGCCTCAGCGGCTTCGCCCTCGGGAGCCGGGGGTGGAGCAATTTCTGGTGGCGCATCTGGATCTCCGGTGGGAATCAGCGCATCTACCTGAAATGTAGAGTTTATGCGCTGTTTTGGCTGACCTATGACCTGGCCTTGATCATTGAGAACAGTTTCAGTCACCGTCTCACCAGCGGCAAGGGAAAAGTTTTGGAGCAGCAACAGCGGCTCCAGTCGCTCGATATTGCCCAGGATCGACTGGGTCTGAGCAAAGTCTCCAGAGAATTGAACATCGTAGCTTTGGCGTTTTAGTTTGTCATTGACCTCTTCGCCTAGGCTGCTGTCTTGAACAACTATTTCACCACTGGGAATAAACCTTCTCAGCTGCGCCTCAATGATAATGGGGGGAATATCCCGCGCGATGATCTGATTGCGAGCGGCCGCAATATTGGCATTGCTGTTTTTGATCCGCTGGTTAATGTCTAGCAGCAGCGTATCCATGGAGGATTCGTCTGCAAACAGGGAATAGACATTACGCCGCTGGACTAGAGCAGCGTCTCGCTCGGCTTCGAGCCTAGCGATTTCTTCAAGTTCTCTAGATTGGTTGGCCAGCTGATCCTCTTTGATGGCAATGTCGTCCCTGAGTGCCTGATTGCTAACACGTACTGGCTGAACAAACCGCTGAAACAAAAATATGGCTAGACCAATGCCTGCGATCGCAGCCAATATACCCAAAATTCTGGGGGTCAGCTCAACACCGAAGATAACAGGATTTGACGGCTCATCATAGAGGTCATCCTCGGCTGGGATAAAGTCTCCGCTTAGGGTCATTATTCGAGCACTCCTGTTTCTAAAAGGGCTTTTAACCTGGATGAAAGACCGACGGATGCCTGCTGATTTTCAAGTTCCGCCAGCAGCCGATCAAACTGGTCGGCAGATACACTCTGGATATTGCCAGCGATGGTGTAGTTGACCAGCTGGGTGGGTTCATCGCGCTCGGCATCTCCGGGACAGCGACCCAGTACGTCCCCACCCAGGGTGGAAGTATTGAGTTTGACCGTCTCACTTTCTAAAAAGGGTGAATTTTTTAGGGTAAGAACAAAGTCATTGACATCATCAAACGAACAGGCGGTACCGTCGATGCTGATCCCACCGGCTTCGGGGGTGACGGGGGTTCCACCGGCTTCGGGGGCAACAGCCTCCCCCGCTGTTTGGGTCACCTGGGTGAGCTGAGCCCGGGTAGGAATTCGGTTTTGGATGTCCTTGATAATGGCCGACCAGGGTCGAATTTTAGTAAAAACTCCCGCCAGCGCCCGGCTTTCCGCCCGGGCGGCTTCAGTTTCTCCCCGAATCCGCTCAACCTGGGCCAGCTTTGCCTGCAGCTCCACCAGCTGGGCATCTAGCTCGGCTTGCTGCTGCCGTAGGACAGATTCCTGATACTTTAGGAGACCCAAAAAGCCACCCACACCGGCCAATGCCGCCACCATTACCCCCAGACCGATCAGGATCGGAGTGCGATCGCGAACAGGCTGCTGAATAACCGTCGACTGGGTGGCTAAAGCGGGGCGCTCCTCGCGATCATTGAGAAAATTGATATCAACGCTATACATGTCCTAAACCTCCCGCAGACCCAAACCAAGAACTGTTGCCAGCCCAGGCCGCTGGGCTTCAGAAATCTCGTCACCCACCTCCAGGGATAGGGCCTCAATCGGATCGATGGGGCTAGCTGGCAGGCTCAAACGCTGGGCAAAGAATTCATCCAGCTGACCAATGGCGCTGCCCGGTCCCGCCAGCAGCAGCTGGGCAACCTCCATGTCCTCCCCCTGGTTAAGATAGAAATCAATGGAGCGACGCAGCTCGTCGGAAAGCTCCCCCAGCACCCTCAGCATGGCGGCTGTCCCAGGATTGGTACCACCGCTCATTTGCGGCGCCCCCATGCTATCCATGGGAGCGGCCGGTACGGTCATGCCCTGCAGCAGCTCCGTATTGCGAGTTGGGGGTAGGTTCATCGCCCGGCTGAGGGCGCTTTGAATCTGAAACGTGCCAATGGGGACGGTGCGTGAAAAATGGGGTATGCCGTCAACAACAATGGAAATTTCTGTGCTCTCGAACTGAATATCGACGATGGCGGCGGCCTCTTGGGGAGTAAACTGCCGAAGTTGTTCACGAATAGTCCGAATCAGTGCAAAGCTGCTGGTTTCCACCACATCCAGGGCCAGACCTGCCTGCTGAAAGGTTTCCATATAGGCATCGGTCACCTCTTTTTTGACCGCTACCAGCAACACCTGCACTTTTTCAATGCCATCTTCATCGACAAAGAAACCCAGTTTTTGATAATCAACATCGGCTTCTTCGCGGGGAAAAGGCAGATACAGGCTGGCTTCCTGATTGAGCACCATCTCGCGCAGCTCGGCATCATCTAGTTCCGCTGGCACCGGAATTACCCGAGTAATGGCTCGACCTGGCACAGCCGTTGTCGCCCGTTTTACCCTGAGCTTGCTTTCCGTCAGAGCTGACCGGATAGCATCAGCCATCGCAGCCGTATCAATAATTTGACCCTCTTCAAAAATACCCTCCGGAATCTCAGCAGAGGCGAGAGTTTCTAACTTTAACTTCTGGCCTTGCTTCCGCAGTCGGGCCACATTGACCCGTTCGGGCGTGAGTTCTACACCAACGCCTGGGGGTTTTCTTGAAAATAACGACTTTAGACTATTCACAGCGTTATCCGGTCACAATATTATCCGGTCATGGAAGGCAATTTAGGTTAGGCAGAGCCTAAAATTTTGGTCTCTTTTTTTTGCTAACGCATCGTACACAATTTGTGCGGGAATGGCTAGCTATCGCCATAGCATACAGAGGTTGGTGTCAATATTGCCCTAAAAAGCTAAGAAAACGTACTTTTTTTGATTTGATTTTTTTGTTCCTCTAAAACAGAAGAAAAAATCAGCTCTCAGCAAAAATATTTTTATTGGCGTCCTAGGGAAACCTCCATTTTGATAACTCACCTTTTCTAAGCCAGCCTAAACGGCTTGGAAAAAGCACATGATTTTTTACGAGCGATATTACACGCAATTGGCTAAATTGGGCACATGATTTCTAAAAAAAATTGATTTTTTATTGAACAACCATGGTGAATGTGGCAAATCAGCCTGAAAATGTCGTCGAAAATGTCGTCTGGGGCACTCCCCTTTCAAGCTACAGTCAGCGACTGCTTCTGTTGGGAGCTGGAGAGCTGGGTCGAGAGGTGGCCCTAGAAGCTATCCGCCTGGGCATCGAGGTAATTGCGGTGGATGCCTATGCCAATGCCCCCGCCATGCAGGTGGCCCACCGCTCCCATGTGCTGAGTATGTTAGACAGCCACAGCCTCAGACGGGTCGTAGAGCAGGAGCGTCCCACGCTGATCGTGCCGGAGGTAGAGGCCCTAGCCACGGATACGCTAGTTGAACTAGAAGCGGAGGGCTATCGGGTGATACCCACCGCCCTGGCCACACAGCTCACCATGGACCGTGAGGGAATTCGGCGACTGGCGGCGGAAACCCTGGCACTGCCGACGTCTCCCTATCGGTTTGCTGGCAGTGAGGCCGAGTATCGAGCTGCGATCGCAGCCATCGGTCTGCCCTGTGTTGTTAAACCGGTGATGAGTTCTTCCGGGAAGGGGCAAAGTCTGGTTAAAACCGCCACCGATGTGAATAGCGCCTGGGCCCATGCCCTAGAAGCCGGTCGCGGTCAGGATCCGCGGGTAATTGTCGAAGGGTTTGTGGAGTTTGACACAGAGATTACGCTGTTGACCATCCGCTCCCAGCCGCCTGGGGCCCAACCCACCACCCACTTTTGTCCCCCCATCGGCCACCGCCAAGAGGACGGCGACTACCGTGAGTCCTGGCAGCCCTGCGCCCTCAGCGAGGAGACCCTAGCCACATGCCAACGGATCGCCAAAGCCATCACCGACGCCCTGGGCGGTGTCGGTCTGTTTGGGGTAGAGCTGTTTATTTCCAGCGATCCAAACTCGGCCCAAACCGTTTACTTTAGCGAGGTCAGTCCCCGCCCCCACGACACGGGAATGGTGACCATGGTGAGTCAAACCATGTCGGAATTTGAACTCCACGTGCGGGCTATCCTGGGGCTACCCATCGGTGAAATCAAACAAATTGGCCCCGGTGCTTCCGCCGTCATTCTGGCTAGCGAAACCAGCAATCAGCCGCAGTTTAGCGGCGTGGCGGCAGCCCTAGCCGTGCCCACCAGTAAGCTGCGGCTGTTTGGCAAACCCCGCGCCTACAAACACCGCCGCATGGGGGTAGCCCTAGCCCTGGGAGATAGCGTCGAGGAGGCCCGCCGTCGAGCCAGGGACTGCGCGGCCAGGGTGACGGTGCATTAGACACTAAAGTTAAGCCCCCCACTTATGACCGTCTTGGTCTACAGTGGCTGACACATCCCACAACCCTTTTTGAGCCACCCAATTCAAGCTACAAAAATCACCATGAGACTGTTTTACCGTCGGCATTTTTTATCACGCATGGCAGCCGGGGTCGCTGCTGGGGTAATGATTGCGGTAGCAGGCTGTGGCGGCGGAGCCCAACAGTCTGGCCAGCAGGAGGTGGAGTTTTGGACCATGCAGCTGCAGCCAAAATTCACCGATTATTTTGACCAGCTCATCGCCGATTTTGAGGCGGCCAATCCGGATGTGGATGTGGTCTGGGTGGATGTGCCCTGGGCCGATATGCAAAGCAAGATACTGACAGCGGTGTCAGCGGGCACCGCCCCCGATGTGGTCAATCTCAATCCTGACTTTGCCTCCCAGCTAGCCAGCCGTAACGCCTGGCTGTCCCTAGACGAGCGCCTCAGCCCGGAACAGCGGGCGGTCTATCTGCCCAAAATTTGGCAGGCAACAACCCTTGACGGCAACAGTTTTGGCTTTCCCTGGTATCTCACGGCGCGGGTCACCCTGCTTAACACCGAGCTGTTGGCCCAGGCGGACATCACTGAGCCCCCTGGCACCTTTACGGAACTGGCCGAGGCGGCCCGGCAAATCAAAGACAAAACAGGCAAATACGCCTTTTTTATCAGTTTTGTGCCGGAAGATGCCGCCGATGTGCTGCAGTCCTTTATTCAGATGGGGGCCACCCTGGTGGATGCCGACGGTAACGCCGCCTTTAATACCCCGGAGGGCAAAGCTGTTTTTCAATATTGGACCGATCTTTACCAGCAAGATCTGCTGCCCCGGGAGGTGCTGACCCAGGGACACCGCCGCGCCATTGAGCTTTATCAGGCGGGGGAGATCGCCCTGTTATCCTCTGGAGCCGAGGCCCTCGACAATATTGCCAACAACGCCCCAGATATTGCCGCCGCCACCGAAAGCGCCCCTCAAATCACAGGCGACACGGGCAAAAAGAACGTGGCCGCCATGAACCTGGTGGTTCCTCGCTCCACGGATGTTCCCGACGCAGCGGTCAAGTTTGCCCTGTATATCACCAACAACGACAACCAGCTGTCCTTTGCCCAGGCAGCCAATGTTCTCCCCTCCACGACGGCAGCCGTAGATAGCACCTTTACCGAAGTCACCGCCGGAGCCACACCGGTGGAAACCGCCCGGGCCGTTAGCGCCAGCCAGCTGGCTGATGCCGAGGTCCTGATTCCAGCCCTTGAGGATGTTAAAAAGCTCCAAAAGATTGTTTATGACAACCTGCAGGCCGCCATGCTAGGCGATAAGACCGTGGATGAGGCCGTGGCCGACGCGGCGGCTGAGTGGGATAATCGCTAGCCGCTGGGCTCAAACCGTCTTAAAAATTCGCCAATGAGATAGAGGGACCCACAGAATACGACCGGAGCGTCTGGGGCCTTTGAGGTTGGCTGCCGGAGCGCCGCTGACAGCCCCTGCTCTAGAGCTGGATGGGTCTGGCAAACCGCCAGCTCCGGACAGACGGCCTGGGCCAGCCGGGCTAGCTCAGCTGGCGCTGCCGACTGGTGCCCCGGTACGGGTACCAGGTGCAGGCTGTCCCCTGGACGCAACAAGGCTGTAAAAATATCGCGGTGGTCCTTGGTGGCCAACATCCCCATCAGCCAGGTGGTGGGCGGGGAAAGCCGATCGACGTAGCGGCGCAGCACCTGGGCGGCGGCGGTGTTGTGGGCACCGTCCAGCAGCAGCGGTCGACCTTGCCAGGTATGCCACTGTAAGCGTCCTGGCCACTGGGTTTGAGCCATACCCTGCTGGATGGCCTCGGTGGAGATGGACCAGCCCTGCTGCTGGAGCAGCTGGAGGATTGCGATCGCAACCCCACTGTTTACCCGCTGATGCTCCCCCAGCAGACCAGACTCATAGGTGAGCACATTATCCCCCAGACCGCTTCGCCATGGCCCAGCACCAGCCGCAGGCTCCACCTCATACAGCGGGCAGTTGAGCGCTGCTGCCCGCTGTCGTACCACTGGATCAGCCTCCGGCGGTAGCGGACCGATCACCACCGGTCGCCCCGGTTTAATCACCCCCGCTTTCTCCCGGGCAATATCCGCCAGGGTCGGCCCCAAACGCTGCCAGTGCTCGCGGCTGAGGGAGACAATCGCACTGACCAGTGGTTCCGGACATACGTTCGTTGCATCCAGCCGTCCCCCTAGCCCCACCTCAATGACGGCAATATCCACGGACTGAGCCGCAAAGTACAGCCAAGCAGCGGCGGTAAAAACTTCAAACTGAGTGGGGGTTTCTGAGTCATCGACGCCAATGGCCGCCGCTACCGTTGTTAGCTGGTGCCAAAGGTCGGCATCGGTAATGGTCTGCTGATTGATACAGATCCGCTCGTTCCAGTTCACTAAGTGGGGAGAGGTGTAGCGTCCGACCCGATACCCGGCGGCCGCTAGCACCGACGCCACATAGGCACACACCGACCCTTTCCCGTTGGTGCCAGCCACATGCACAATCGGCACCTGATTTTGAGGATTGCCCAACCGATCGAGCAGCGCCTCAATCCGCGATAGCCCCAGCTGCACCCCAAACCGACCGTAGCCCGCCAAAAAATCATCAATGGGGAGCTGGTCAGAAACATTACCCATGGCATTGTGGACAGACATTAAACACACGGTCGGGAGGGGACAGCTGCCCCTCCCGACCGTAAACATTTCCAATAAATTTTAGCTGCCCTAGACGGCTTCAGCGTTTTTCTCGCCGGTGCGAATACGAACAACCTCATGGACGGGGCTGACAAAAATCTTGCCGTCGCCGATTTCGCCAGTGCGGGCCGCCCCAATCACCTGATCGACAATGGCATCGACCTGTTCGTCATCCACAACAATCTCAACCTTAAGCTTTTGCAAAAACTCGACGGTATACTCCGAACCTCGATAGCGCTCAGTCTGTCCCTTCTGGCGACCAAAGCCCCGAACCTCAGAGACCGTCATCCCGACGACACCCGCATTTACCAGGGCGATTTTAACCTCGTCAAGTTTAAATGGACGAATAATGGCTTCAATTTTTTTCATGCGAATTTATAGCTCCATACACCGGACCAAAGCCTGGGCCAACATACGATGTTTAGCGGTTTGCGCAGACAAGCCACCGTATCAATTGCTACGGTGTCACCGAACGGCGGCGTAGTCAATTTTAAGCGATTGTGGCTTAGCGATCGTTGAGTAACGGACGCATAATCAAAAATCCAGCCCCAAAAGCCGTGAGGATAATGACGGCAATGGAAACAATCAGCCATAGGGTACCGAGATTGCTGCTGGCAGCTGGGTCAAGGCTGTAGCGACGATTTTCCCCCGCCTGCTCCGTAAAGAGCTTCGATAGCTCACCTGATTTTGGTTTGGGTCGAACCCTAGGTCTCGCCTCTGAAATCGGTTCAGGCCGGCGCTCCTGGGGGAGTAAATCGTAGGGGTCTGAGGGGAGTGGGGGCACCTCTGTTTCCACAGGCTGGGTCACACCGGCATGGTGACCCAGCTGTAGGGCTACCTGCACCATTTGATGAATGTTTTGACGTAGCAGATGGTTTTGCTGGTTGAGGTGGGTGTTTTGGGCGCTCAGTGAATCCACCATGGCCTTGGTGGCCTGTAGCTCGGCGGCCAGCTCACGGTATACCGACACAGGGACCGAGGGGGCATAGCTGGGGTCCGATCTCACCGGATTCCTCGCCGAGTCAGCATCATAGGAAGGATTCATAAGCAGTTCCAAAACTCTCTAAATAGAACACAAGTTTAGCGACCCCGTACCTATACTGTTGCTAAAGGGAACCTTTCAAACAACTAGCCTAAAACAGGCAACTGCCCGCTCGGGACGTTCAAATTAGAGCAACGTCGACGCCATTCGTCAAGTACCTACCCTAAATTCTTGGAATTATTGGCCGGGGTTAACGGAGCAACCGAATTGCTCAAAATGCAGTGAGGCACGGCTGGGTTGAATCAAATACGTTCCTGGTAGGGTGCACCGATGGCCAGACTAGTTGTACCCTCTTTTTTCAAAAATCACCAGCTTATTTTTTATTGATAGCTCAACCATGGCTGATACCCCCCTTCCCGCCGATGTTAAGTATGGCGAACGGGCCATTGAGGAAAATGCGCTGATCACCTTTCCCAATCCGCGCCCCGGCAGACGGTATGACGTCAATATCACGCTGCCAGAGTTTACCTGTAAATGTCCGTTTTCTGGCTATCCCGACTTTGCCACTATTTATATTACCTACACGCCCAATGAAAAAGTGGTAGAGCTCAAGGCGATTAAGCTTTACATCAATGGGTATCGCGATCGCTACATTTCCCACGAAGAATCGATCAATCAGATCATGGACGATTTTTTGGCCGCAGCCGACCCGCTGACGTTCAAAATCAAGGGAGATTTTCAACCGAGGGGCAATGTCCATACGACCGTTGAGATTGCCTATGTCAAACCGGACACCCCTTAAAAACCAGACCCCGGCTGTTGGAGAAAGACCCGTTCCGCCTCGGTGCTCTGACGCTTGAGTATGTCATTGCGATGGGGGAACCGGCCAAACTGGGTAATAATCGCCCGGTGGCGATGGGCGTAGTCTAAACAATGGGCCAGCTCCGGTGCCTCTAAAACCAACGCTTTGAAATACTCGACAGATCGATTTTGGTGGGTCAGGTTCTCGCTATGCTCAAAGGGTAAATAGAGAAACAAGCGTTCCACCGGTAGTATCTGGGTGTCGTAGCCTCGCTCTAGGGCCAGCTCTGCTGTCGCCAGGGCCACAGGGTCAGCCGAAAAGCTCTGGGCAGTGCCTCGAAACATGTTGCGGGCAAACTGATCGAGCACAACGATCTGGGCCAGGCTCTCTTTGGCAGTTTTTCGCCATATATCGGGGGGCGACGCTAGCATAGTCCAATAGAGAGCCGCAAAGCGTGTCTTAATCTGGGCGTCAAATTTGGGATCTTTACGGAACCACTGCTGTCGGTAGGCACCGGCGGGTGAGCCAAACCAAAAGTCCAAAACTGACTGGCTGTGGCCAACGGCTGAGTCCATGGGTGTTTAACTAGTTAGAACGCGAGGGGAATAGGCAATGTCATCCATCTTTTCAGTCATCTTTGCTGTGGTGCTGGTGGTGGCGGTGTTTTGTTGGCTAACGGGGTACCGATTGCCCCTGCGTTTTTCAGTTCCTTCGCTACCGACTGGTCCAGCGGGTGTGCCCCGGGCAACTCGACAGCGGCTGATGCGGTTAGTTAATGGTAACCAGGCGGTGGCAACTCGGCTGGTGCAGCGGGTGCGATCGCAACATCCGGAGCGGTCCGAGCAGTGGTGCTGGGAAAAGGCCATCTATGACATTGAACGCGATCGCAGAGCCTAACCCTCATTTTTAGCCAGACTCCTACATGATAAAACCGCCATTTACCCAGACCCGATGTGTAAGTTTTGACCAAAATTCAGCAATTATTGAGACACTTAGCCGTCTATTTGTACATACCTCATCGTTTCTTGATTTAAGACAGGAGTATTCCAAGGTAGCTTAGTCATTGGACTAAGGGCTCCTACGTATTGTTATGCTCCGTCCAGGCAGCCAACCTTTGTTAGGGGGCTGCAAATTGGGAAGTCTAGTTACGCAAACATGTCTTACACCCTGTTGACATATAGGTAGGTAGTCATCCATAAACTTAGCTAACTGTCACACTGATCATATCGAAGCACCTTGTTAAAACCTTCCATAGTTTTTAGCAATAGCAGCACGATATCGCGGGCCATTTACAGAGCTACCATGGCCCCGCTGGGTATGAATGCGTTAGCCTAAACCACCCGACTTGGGTTTACCAGAGCTATCTACTAGCAATTTTATAGATAAGAAAAAGGAAGCTAACAATATGACGCAAACTAAGCGTGCACTTATTACAGGAATTACCGGCCAGGATGGGTCTTACCTTGCAGAACTTTTATTAGAAAAAGGCTACGAGGTCCACGGTATTATTCGCCGCACCTCAACCTTCAACACCGACCGCATCGATCACATGTACGTCGACCCCCATAGCGACGATGCTCGGTTGTTTCTCCACTACGGTGACCTCAACGACGGCACCATGCTCCGCCGTATCCTCGAAGAGGTGCAGCCCAACGAAGTTTACAATCTTGGGGCCCAGTCCCACGTACGGGTCAGCTTTGACTCCCCAGAATACACCGTAGACACCGTAGCCATGGGGGCCCTGCGTCTCATGGAAGCCATTCGCGACTACCAGCAGCGTACGGAGCTAGAAGTGCGATTCTACCAGGCAGGCTCTTCTGAAATGTACGGCAAGGTACAGGAAATTCCCCAGAAGGAAACCACTCCTTTTTATCCTCGCAGTCCCTACGCCTGTGCCAAAGTCTATGCCCACTGGCAAACCGTTAACTACCGCGAGTCTTACAACATGTTTGGCTGCAACGGTATCCTGTTTAACCACGAGTCGCCTCGTCGGGGTGAAACCTTTGTCACTCGTAAAATCACCCGTGCCGTTGCCCGCATTGTAGCCGGTCGCCAAAAGGATCTTTACCTGGGCAATCTAGACTCCAAGCGCGACTGGGGCTACGCCAAGGACTACGTCCGCGCCATGTGGCTAATGCTGCAGCAGGAGCAGCCCGGTGACTATGTCGTCGCCACCGGTGAGACCCACACCATCAAAGAGTTTCTAGACATCGCCTTCAACTATGTCAACCTCAATTGGAATGACTACGTCAAATTTGATCCACGCTATCTACGGCCTGCTGAGGTAGATATCCTCATCGGCGATCCAACCCACACCAAGGCCAAGTTAGGCTGGGAGCCATCCATTAATTTTGAGGGCCTAGTCAAACTGATGGTCGACGCCGATTTGGAAGCCATCGGTCTAGAGCCCGTCAGTAAACAGTCGGACGCAGCCACCGTACGTCAGGCCATTGCAGGTGTAATGTCCTAGGTTCGCTGAACCTGTCAGGCGACTGACATCCCAACTAGCTCAATAGGATATGAATGCCTCCTTTAGAGTCTGTCTTCTATGGGGGGCGTTCTATTACTATAGGGAAGACCCTGTTTGGAGTGTGGTCTACTCTCCAAGCTCAACCAAACAGACAAAAGCATGGCAGACGAGTCGACTCCTAAAGCCTCTGCGGCAAAGCCCGCCGATAAAGCACCTGCAAAAGCTAAGAAAAAAGAAAAGCCACCCAAGTTGGAAGATAAGCCCTTTGCTGAATTTATCGAGCAGCACTTTGTGCCTGCCGTAGAGACGGCACTGACCGAGGAAGGCTTAGAAGATTTACAGGTTTCCTTTGAAACCCAGCCCGTGGGCGTCATTGGTGTAGCCAGTGATAGCTATCCCCAAGTCATCGGCTACTGGGCCAATAAAACCCGCCAGTTCAACATTGCCTTTTTAGAGGAAAACATTAAGGGCGATAAAATTTTCTTCTGCGCCACTGACCGAGCCACACCCAGCACCATAGAGCAATTTATGGGAGATGAGCGTCGCATCACCCTAGATTTGATGGTTCTTTTTCTAATCAAACGCCTCCAGGGCCAAAAGTGGCTCAAAGGCAACTAAATATATGGACGAGCATATGGACAAGGCAACACCCCCCATCCCCTCCATTGAGTCAGTCCCTGGGGTGGGCAATACCCACTCTAGGGTCCTCAGTGAAGAAAGTGCCGAGTCCCCGTTAAAGCCATAATCACACCCAATTCGTTCGCCGCTGTAATCGAATCCTGGTCGCGGATACTGCCCCCCGGCTGCACAATCGCTTTAATCCCAGCCGCCGCCGCTGTTTTAACCGAATCATCAAAGGGGAAAAATCCATCGCTTGCCAGGGTAGCCCCTTGGGCCTTCTCTGCCGCCTGTTCCAGGGCAATTTTTACCGCCCCCACCCGGTTCATTTGCCCTGCCCCAATTCCGACAGTGGTGCGCTCGTTGCTAACCACAATGGCGTTGGATTTGACATGTTTGGCCACACGCCAGGCAAATAGCATTTCATCTAGCTCAGTTTCATCAGGCTGACGCTCGCTCACAAAATTCCACTGGGATACATTTTCTTGAACGTTATCCGCCGTTTGAGTTAGAAATCCGCCCGCTAT
>JBCDJC010000082.1:0-20340 GCA_038748225.1 Cyanobacteria bacterium P01_H01_bin.26 | reverse complement strand
GCGTTATGGATTTGGTATTTACCCCCTATGTGGAACGGATGAATGCCAGCCTGTTTTACTATAAGGGCTACTCCATGAGAGAAGAGAATCCTCACTTTGGGGCCTGGTGCGATGCCATGGAAACCCGTCCTACCTACCGGGGTACCCAGAGTGACTTCCATACCCACGTACATGACCTGCCGCCCCAAATGGGGGGCTGCTGGGAAAACGATGGGGCTCAAACTAAGGCTAATCAAAAACGGGTTGATCAAGGACCGTGGCTGGGACTGCCGGATGTGGCTTATCCTGAACCTGAAAACTCTCGCGTAGAAGCCCTGCATCGGGTGCTTAAACATCGCAACAACCTGGTGAGGGTAAATCCTACCGAAGATGGAGTGTTTGATGAAGCCCTACGCTGTGCTTTAACTAAGCTAATGACAGGAGAAGCCAGTGAGCCACCCCAGGGTAGCGATACCGGCCTACGCTATCTGCGAGACCGGATAAACGTGCCCCGTGACATGTCGATTTATGCGGCCAAGCGACTGCGGACTGCCATAGAAGAGACGGCGGCCCTCGTCGGTGATGGACAAGGACCCGCCATTCCTATTCGCAATCGCTATGACCAGAACCCAGTAGAGTTCGCGCCGGATCGCGGTGCTGATAACGACAAAGCGCTCCCCTTTGGACTGAACTGGCTAAAACGCTAGGTTTTAGGCAGGCACCATGACTGGAAACGCCTCTTGCACCGCCGGATGAACAATTTTTCCTTGGGTAACATTGAGACCCTGGGCTAGGGCGGGGTCTTTTTGGAGTGCGTCTAACCCGTCATCTGCCAGCTTGAGCACGTAGGGTAGGGTGCAGTTGTTTAACGCCTGGGTGGCGGTCCAGGGGGTGGCTCCTGGCATATTGGGCACACCAAAGTGAACAACGCCGGTTTCAACATAGGTGGGCTGGCTGTGGGAGGTGGGTCGCAGTGTTTCAATGCAGCCGCCCTGATCGACGGCCACGTCAATGATTACCGAGCCAGGGTGCATTTTGGCTACTAATGCCTTGTTGACCAGCGTGGGAGCTTTGCGCCCCGGTATGAGCACAGCACCAATCAGCAAATCCGCATCGGGTACCACCCGCTCAATTTGAGCAGACGTGCTGTAGAGAAGCTCGACGCGGGAACCAAAAATAGTCTCTAAATAGGACAGCCGGTCGATGTTGATGTCTAAAATCTGGACCTGAGCCCCCATGCCTACGGCAATGCGAGCCGCTTCTGTGCCGACAATGCCGCCGCCTAAAATGACAACGCTACCGGGCTGTACGCCGGGAACTCCGCCGAGGAGCACACCGCGACCCCCCTGTTGTTTTTCCAGGTAGCGGGCTCCAAACTGCACCGATAGCCGACCGGCAATGATACTCATGGGGGTGAGTAGGGGCAGTTTGCCATCGGCGGTCATGACGGTTTCGTATGCGATCGCACTTACGCCACTGGCCATCAGCGCCTCGGTCAAGGCGGGTTCCGCCGCTAAATGCAGGTAGGTAAACAGCAGTAAATCGTCTCGGAAGTATCCATATTCAGAGGGCTGGGGCTCCTTGACCTTGACTACCATGGTTTGGTCCCAGGCCATGGCCGGATCAGACACTAGCGTCGCTCCGGCGGCCGCATACTCCGCATTGGTAAACCCAGCACCGTGACCGGCATCTTCTTCAACGACAACCTGATGTCCCTTCGCGCACAGCGCCTGCACGCTAGCGGGCGTTAGCCCAACTCGAAACTCCTGATCTTTGATCTCTTTTGGCAGTCCAATTCTCATGACCGATTAACCTCCATCGGCTAAAGATATGCTCTAGCTGTATTAATTACTGGTTTTGTTTTTGTTGTTGCAGCGTTGGGTGGAAATGTGGGGAAAGCCACCTGTTGCCATCGAATGATAATAGCCTGAACGGTACCACTAATTTCTATGGTTGAGCAAATATCCTGGTCTTCTATTGGGCCTTTTATTGAGAAATTGCTACGGATCGGGCTAATGGACTGGCTATACCGACTCTAGTTTAGATATTTGGGATGTTATGGATAGCTCACCAAACAAAATAGGGTTTATGGGCTGTTGATAACAAACTGTAAAGTCTATGCGGTAAGTGTAGACCAGTATACAAAAATTCCAACTGTCCCTTGCTAACTTGCACATACAGATTTGCTGTCTATGGCCTTGAAAGGATGCTGGTGCTATCTATTTATTTTTCGTCCCTCAGCCCAGGTCATGTTCCCTCCAACTTAAACACAAAGGAGGGTAGGCTCCACAAGCATTTGCTTAAGTGGAATGGTGTTGGTTCACCCTATGCTGCGGTGCTTTGAGGCTACGTGACCAGATCCATCAGCTTAGTACTGGGTTTTCTCAGTCCCTTTGTGGTGAGTTGTTTCTCTTCATGCCTAATTAAGCTGTTGCGGTTTCCAGGCTATGGCCGGAGCGCTTGGGGGTGGTTTTACGGGCTTCGCTTAGATTGACACGGCTTCTGGGCAAGCATCTGCTGGCGTTTACTACGCATCTTTGAACAGTCTGCCTAGGATTTGAATCTGTTGGTCCGGTTAATGTGGGGCGGATCAACGGGTTTATGCCTTTTGGGGCGAGATGTTGCGTATTCTCGCTGGCGGCTGAGGCCGTTTAAATTTGTCCAGAGACTATACTGCTGCTCAAAGACTTATTTGGTTGGGGAAATGCTCTTTGTGTATGGGACATTTCCCTCAAGAAGGTCAGGCTTTTTCTTCAGGGGATATTGTTTATGCTAGCGGGTCTAAATCCAGACAAAACTGATTTGGGAAAGATGGATGCCGAATCTCTTTGGCATCCCCTAGTGCAGCACAAGCCGTTTTCTAAAAAGCCGCCCAAGTGTATGAAGCACGGGGTGGGCTGCTATGTGAGCGATGCCGATGGTGTCGAATATTTTGACGGTATTTCTGGTTTGTGGTGTGTCAATGTGGGCTACGGCCGCCAGGAGCTGGCGGAGGTGGCCTATGAACAGATGGTCGATCTGGCCTATTTCCCGCTGACCATGAGTCACGAGCCGGGTATTCGCCTGGCCCATAAGCTGCTGGAGCTGCTGGGGTATGAGGGGAAGGTGTTTTTCTCCACCAGCGGTTCAGAGGCCAATGAAACAGCGTTTAAAATTGCCCGCCAGTACCATGCCCAAACGGCTCCGGCTGGTTCCGGGCCGCGCTATAAGGTTATTTCTCGCTACCGGGGCTACCACGGTCACACCATGGGGGCGCTGAGCGCCACCGCCCAGGCCGAGCGCAAAATCAAGTACGAGCCTTTGGTGCCAGGGTTTCTCCATGTTAGCCCGCCCTATCAGTATCGGTTTGGGGAAGGTCGCTCGGAGGATGTGTATAACGCGGCCTGTTTGCAAGAACTAGAGCAGACCATTCTCTATGAGGGGGCGGAGTCTGTTGCGGCGGTGATTGTGGAGCCGATTATCTCAGGTGGAGGGGTGATTGTACCGCCGGAGGCTTATTTGCGCGGGGTGCGGGAAATTTGCGATCGCACCGGTATTCTCTTAATCTACGACGAAGTGGTCAACGGCTTTGGCCGCACTGGCCGAATGTTTGGCCATCAGCACTGGGGAGTGGAGCCCGACATTATTACCTTTGCGAAAGGTCTCACCAGCGGCTACATGCCCCTTTCGGCCACGGTGGTCAAACAGGCTATCTTTGAAGCCTTTTTAGACGATCCCGGCAGCGACAGCCATTTTCGCCACATCACCACCTACGGTGGCACACCGGTGTGTACCGCTGTGGGTCTACGCAGTATCGAAATCCTAGAGCGGGAGAACCTGTGCGAACGGGCTGCAGAAATGGGTGAGTATCTGCTGGGTCGGCTGCAGCGGCTGCTGGACCATCCCAATGTGGGCGATGTGAGGGGCCGAGGGCTGTTGTTGGGCATAGAGATGGTCGAGGACAAGGCCAGCAAAACACCCTTAGGCAGTGCGGCCATGGCTACCATCACCCAGTACTGCATGGGTAAACAGATGATTATTGGTCGCAACACCAATACGATTCCTGGGTTTACCAACGTGTTGATTTTGTGCCCGCCTTTGGTAGTAACTCGCGAAGAGGCGGACCGTTTGGCAGATACCCTCTACGACGCGGTGTTTGCGTTACCGAGTTCCTGACGATGTCCTAAAAACGCTTTCCAGTAAGTCTCTCATTTGGAATCAACAAACCCATGAAAAAATCTCTGTTTAGGCTTAGGTACTATTTTTACGGCCTGGTCTTTTTGATAGTCTTTTTGCCCCAGGTGGCCCTGGCCCAAGAAGACGCTGCACCCACCGGCATTTTAGCCTCGATTGAGGCGGGTGTTCAAAGTGTGGTGGATGTTCTCAATCTGATTTTTTACTTCAGAATCGGGGGTGAAAATGGAATTCCATTTATTGTCCTTTGGTTAGTGCTCGGTGCAATCTTTTTTACATTTCGCCTGAAGTTTATTAATATCCGAGCCTTTAAACACGCCATTGATGTGGTGATGGGAAAATACGATAGCGATGAGGATGAGGGGGATGTGTCCCACTTCCAGGCATTAGCCGCCGCGCTTTCGGGGACAGTGGGGATTGGTAACATTGCCGGTGTTGCGATCGCAATTCGCCTAGGCGGGCCGGGAGCCGCATTTTGGATGACCATGGCGGGCTTTTTGGGGATGTCGAGCAAGTTTGCCGAATGTACCCTGGGTCAAAAATATCGGGTGATCAAACCTGACGGCACCGTTGGCGGCGGCCCGATGTATTACCTTTCTCGGGGACTGTCAGCCATGGGGCTAGCCCCGGTCGGCAAGGCCCTAGCTGTCATCTTTGCGGTTTTCTGCGCCATTGGCAGCCTGGGCATCGGCAATATGTTTCAGGCCAACCAGGCCTTTGCGGCGGTCTCTAATGTGTTGCCGTTTCTCACCAATTTTAGCTGGCTGTTTGGTATTGTTTTGGCCCTAGTTGTGGGGCTGGTGATCCTGGGGGGTATCGAGCGGATTGGGGCGGTGGCCGGTGTTTTGGTGCCCGCCATGGCTGTGATTTATGCCCTGGCCTGTCTTTGGGTGATGCTGGTGAAGTTCCCCGAGATTCCAGGGGCCATTGGTACCATTATCGGTGGTGCGTTTAATCCAGAAGCGGTGGCCGGTGGAGCCTTGGGGGCCATTGTGGTTGGATTTCAGCGAGCTGCATTCTCCAACGAAGCGGGACTGGGCTCAGCCGCCATTGCCCACTCGGCTGCTAAAACAGATGAACCGATCAGAGAAGGGGTTGTTGCTTTGCTAGAACCCTTTATCGACACCATGTTTATCTGTAATCTGACGGCCATTGTCATTGTTTTAACCGGGGTGTACGCGGACCCCACAGCCGCCGAACTCAATGGAGCCCAGCTGTCGGCGGCCTCATTTGAAACGGTGATCGGCTGGTTTCCCTATGTGATTGCGGTGGCCGGATTTTTGTTTGCCCTGTCAACGATGATCTCCTGGAGCTATTACGGTCAGCAAGCCTGGGCCTTTTTGTTTGGTGACGCTACGGTTAATCTCTACAAAGGCATCTTTTTGTTCTGTGTCTTTGTGGGTTCGGTGGTTAATCTTGGACCCATCCTTGACTTCAGCGATATCATGGCCCTGGCCATGTCCCTACCCAATCTGTTGGGATGCTTTTTGATGTCGGGGCTGATTGCTAGGGAGCTAAACACCTATATGGCCCGCCTCAAGTCGGGAGAAATGCTGCCCCAGGCCCAGGCCATGCGAGAAACCATGTTGAAATAAGCGGAGATAAACGATGAGTTGGCTTAAAAGAAAGTCCGTCCTTATTCCCATTGATTTTTCTGAACTGTCCTATCAGGCGTTGGGTCCGGCCAAGGAGCATGTTGAAGATATCTCAGCTCTGAAGGTTATCCATGTGCTAGCACCCCTACACCCAGCCGATCCGGCTGCCATGTGGGATACGGTCAGTGACGATGATCGCAAGCAAAAAGTGCGAGAGTTTACCCGAGGTAAGCTGAGCGAAATGGGGTATGACGGCATCCACATTGAGGTGGTGATTGGTGATACCACCTCAAAAATTGTGGACTATGCCCAAGAAATAGACGCCGATCTAATCGTGATGCCTTCCCACGGACGTAAAGGGGTCAGCCGCTTTCTCCTGGGTTCTGTGGCGGAGAATATAGTGCGTCTGTCCCACTGTCCGGTGCTTATTCTCAAATAGCCCTGTCCGGAAAGCTGGCGACCAAACCATGGCCCAACTGGGATATCCCAGTTGGGCCAAACCCATATTTTGTTGCTAGAGTGGCTCAGTAATCAGCGCTCGTTTCGGCAACGATGAAAACAACTCACTGGTTTCGGAGCCTGGTCTTGCTGCTGGGTAATGTTGCCTCCTTTATGCTGGGAACAACGGTGGCCCTAGCTGCGGAGGATGTCACCCTGTCCTATGGTCCTGTAGAGCTGTCTGTGGCTGTTGCGTCCCTAGAAACCTATGTCAATGAGGGCCGCATTGATGCTGAGTTAGCGGTTTACCTTGACTTTTTAAGTGATGAAGAGCAAGCCGGTTTGCGTGAGCTGTTGACAGCGCCCATAGAGGTGAGTCCGTCTATCTTGTCCCGGGCGCTTTATTCAGATTTTGGGGAACTGTGGCTAGAGCGGCTGGGGGAGGTGATCCAAACCGATCGACGGCAAAATGGATTTTATGCGCTGCGGGGGGCGCTGGTGGTGGCGGCAGCTGAGCCTGATGGGCTGACTCTGCTCAATGTCATGCGTAAATTTCCGACCCCTACCCTGCGGATTCGCTCCGGGGCAATTTTGCAAGTGGTCAACCATGTGGTGACCCTAGTCGAGCAGACAGAAACTGCGATCGCAGCGCTCAAACAGCAGTCTGCCCGCGAAATTGCAGCGGCAACTCCGATCGACATAGCCCCGCTGCCCGACATTACCCAGGCCGGATCGGTTGGCTGGCAGGTGGAAACCTGGGAACTGGATGATGCTGAGCGCGATCGCACCCTGGTGGTCGATTTTTATTTGCCCCAAACCCAGACACCGGCACCGCTGGTTGTGATTTCCCACGGCTTTGGTGCCAGTCGCGTCAACTTTGCCGACATGGCTCAGCACTTGGCCAGCCATGGGTTTGCCGTGGCCGCCTTGGAACATCCCGGCAGCAACCAGCGGCAAATCCAAAATCTTTTTCAGGGTACGGCCTCAGATGTCTTAGCACCCAACGAATTTGTCAACCGTCCCCGAGATATCTCATACATTTTAGATCGTCTGGAGGCGGAGGGCCGCACCAATGCCAGCTGGGCCAGTCAAATTGACCTGACTAGAATTGGCGCGGTGGGGCATTCCTTTGGCGGCTACACGGCCCTGGCCCTGGCCGCCGGAGGGTTTAACGTGGAAGGATTGGAGGCCAGCTGCTCCAGCGATCTAGGAGAGCTGGGCTCGGTCAATATTTCTCTTTCTCTGCAGTGCTTGGCCCTCAACGGCGATATGGAGCAGTCCCTGCGGGATGAGCGGATCGATGCTGTTTTTGTATTTAACCCTACCGTTGCCCTTGTGCTGGGCCAGCAGGAGCTGGGACAGGTGCAAACGCCGACTTTTATGGTCAGCGGCAGCGACGACCCGATTGCACCGGCGGCTATCGAACAAATTCAGCCGTTTACCTGGCTAACCACGCCTGATAAATACCTAGCTCTGATCGAAGGCGGTAGCCATAACTATGAGCAATCGGACACCGTGCCACCGGAACTATCGGGTCTAGATCCCACCCTATCCCGTCAATATCTCAAGGCGCTGAGTCTGGCGTTTATGCAGGTCCATGTCGCCGGACAGCCGGACTATGGGCAATTTTTGCAAGCTGGGTATGGCCAACAGCTCAGTCAGGAGCCGTTACCCCTAACGCTGGTAAAGAATCTGCCATCAGCTTCCCCTGGTCCGTGACCTAGGGTACATAGCACCGTGGTCCATTGATTTAGTTTATGCAGAACATTTGGGTGCACCTCGGGGTCACTGATGGTTGATAATGATAAACGTTGTTACAAAACGTTAATCCATCATGTCTGTACCCACTAATCTAACAACGCTGGACGGTACACCGCTGGCAGCCGATGCGATCGAAAATAAAGTCGTTTTATTTGTCAATGTTGCCAGCCAGTGTGGTCTGACGCCCCAGTACAGTGGTCTCGTAGAGTTGGATAAAGCCTATGGCGATAAGGGTCTCGTCGTTGTTGGTGTACCCTGTAACCAGTTTGGTGCCCAAGAGCCCGGCACCGCCGATGAAATCAAGGACTTTGCTAAAACTAAGTACGACGTGGACTTTACCCTGTTAGAAAAGCAGGATGTCAACGGTCCCAGCCGTAGCCCCCTCTATCAGTTTTTAGTGGGCGACGGTGAGGATATCAGCTGGAACTTTGGCAAGTTTGTTGTCGGTCGTGATGGCGAAGTTGTGGGTCGCTTTGATCCCAAAACGGCACCGGATGCTCCTGAACTAAAGGCCGCCATTGAAAAAGCCCTAGGCTAATTGCTGGGCCGTCCTATGGTCCCGCCTCTGTCCCGCTGGGATAGAAGCGGGACCACAATCGGTGTAACTTTTTCAAGAAAACGCCCCGGAGAACAATTTAAGGAAGATAAATTAGACGACTTCAGCGGTTAACGCTACTGGCTTCAATACGGCTGAGTTTTGCACCCCATCCAGAATTTTGGTTTAGCCATGCCATTTAAGTCCCTTGCCCAGTCGTTACTCAGACAAAACTTTCACCTTACCCATGCCTATCACCGGCTGCGCATTGGTTGGCAAGGGCTCAATAGTGACGACAAAATTGTCATCTATCAAATGGGCAAGGTGGGCTCGACGTCAGTCTGGAGAAGTCTCGAATCCTTAGGGCTAGAGCGGCCGATTTACCACATCCACAGTTTGACCGCCGCTAATATCCAGAGAAATCTAAACAGAGCACAGACCAATTTCCCCACATTTCGCGCTATTTACTCAGAGCTGATCCAGGCAGAATATCTCCGGAGTCAGTTAGATCGGGGTCATGGTAAATCTCCCTGGCATGTGATCACTTTGGTGAGGGATCCCATGGCCAAAACCCTGTCTTCATTTTTTCAGGCATTGGAAGTAGAACTGCATGGGGGAGCTGACTATAGAAAAGGCTCTCCAACCGGAGCCCAGCAACAGGTTGTTGAAACCGTATTGACAAGGTTTTATGAGACCTATGTCAACAATCCCAACCGACAGCACCCGTTTGATTGGTTTGACCGAGAGTTAAAGTCAAATTTAGGCATGGATGTATTAGCCGAGCCTGCCCTAGGTGAAAAAAGCTATCACATCTATAAAAATGGGCGGGCCAAGGTTCTTTTATTAAAACTTGAGTCCTTAGCTAGCAGCGCTCAGCCCGCATTTCAAGAATTTTTAGGACTTGAGGACTTCCAGCTAACATCATCCAACATCCGGGCTCAAAAACAATATGGCAGCCTGTACCAGGACTTTTTAGACAGGATAGAGCTGCCTGCCGTTTACCTTGATTGGGTATATGATTTTGCTCCGGTAAAACAGTTTTACTCAGAAGCAGAAATTGAAAACTTTTATCAGCGTTGGAGAAAGCCTAAGGCAGCGTGAGGGAAGAAAGCAGTCCAAAATTATAGTTGGGTAGAGACCGTACTGAGCAACCACGGGGATAAAAGTGATGAACAACAGTTTTCACTATGCATTTAAGGTAAAAGACCTAGAGAGCACAAGACAGTTCTATGGCGATGTTTTAGGCTGTCGAGAGGGGCGCTCAACCCATAGCTGGGTTGATTTTGATTTTTTTGGTAATCAACTTTCCGCCCATGTTGGTCAAGTTAATTCAAACGTCGATTACTGCGGAGATGTGGATGGTATTTCGGTGCCAATTCCCCACTTTGGCTGTCTTTTGACTAAATCACAGTTTAAGTATGTGCAGCAAAAGCTGGAGGCGGCTGACATCCGGTTTATTGTCAAACCCCAAACCCGTTATGCCGGTCTGGCGATGCAGCAATCGACAATGTTTGTTTTAGACTTCAGCGGTAACCCGTTGGAATTTAAAGCATTTGAGGATAGCGCTACCGTGTATGATTCGTCATTGTCCTGAGGATCAGCAACGCCCATATATCACCTCAACATCTGGTCATCGCAACATCTGACTATCGCCGGTCGATGGTCCAAAGGGTGTCGAGATCCCTAAGGTAAAAGAGCGTTATACAAGCAGCCAGCATGGGCCAAGAGGCAAAGAAAAGCAGATTGGGTGCCGTGTAGGGATCTAAAAATCGCGGGATGGACACCAGGTGGGAAAGCGTATGCATCAGCAAGACGGCCCCATAGGTGATTTGCTTTCTAAAGCCTGTCACAAAGCCAAGCACCAGCAGCAACTGAACCACACCGATTACATAGACAATGGCATTACCCACACCAGAAACTCCATAGAAAGCCGTAAAGATTTGGCTGGCATGTTCAGGAAACAAAAATTTATCAAACACCCACACGATTAGGGTGATAAAAACGGATAGCCGTAACAGTAAAAGCATGAGCGGTACTCGGCCACCCACCTTAGAAACATCAACCATACTCGCTCCCTCCTGGGTGATTTACTATCGAGTATTACTCGATTAGATGAGAGCTACATGAATGGGGGCCAATTTTTTAAAATTGATCGGGTGTTTAACCGGGATCTGCCAAAAAAATCCCCGGAGTAGCGTGGGGAAGGGTGAAAGGGAAAGGGGAAAAACGCTCGGATTAAATATCCGAGCGTTTTGTCAGGCCGTTTGTTCAATTCAACCGTGGGGTTAGATCATGGCCTCAAATTCACTAGGTTCGCATAAGGAAACAAAGTTAATTAGGCTCTGCCGTTGAGAGATGTTGCAGGTAACATCTCTCCAGTATTCATTTTGGGAGCATATGTCGGTAGTCTTTTGCTCCTTTCGAAATCTCTTGCTACTAAACATACTGAACATAGCCAGCGTTTAGATCCAAGCTATCGGTGCCCTGGATGACGCCGATGGCTTCACCCGTAGAGTCATAGATCCCCAGGCCAGTGGGCAATGCTCCAGAACCGTCAGATACAATTATTTCATAGTCGCTAGCGCTACCGTGGAGCACAAGCAGGTCTTCCGTTGTATTAAAGTCAACAATGATGCCGTAATCAGCAACGCTACTGCTATTGGTGTAGTAAGCGCCATTGGTGTCGCCTAAAAAGAACACATCGCTGCCAAAACCGCCAATTAGCTGGTCAATTTCTCCAAAACCGGGGGTTGCAGCGGTGATATCAACACCGGTAAGAAAGTCATCACCTCGGTTTCCCCGGACGATGTCATCCCCGGAACCGCCATAGAGATTGTCATCCCCCCTAGAGCCGAAGAGGCTATCATTACCGGCGCCACCAAAGAGATCATCATCACCCCTGAGACCTTCTAGGGTGTCGTTGCCGGGCGTACCAATGAGGTCATCGTTTTCCCGGGTACCGACTTGCTCAATTCCGTTGATAACAAAACTGTCGAGGTCCAATCCTTCACCGCGGTTGGCATTGTCGCTTTCATCTTGTTCAGGAATCGTTTGATTAGAATCAACTACCATGCCAACATGGTAAACATCATCCCCAATCCAGTAGGTGCTGGCGTTTCCTGGCAGCGTAAGGGTGTAGTTAAAACTATCGGTGGTGTTAGCAGAAATCCCTGGGGTAATGGTGACCGTATCTAGCAGTAAATCATCGCTAGAACCAATAATATCGTCGCTTGACAGGTAAAAGTCTACTTGAAACTCGCCAACGGCTCCCCCGGTATTTTGAATGCTGAAATCAACATCAAAGCTGTCACCGCTGGATAGGGGCTCTGGCGTGACATCAAAACCTACTCCTTGCAGATTAGACTGCTGGGTGTTGTTGACAACGATATCTTCAATATCTAAACCGAGACCAAGGTTAAAATTGTTGCCTTCATTCGATTCTATAATTTCCTGTGCGGAATCTACGTTTACAGCAATATAGTAGCTGCCATCTCCGGTCCAATAGCTATTGTTTACGCCCGGCAATGTGAGCTCATAGTCATAGAAGGTAGTACCGTTAGCGTCAGCGCCATCAACAAAAAGCACCTGCTCAAGCAGCAAATCATCCGCCGACAGGGTGGCATCGGTAGACAGATAAAAATCGACAAGAAACGGTGTGGCCTGTGCACCACTGTTACCAATGTCGATTGCCAGTGATACGCTATCGCCAGCGTTATAGGTGGTTTCACTAGCCACCAGGCCATTGCCAAAGATATCAGGCAATAGCGTATTAAAGACATCGATTTGGGAATAGTCCCCTAGCAGGCGACTACCCACATTGTTATTTTCATCGCTTTCAACAACTTCTTGGTTAAAGTCAATGGCCATCCCAATGTTGTAGCGGCCATCGCCAGCTGCTTGCCAGAAGGGGTCACCGGTACTTGGCAAAGCTAGGGTCTGAAATAGATCAATAAAGTTTTTTCCATCTAATCCATTAACTCGTTGCTCGCCAAGATAAAAGTCATCGTTACTAAGGGTGCTGTCCTCAGAGAGAAAAAAGACAACATTGAAAGGGTTAGCGGCTATGTCGCCATTATTTTGAATAGAAAAATCAACTGTAAATGCGTCACCTGCATTAAGAACATCAATCAGATCGATGGGGGCAATCCCAAAACTTCTACCAACAAGATCGGGATCTTCTAGAACATTTTCGATGGGGGCATCTAGACCCAGGATAGCCTGATCGTCTTCAGAAAGGAGATCAAGAACGGGCTTGGAAATGGTAGTGCTAGTCATTGCTATATCCTATGGGAACGTGCGTTGGAATCAATCAATTGAGTTGATGTTTATAGGATATGGGGATAGATAAGGACAAACACCGGGGCTAATGGCTAAGTCAACTAGCGGTAACAGAAAAGACGATTGCACAAAGCTACAGAATTCTCGACGGCTGGCCTGGGAGGCCACAGCCGTTCCCATTGAGAAAATATCTCCTTGAACTTAGAAACGGTGCCCGTCAGCTAGACGAGCACCGTTTCTCGGTTAAAAAAATTAGCTGGTTAACGGGGGCTGTGGAACGTTGGCAATATCGATAATGGCGATACTGACGATGGCACAAACCCCGGTGAGTCGTCAGGGGCGGTCTGTTCTGCTATTGCTGTGAGCGTGGCGCTAAAGATCTCGTCATCGCTCTCGATAGCGGCCAGGTCCTGTAATAGACCGGTGCGGATTTCCTCTGCGGTAGTATTTATCCCCGAAGTTACTAGCGCCAGCGCATCGTACCAGATGCCAGCACTGCCGTACAGGCTGGCTCGCTCCACATCTGTTGTGGCGGCGGTCAGCGCCTCGGTGAGTTCTGGGTCAGGGGTGACGACCTGCAGCGGCAGAGTGCTTGCTAAAAATCGTGACGGACCCTCAGGATCACATCTAACAATGACCTGCCAGAGATAGTCTTTTCCAACTTCAAGTGGGGGTGCGGTCTCGGGTAGCTGATACTGCATAAAGCCTGGCTCAGCCAAGAGTTCGGCGCTACCTAGAATGCTGGTTTGACCGCTTTCATCAACTGCCAACAGTCGAAAGAGAACGGGGGAAGCGGCTTCAGCTTCTGTAATATACCAGCTAAATTCAGGTCGAACTTGGGTGGTTAGCCCCACCATGGACCGTGGCCCCAGGCTAGAGAAAGCCAAGGCCCCGTCAGCGGCGCAGCTGCCACTGCGCGTTCCTGTTGTGGTAGTGGGGCCTCTGAGACCTCGAGTATCATCTGAAGGCCGGAAGTACAAGTATCGACCGCCCGTTGTATCGATGGTTGTGTCGGCATCGAGGGGCTCGGTATCCGTTGGCTCAAATTGACCGATCAGGTTTGCAGTGTCTTGCGCTGGCTCTAAAATTCCAACAGATGCCTCGGCATGGGGCTTAACCAAAAGTAGAGAAACACTCAAACCAAGGGATAGTCTAAGTAGGTTGAGAACAAGATGCGAGGACATGGGTAATTACCTTAAAGTTAGCTAAGGAAAAGAGGTAGAAGCTGTCATGTCTAGCGGCAGCTGGCTTAATGTCCACACTATAGAAATACTTCCGATAGAATACATCACTTAAAGTGGCTACATTGCCGGTGAGAACCGTCACTTGAGTTTGCCGTTTTCTACGTTTTCCATAGTTGCAGAGATGTGCGGAAGCCTGGTTTTGGACCTTAGCCAATGGGTCCAACGCCAGCCCTGCCGCTGGTCAATCGGCCAGCGCAGTTCACACCGCACCCCCTTGGGACTAAGGAACTGACGTTCAAACCCCCCCTGGAGTTTCCTGGCTAGCTGTTTTGCCTGCTGGGTGCCATAGCCTTCTTTGTCGGGGGAGACTGTTTTGCTGGCACCGTTATCGATGACGCGGATAATGTTATTTTTCCCTTCTGATTGGCAAATGACGGTAAGTTTTGTTGTGCCAACGGCATATTTACAAACATTGAGTAAGGCTTCTTCTAGAAAACGTCCCAGCTCACGCTTTTGTTCGGAGGTTAAATGACTGTCGTCAATCGCCTTAAAGTCTGTGATATGTAACAGCTTTTTGAAAAAGTCTTTTCGACGTTTTGTAGTGTTGCTATAGATTTCGTAAAGTAGTTCTGCCAGGGGCATATCCAGGTTGATTATCTGTTGCTGGCTGAGTACAAGCTGATGGTCAGCCAGCATTTCCTGGCGCATGGCATCGTAGAGATCCCGCAGCTCCTGGTTTAGCTGTTGGAGGTCGGCCTTTTCGAAGTTGGGGTTTTGATGTTCTGTTGGCCATGCTTTTAGCAGTCTGGCCAGCGTTTGTAGGGGGCCATTGTGAATTGTGCTAAAGGTCCAGTCGATTAGCTGCTGACGCTGGTCTAGCTGCGATCGCAGCTGAGCCTGGGCCTGGTACATCGGGTACAGCACCACCGCGTTGACGCCAAACGTAATCACCACCGGCACCACCGGCACCCACCAACTCGCCAGTACCATCCCATAAAATGCCAGGATCAATCCACCGCTCACCAGGGTAATAATCAGAAAATGAGCAGTCGGCCTCAGACAGCTGCTTGCCAGGATCAACCCAACCACACCGCCCGTCACCAGCAGGCCGTACTCCATCCAGGCTGGCAGGGTTCTCAAAAAAGCTCGATTGTTGAGGGCGGCATTAACCAGCTGACTGACCGCATGGGCTTGTACATTTACCCCAGGTACCAACCCAGGATTAATCTCCGCCAGGGCGGCCACATTGACAAAATCCTTGGCACTAACCGCCTGATACCCCACCAGTACAATTTTATCCGCTAGGGTGTCAGGGGCGACTTCCCCTGCTGTCAGTTCACCGTAGGTCACCTTAGTAAAGGGGGTAGCACCGGCTCGAAAATTGAGCAGGGTCTGATGGCCCCCATCATCCGCTCTCACGTAGCCGCCGGTATTGGCTCGAAAACGTGGAATCTCGGCATTACCAAATCTCATGGTCGTCGGGTCACGCTGTCCGTTGTCCAGCGTTAGCCCTTCTGCAGCCAAATATTTCTCAGCAACGCGCAGCGTAAATGAAAACTGGTAGTCACCGTTACCGTCAGGTAGCCCCAACAGACTGCGACGGACAAAACCGTCCTGGTCTAAGGGGGCATCCACAAAACCAATCTGGTCCGGCGGCAGGGCCCTGGGTCCAGCGATGGCAGGCGCTGTAACTTTTTTAATGCCAATAATGTTGTCTGAGGTTGCTAACACATCGGACAGCATTTTATAGCCGTCCCCCACCGGAAAATCTCGAAAGATGTCTAAACCGATGACCCGAGGCTGGTAGACTTGGAGCCGCTCGATCAGCTCCACAAGGGACCGATCGGAAATTGGATAGTTAAGAGAGGTTTGAATATCGTTTTCTGTGATGTGAACGATGGTAATGCTGTTGTCAGGCTCTTCAGTGGGACGTTTGCGCAAGGCCCAATCGAGGGCATCCCATTCCAGTGCTTGTAAAAATCCCAGGATCCTCAAAACTGCAATGATTGCAATAATAGACAGCCCAGAAAATTCACCACTGTGGAAATTAATCCGCCCGTTTTTGAAAATGCCCATACTACATCAATAGCTAAGCAGCCGATAAGAAGACCATTTCAAGCGGACAGCCACCTAATCCAAGAGTCCAACTTCCCGAGCCCGCACGTAGGTTTGTACGCGAATATTGATGCCAGCATCGGGATAAACCTGGAGAGCGTCCTGTACCCTAGTCCAGTAATAGCGCACGGTGCGCTCACCCACGTGCATTTGCTCGGCGATGGCTTTATCCGTCAGGCTTTGCTTAAAGGCCAGCTCAATCACCTGCAACCACTCGGGTTTTACCTCTAACCCGGTGCGCATTTCCGGGGGAGTGTAGAGCAGTCCTTTGATCGCCCAGTCTACCTTGGTAAGCATTTCGGCACTGGTTAGACTTTTGTCGGCAATGGTAAAACCACCCCTGTGGGTATCGATCATGGGTTTTAACCTTACCAGTGAGCGAACATGGGCACTTTGGACCACGATGTTGAGCTCGGGATAGTCTGTTAGCAACATTTTTAAGAGATCCAAGCCTGCCTGGGTCTGGGAGCTGTCTCCGGCTGCCATTGGCACCGATAGATCCATCACCAACAGATCCGGTGGTGCGGCCGATACTAGATCTTGAGCCTCAGCAACGGTGCTGGCGGTTGCAATTTTACTATCGGGGTACTGGGTTTGAAGGACGCTACAGGTGCCAGCCAAAATAGCCGCATGATCGTCTAGTACAACGAAGGTGGGGGCTTGAGCTTCGGTGTGAGCCATGGTGGAGACTTCCTAGGGGAGTAAAAAAACAGGATTGAATAGCCAGTTTGCTGGTTTAAGGTATTCAGACAGGGGGCCTAGGGTTAACCTGGAGCATGATGGTAGTTTTGGGCCTATTTTACTGGGGCTACGCGCCAGCTTAACTGACACATAAGTTCGGCATTGGTTTGCTTGATATCTAATGTACCGGATAACAGACTGTGGAAAATTTCCTTGAGATGCTCTACTTCCACTGAGTTTAGGAGCGATCGGGCGGTCTGCTGATGGAGGATATGTCTGGTGAACCGTAGGTTATTCAAGCTGCCGCTGCGCCACAGCCGGACCTGCAGCGGTGGCTGGGCGGCTTGAGCCAGCAGGGGGAGCAGCTCGGCTACCACCGCGACAACGGTTTGGTTACTTTCTGATTTGTCCGAAGACCAGTCTGTGTCTGGTTCTAGGGTCAGGGCCGTTTCGAGCTGTCCGTAGTGTTTTAGTAGAAACTGCAGCGCCAGCGGTAGGCTGTCTTCTATAAAGGGCGGTGAGAGCTGATTACTGAGGTTTTCCAACGCTCGATAAAACTGATTAAATTGCTCTAGATAGGGCACCGGGGTGTTTGAACTACCGTTTTCTAGACAGCGCCGCAGGGCAAAGGCTTCCTGGAGTAAACCATCGCGGACAATTTCTGCCTGATACTGCTGCTGCTGTTGCTGCTGGCTGTACCACCAGTGCCATGCCTGTTGCTGTTGCCGCACTCTTTGCTGCGATCTCCAGGTTGCGATCGCACTTCCTACCAATGTCATACCTATGCCTGCTAATACGCCAGTTATCGGGGCCATCATAGTCATCATCAGTTTGTGACAGTTGACCCGATTCACAGCATAGAAACTAATACCAGTGCATGGGGCAGCTATTTGAGCATTGCTTGGAGGGCTTATGGGTCAAGCTTATCGGCGATTGTAGTGGGGAATCTTGCAGATTTCTGCAAAGGTGACTGCTAATTTCGGCGACGGCGTTTTCCGTATGGCCCAAGGCGCGGTGTGAGCGTCTCTAGAGCGCTATCCTGGCCGTGGGTTTGCCAGCGGTGTTGGGTGCCATCGCGCCAAACCTGCGGTAGCCCCGTACCCTGTGGGGCGATGGCAAGGGTGCTACCGGTGCTGGCACGGTACTGCACCCGGTGGGCATCTACCACCAGCCGCGCTTGGGCCGTCACGGCGCGCTTAAAGGGGACAGCGCCACCATGGGTTTGGGGATCGCCAATTTCTAGGGCAAACCCGCGCTCAAAGGGATGAACAGCAATCCAGGTTTGGTCGTAGGTCAAAAAGGTAATGCCGTCTATCCGTTCAACCTGGGCGTCAGGGAAGGATAGCTGGGGTGTTTCGCTACCGTGCCAGATCAGCAGATTTTTGGACTGGGCGATGACGTGGGGACGCTCAGCCGTCACCGTGAGCCCGGCGGTGCTGCCATTGTTTTTGGCCACCTGCAGGCTAAAGCCACGCCAGTCGCCACCGCTGCCCTGGGCCAAGCTACCCAGCTGATAGCCGGGGGCGATGTATAGCGTTTCATAAAAGGCAGGGCCGTAGAGATTGGGTTTCCAGTTTTCGTAGTGGGGGTGGGTACGCCGGAGCTCAACGGGTTTGGTAAATCGACGCTGGGCGATCGCCACCGCCTCCCTAGGCGGTACATACTCACTGGTCAGGGCATAGAGCCAATCGCGCTCAATCTCATCCGGGGCGGGGGCATCCCCAAAGTACAGCCAAAAAAATCGAGCCGCCCCGTCCCCATAGTTGCGTTTTGAAGGGCCTGTCCAGCTGCCGCGCCAGTATTTAATCGCCGCCGACCGGTAGAGCCAGTCCAGGGCATCCTGGGCCAGCTGTTTTACCCCAGGGTCTTTGGCAAAGTCGTACAGATTGAGATAGGCCGCCGTGGTGTACCCGTGGTAAACCGGACTGTCCCATTCCCCCATGCCAATGTCGAGCAGCGTAGAGACGTAGCGCTGTAGATGCTGCTTATAAATCAGTCGGGTGGCTTCGTTACCCGTTTCCTCCGCCATCAGGTAGACCGATGTTTCCCGCATGGCCCTCAGGTTGTCCGTATTACGACAGTCCACCGGGGTGTTACAGTCATCGGTGGAGCGAGCCCAAAACTTACGGGGTGGGGCCGCTTTACGGGTGAGGGGGTCGGTGATGGTAAACCCATGCATGGCATCCCACATGCGCTGGCGATAGGCCGGCTCAAGCTGCTCGCCAAAGTAAAAATATTTGCGCATCTGGCCCTTGAGGACAAACCCCGACAGCAGGTCGATGCCCTGGGTTTCGGCGGCCTGGGTATCAACCTGCTGTAAAAAGTCGAGGGCTGGCGGCGAGGATCCCCTCAGGACATCCGCCATGGCCAGGGGATATGAGTTTTTTTCATACTCATAGGCAATGCTGCCATAGGGTTCAACCGCCGCCAGCTGGATCAGGGCCAGCTGCATTCTCAGCCGAAACATTACAATCCACCAGAGTTCTTGCATAGGTGCCCTGAACGCTTGATTATTACTTTAGCTCAAGCGTCGGGCAACCCTTGCGATCGCTAGCGCCGGCGTGAGCGCTCCTCTTCTACCTGGGCCTGCTGCTCTGGAGTTAACACATCCATAATTTGCTCCTGTGTACCGCGCATTACCGAGACAACAGAAGAACGCTGGCTTGAGGATAGCCCTAACCCCCGCATCACGTTGCGCATATCGTCCCCATTAGCCTGGGCTTCGGTCAGTCGTTCCATTTGCCCATCGCTTAAAATTTCCGACAGCTCATCCATCATGCCGGCTTGGATGCCTTCAATTTCTGTTTGCTGCTCTTCACTCAAATCCAGTTCTTCAACAGCAGACAACATGTCTTTTTCCATGCGTTTGGTCGATACCAGCTGAACAGTTTCCGCTTTTTTCAGCTGGGGCTCCGACATCGCCTGGGCGGCTATCCCACTCCAGCCGATAGTCAGCCCCAAAACACTCAAGAATAGTCCACTAAAACCAATCAATGAACGCTTCATAACAATCTCCTAAATTCTTAAAACAACAGATTTTCCATACGGTCTTTAAGGACCAAAGGGGGGCGGCGGAACTGCCCCTGGAAAGGGTGGCGGCGGCGGGGGAGCTGCCCCCGGAAAGGGAACATAGCTATCGCCAAATCTTCCAGGGCCGACGCCCGGCGGCGGTATTGGTACAGGAGAGCGACGACTTCTGTTGTTCAGCTCTCTAAAGTCCCGGTCCCTGGAATCGTAGTCCCTAAAGTCCCGACCTCTAAAGTCTCGGTCCCTGGAATCGTAGTCCCTGAAATCCCGGTCTCTAAAGTCTCGGTCCCTAGAATCGTAGTCCCTAAAGTCCCGGCCTCTAAAATCATGCTCGCCCCCGGAGCGCGACCGCCGCTGAGCCAAGATCTCGCTCCGCTGACTGACTGCAGAAACTGACGGTCGATTGTACGCCTCTGCGGGATTCGCAATGCCAGCGACACTGCCAATCATCAGTAAGCTCAGCAGAAGTCTTTGAAAACTAGCAAACTCCATAGATAACGCTTGTAAATAGATACTGTTTGCCCAAGCAACTGTTAATAAGTGATAACTCACTTATTAATAACCAAGAAAAACT
>JBCDJC010000081.1:0-20440 GCA_038748225.1 Cyanobacteria bacterium P01_H01_bin.26 | reverse complement strand
GGAATGCCCACCAGCAGTTCGCCATCAGGGGTGTCATCGTAGGTCCGAGTTTCAACCTCTACGAAGTAGTGGGGGCGAAGTTGAGGGGATAAGGTGTCTGCGATCGCGACGATTAATCGACTATGAAAAGACGCCCAAAACGTAGGCTGCTCTAGATACGGATCCATCCCTGGAAACGGTGATGGCATGGCGGCTGTCCAAAAACGGAACTGAATCTCATTGTAAACCAGGGAAAACGAAGGATTTTACTATCCTCATACGTTACGACAGGAGTCGATTGCGATCTCATACCCTGATAGCTCCCCTAAGCCTGGTTTAGGGGCATTCTCAAGAAGACTGAAGTGGTATGAGATTGCACACTCCCTATTTCCCTTAACAATGACTGACGTGTCACTAACAATGATCACAGGCGGTTTAGCTCTCGTAAGTTTTTTAGATCTACCTCAAAATCTTCTACGTCATAGACATAAAGTGGCACTTGACGAGATTTGAGAAACTCCTGAAAAGCAGATTTCTCCATCTCAGCCATTTGGGCCGCATAGCCCAGGGTTAACCGCCCTGACTGAAACAGATGTAAGGCAATTTCCTGCAAAAATTCCGCCTGACTTAGCTCAGACGCTCTGATAATTTCATCTGAAATCACAATACTCATATCAATCCACCTCAACCAGGATGCTAACCATAGCTTTCGTACGTGTAGGATAGCGCTGCTGATTCTTTTCTATCGTTCACGTCTCGACCTTAATGCGATCTCACCTCATAACCGCACTCAAAGCCCCGAAAATACTGTGCGATCACACCCTCCAATCTTCTACCCATATGCGATCGCACATACACTAACTTCATTCAGCAATTACAGAATTCATAGCAGTAAGGACTTTTTTATCAGGCTTACAAAGCATCAAGAAACCTTGCAGAATCTGCAAGAGCAAATCGATGATCATCGGTTTCAAAACTTCAACAGATTAGAGCTTATTCTATGGGATCATCAAACGATTTACCTGGATTTGCACATCCTGAAAAGCCACAGGTGAAACGGTACCAGTTTTCGAGATACTTTCTAAGATGCATTGCCCATTCTGATTTTTTTTGAAGACATGGAGCTGTTTATCCTTTAAGTTAACAACCCAGTACTATTGGCTTAGCTCACTTTACGGTGGGGATTTGTCCTCATCTGTGCAGCCTTCCTGATAGCATCAACGTCTAGCCGATTTGGATAGCGTTTGATTGCTCCTTAAGAGAATGAAAAAAGCCCTTTAGCCAAGCCCGAAGGTTTTTTTGTTTTTATTATTTTGAACGAGATACAGCTGCTCATTTTTGAGGGTATGTGATGTGGGCTTTGACAATATCTCTCATTGTGCGATAAGTATCAAATCGGGTGTTGTTGTTCGTGAACGAAGTAAGTATTTTTCCCTCAATGCCTCACAGATTGCACTCGGCGCTGGCTGACTTCGGTCCCAGGCTGGCGGCTTGCATACTGGAAGTGATGAAACTCCCTTGTGCATTTGAGCCGATGACCGCCGCTTGACTGGGAGCCGTTTTACTAGTGACCAGCCACTTGATTTCTCCTGATCCATGTGAACTTGCAGCCCAACCTTGTAGCGTCATCGTTCCAGTAACCTGAATTTGGCTAATAGATTGCCAGGTAAAACCGTCGATCGAATAGCTACCCGTTGCTGCCTGACCGGTTTGGCTCACGGTCAAACGTATCCAGATCGGTGTATTCTCACCTACCAACGGTCGTCCATTTTTCCCATTGGGAATCTGAGCTTCAATCTTATCGGTATCATGCCCATTAGCCATTCGACTTTGCATGCGGATGCCATGAGATCCTGTGCGCAAAACTGCAACATAAGCAGCATTGGGATTCGTTGACGTACGAGCCATGATCCCAGCTTTGATCCAGCCATCCACATGGGAGCGGGGATTGCCAACCATAGCCTCAATCGTGCAATCAGGATTATCAGTATGATCGTCATACTGGTAATAAAAACTATCCCTGCTATTCCAGATATCCCCAGAGTTAACTTGTATGGCGTATAGTGTGCCAGGTTCCGTTAAGCTAGTAGATATTATTGATGTATTCAAACCACTGAAAGGATAGCCAGTGGCAGAGATATCTGTGCGAGCCCATTCATCTTGTAATGCATTCACTTTATTAGTTGTCAAATGGTGAACGGAAGAGCGCAAGGCGCGACACCAATCTTCCTGGGAATTGAGTCCGTAGGCACGACTGATAAACCCAGCCTCGAAGACTGACTTTCCTAAGACAGCATGGTCGGAATCGAGATTAAAAACAACTGCATAATTGTGCGATTTGAGTTGAGCGATTGATGTAATTTGAGGTGCTACAAAGGCAAGCCGGGTGTTAGCTGTTTGACCATTGTCAACATACTGATTGAGATGGGATGAAGGCGATGACAAATCTCCTGTCGTACAGGCAAAAATGAATTTTCCTTGTAAGGTTTTCAGTGTGGGCCAACCATAGTTGACAATAGCTTGTTGCAAATTAGAACTCTCCCCGATCAAATCAGGCGGCCCCCAGATCTGCTCGCGGCCGAGCTTCGCCACCAGTAACGCATCAAGATCTTTGGGAGTATGGGCTCCATCTGTGGTTAAATCATCTTTCAAATCGAGCCAAAGGGTAATCACTTCATGATTCGGTATAGCTCGGTGAAATGCGTTCAAAACATCTAACGCATCTGATAGTGTATTCACACTAGTGGTTTGATCCAAGACAGCGATGTGATAAACATACCAATCACCGTGTAGCATTGGCCAACCGGCAATATGGTTGCTGTTGTGGATATCAATTTCCAACGATCGAATGCGCCAGTATAAAGCCTGATCAAGGTAGCCTTCATCCCGTTGGTAAGAATTGTGAGAACCTTTTTGACGAACCTGATTATAGAAAATATCTGTCATGGAAACCTCTTAGTCTCAAAACCGAGTGAATTGATTAAATAAAACTGCCTTTGTGCTATCTTGCATCTGCTAATGACCTATTTGATTCAGAATGAGATGGCTGAACTCAATCGGTTCTGAGCAAGAAGGTAAATGAAAATTAGCGCGTTTTCCTTTTACTTTAATGATGGCCAAAGTTAGTTGCAGCTCCCCAGACTACATACCCCGAAGGAAGGAAAAATCCAGCTACGATATATGAGGAGATCGCAACATCGCTGGTTGCAGCTGATTTTGCAATTTCCGGTAAGGTGTTGATCTTTGTGACAGTGGCATCTGAGATGAGATTTTTCGAAACGCCTTTAGCAGCAATAGCTTCTCGGGCAGCCCAAGTAGATTTACCCAATGAACCCAATGCTCCTGTCGCTGCACTACTTGCCGCACCTGTGAGCGTACTCTTGAGCAAACCCTGATACCAAGGTTGATGCTGTGATACGTTAGTCAGCACAACCTTCAGATCACTGCTAATCGCCCCCTTAATCGCCCCGGCAATCGCTCGGCCAGTTGCTGTTCTCAATGCACCCGAGATCCCAGATCCACCTTCGGTAAGCGCGTCGGTCAACGGATTCAAGGCTCCACCAAGGGCTCCACTGGCAAAACCACTGGCAGCTCCAATACCGGCGGCTTCAAAGAAGCCTTTTGCAGTGAAGTCTCGACCATGCTGAATGTCATACTGGAGACCGCTAGTACCAGTGGATGACAAGGTGCTACCAAGGGTATTCACGCCGTAGGTCGTCCAAGAGAATGAAGATCCGGCCGCCTCACCAGTTGTTGCCCCTGCACCTACCTCGGCCGAGCCTGTTGCGCCTGCTGTAGTAGTTCCTTCGGCTCCAGCTCCAGTGGTCGCTCCGGTTACTGCGCCAGTCTCTGCAGTTGTTGCTCCCGCAGTAGCTCCTGCTTCTCCACTAGCTGCAGCTCCCGCCCCCGCAGCTCCCGCTTCGGCACCCGCGGCACCCGCTTCCCCACCCGCGATCGCAGCGCCTTCTGTCCCAGCTAATGCCCCGGCGAGTCCACCTTCGGCTCCCGCCGCCGCCGCATCGGATGCACCACCAGTAAATAGCGTCAGGCCAATACCAATAGCTGCAATAGCCACCATCGCAGTCCCAATCCCAACTTGGGCCCAAATAGAGATCTCACCGGTTGGATCGGTGATGATCAGCGGATTATTCCCAGCAAACACATAAGAACTGGAAAACTGACGGCGCGGATCCGGTGCCAGAAAACGACGGAGTACCGGATCGTACATACGCATGCGAAAGTTATAGAGACCTACTTCGGCATCCCACTCTTGGCCCTGATAGCGATAGGGTATAATATCGTTATTCCCACTGGTGCCTGAGACTGAGCCAAATGGCAAATAGGTTAGGGTTCCCTGCAAACCTGAATCTGCCGCTGTCACTACTGCCCAGACTGAGCCGGTAATATCCTTGATTGGGAAGTAAGTCTGGTCAGAGACATACGCTAGTAGACCTGTAGGTCCATGTACCTGGACCGTCCACTTTCCATTGACCAAGGTAGCAACAGGAACCTGGCCAGCACCAGAGAAGTATACTCGCTCCTGACCATCACCCGTCAGAATCTGTTTAAGTACCCGCTGCTGAGCCCCACCATAAGCGAGACGAATATGATTCGAACCATTAGAGATGGACGTTGTCATTCCGGTCGCATTGTCGTAGGCTAAGCTCCGCCCCAGCCCCGTCTTCATCCGGCCCTGTGCATCGTAGGTGATTGGCTGACTGACTCCACCATCCAAGGACACCGTAGCCAAGCGGTTGGTTCCTAATCCTGAAGTGAACTGAGAGATGCTGTCACCCTGAGCCACTTTCCAGAGGTTCCCATCTGCATCGTACTGAGAGTAATCGACATCGGCACTCCCACTCATTGCCGATAACCTTCGTTGGCCGTCATAGGTGAAATGATCGATATAGGACGAGCCACTGTTCGAAGATAGATGAACTTGTCGTGTTTTGAGATTGCCATCGGGCTCGTACGACATTTTAAATCCAACTCCATCATTGCTTGCAGCGGAGGTTGTCGTTAAAGCTTGCGTCCAGCCTGGCGAAGTATACTCAACCAGACACTTCCAAGCACCGTTACCATAAACTTGAGTAGCAATCTGACCTTCAGCAGTGTACGTGAATGCCCCCAAATCACTACCGTTTTCAGTTGTCCCCACCGTGCAGACATTGCCCTGATCGTTGTACCCATAGAAGACCGATTCGATTGGCGCACCAGTAGGCAGAGTAGCCTGTAACACTTCACCAATGGCGTTGTAGGTATAGGAGATAGTCCCAGTTGCATTCACAGGACCGGAGATGGTTTGAGCTACAGAAGTTATATGTCCAGCTGTGTCATAGCCGAAAGTCTCCACGACGATGCAATCTCCAGCCTGGTTGGCTATTGTTGGAGACGGATTATAGGCTGTGGTGCGGTATTTCATCCCAATTGTGGTCGGATCTGTCCCATCACCGTCGTACTCCGTGGTAACAGCTACGCTTATGGATTTAGTCGGATAGGCAGCATTATCTGCTTGGGCACGCAGCTGCACTGGCTCCCAAACTTCCTCAACCGTGCCCTCTTCGATCAAACGCCCAATGGCGTCGTATTTGTAGTAAACAAACCAATGTTGTTCTGCATCTATCGCCGGTTGGACAAAACGGAGATTGCCGGTGGAATCAAAGATAAACTGTGTTTGACCTGTGTCCGGATCAGACAGACTAGCAGGCTCCTGGAGCGCATTGGTAACTGTATGTTTGACATAGTCAGGATCTCCAGACTGTGGCCCCGCTACAAGAGCATTCGGCAACTGCTGGTGTAAGGCAATCGTTGGCCCTGTGCTAGGTGCTGCATAGCTGCGCGATCCTGAGCTTTGGTTTAAGGTATTGCCCTCGGCGTCGGCAACAGTTTTGAAGACCAACTGTCCCAATTGATCCGTCACCCGTGATGAGACAGTTTTCACCGCACTCATCATCCGGGTCTCGTGATACTGGCCATCCGGCAAATTGCTATTAGTGCAACTGTTGGATTGATAGGTCAATTGGACCGTCTGTCGTCTAGAGGCATGCACAGTCAGATCGATAGCATAAGGTTTACCAGGCTGACCGATCTCAACCTGGAGGTTCCGAGGTGAAGCTTCATAGCGTTTACCCCAGTAGGGGTAACCTGCATCATTGGAGCGGGGCACGCCATTATTGGACTGTCCCATATAGTAATCTGCCACATCCCCTGTCATGATCCAGGTGGATTGGGTAGCTGCCAGAAACGTCTTTACATCCAGGAATTCTGATCGGTACAGCAGTACGGGAAATTGTGCTCCAGAGCCAAAGCTACCCGGTACATTTTTTGTGGTAGCAATTTTACGATCAAGAGCATCATAAACCAGCTCACATAGATACGAGTCAGCATGATGGAGTTGATGAATCTGCCGCTGGCGAGCAGTAGCATCGTTATAGGACAAACCTAACCGGATCTGTTGCAGTACCATTAGGTGGCGGAAAGTACTAGTTGCGGCTTTGGTTGTGATCTCTAATGCCTTACTAGAAGGCGTAACCTTTTCACTGAAGAGGAGCTGACCATCTGCGAAAAAGAGAATGACGCCTTGACCCACCACTACAAGCCAATGACGAGCAATCGTTGGTGGCGATCCGAGTGCCTTCCAATTTTTTTTATCCTGTCGACCTATATAAGCTCCCGATGCCCAGCCAATAATGATGTCACCTACTGTTACATTCACCTGCGAGGTCATTGTCGTCGCCAGTTCAAAATAAAGCGCGTAGGTTTGGTCTCCTGGATCACCTTGCCAACAAATTGTGCCTGGAGATGTGCCTTGATGGACTAGCGATCCATCAGAAACCTCCCAATTCGAGTAATCAGAAGCCCTCCAACGTTTTGTCCAACCCCCACCGTCACGAAATGTCTCTAGAATACCGCCTGCTGCTGGATGAAGAGTGATCTCGGTATTGGGAGAGGTATCATCAAACTGATCATGAACATTACCTTGACGAGATCGGAATCGGAGGGCCAACTCCCGCACCAACCCCGATGCCCCAACAGAAATAGTTGGTTGATAGGATCGATCGTAAAACATGCGACTGGTGCGACCACTCGCATCCATAGTTGATAGAATCTGTTGGGAATCCTGATCAAACGTCCGCAACGTCGATCCATTCACACGGGGAACAACCAGGATACCATCCACATGGATATCACTGGCCGTGTCATTTGTCAGAGATACCGCTAGTGATATCTTCGAGCCGGTTGAAATGGTTACCGGTAGAGTTACATAGGTCCAGGTGTCTTTAGTATCCTGCCAGGGCAAGCTAACTGGCGGCTGTGGAGAACCATCGGCCGTGACCGTCACCGTGAGGCCACTGGCATTTGTCTGGAACCCTGTAGGTGTACGATAGCGACAACCAATGAGATACGTTTCCAGCATTCTAGGGATCACTGAGACCGCAACTAAGGCATTTGCTTTTTGAGGCAGAACTGCGGATCTTATACCCGTGTAAGTGTCCTGCTCATCAAAAACAACATTCGTCAACGTCCAACCCTGAGTACTTTCGTAGGGTTGAAATCCTAGGTAAGCACAGCCAGTAAGTTTGGTGTTACCAATGCGAGCCACCGCTATCTCATTCCGTGTATCAAAGATTGTGGTGGTTGGCACACCCATAGCATCAACATTCTCAGATTCTTGGCCATAAATCGTTCGAGCCGTTGTACGGGCACTTACCTGCCAACCTGCTGGCGTACTCCCGGGACAATAGGTAGCATACGGAAACGCTTGCTCGTTAGTTCCCACCATGGCAAAACTGGCTTCCAGGGAGGGAATCAGCACACCTGAGCCCACCGCAGAGGGCCAGCTTTTATAGGTATTTGCAGTAGCCGAGAGCGCTGCCGAGCCCTGATTGTTCGCCCAAACTGTCTGCACTTGCGCAATATCGGTCAGGGCATGGATCGCCACTAATCTGGGATCAATCTGAACACCGTAGGTCGTAGTTTTGGTAAAGAACTCTTGATCTCCTGCTCCGCTGTACTGCGACTGAACTTTTGTCACCGAACCACCACTGTAGGGTAAGGTTTGCCCTGGCGGAGTGTAACTGGTTGCCGTCGTCGTCGTCACACCATTGTTTAGCAGTATCTGCCGAGTTTTGGTTACCCAACCACCACGGAGCTGAATCGCCGATACACTCGAATCAGTAGGGCTAGAGGCGATTTGTTCCAGCACAGAGTAGGTCGTGGTGGTGCTTTGCAATGGACTCGTTTCACCCTGTCCATACGTCTGAGTTTCGATTAACAACCCATCCAACATGTCATAGTAATTATCCCCCGTTTGATCTTGGAGACCATTGAGGTAACGATTGACAACTCGACCATAGATAGCATTGTCAGGACAAGTAACTCCGGGATAAACCGTATTCTGAAAAAACTTGACAATAGTGCCGGACGGATCTGATCCAGCCGTCGCAACGTCTGGGTCAAAAGCGGTGGGAATCGGATCGCCAAAACCATCATCCATTTCCACCTGGATTACGGTGTAATGTGTGATGGGTCCCTCCACAGCCAAACCTGCATAGCGGTGCAATAAAATTGACTGAGCAGCATTTAGATTCGGAAATGATGAAGGATAAGTAGCAAACAGAGAGGGACCTCTGGGTGACAAACCCGCCCCGACACCACTACTTTCACTAGCAACATAGAGCTTTTCGTGGGCGAATGCAGACGGTGCACCATCGATATTTCCGTTCTTGAGAATCAGTGACTGAACCAATGAGTGGTTATCCTGTTCAACAGTGTAAGCCATGAAGGTCGGGCTTTGATTGACAAGAGACTCTGAGTTATAGGTTGTGCTGTTAAGTGTTGCCTGGCCCACAATTTCATTGAGGTTGGCAACTGGACTCTCTGCTAGCACGGTGCCCCAATCCGTCGCAGTGCCACGATAGTAGACATACGGCCCCACTACTACCCAGTCGTCACTGCTCACTGATGGCCAATTCTGATTCAGTGTCGTTGTGGTCGGCAGAGCTTGCCCCAGTGATGTGGGTTTCTTCCAAGGTGCGGACTGAGTGGGATCATAGGCGACGATGCGCGCAGTGGCACTACCCACACCGCTGGTGGGTACCACTACTTGAATAGCAAAGTCCGTGCCGTAGGCATAGCGCTGTGTGGTGGATCTAGGTGGATTGCCACCCAAATTGAGATCAGTATTCTCCAACCAGGTGAATCCAGTTCGCCGGAGTATATTGCCGTTCACCGCAATCAGGGCATCGGACAAGATCTGCGGCGTCCAGGACAATGGCGCATTGTTACTGCCGAAATAATCAATGTAGGGACCAAAGGATGAAACCGAGGTGGTGTACTGAGCATCCCACTCAACTATCCAGAGTTTATAGTTGTTTTGTTGAAAATTTGAGGATGTCAGGTTGGCCACCGTTATGAGGCCATCACCAGGTACCAGCTGAATCCCATTCAGATCCACAGTCGATAGACCCGAGATCGCCATTGTGGCAATAGCCTGCCAATTCAAACTCCCATCTAGGTAATGTAGGGAAAACTGCCCACTTCTGTCCAGAACGGCATAGTATTCATTCGTTGCTATGAGCCAGGCATAGCTCGTCTGAACCGTGTCTATCGTCCAAGCCTGTGTTGTCCACCGCCACGTAACTACTTGATAGGAACCCTTTAATGTACCGGGATTCATCTGGCCTATAACGAAGAAGGTGGATCCACCGGAGAAGCTGACCTTGTTGTTGCTTCCCGTATAGGTGAGCGTCGGTTGGTTCGGCGCGGTGGTAACGCCATGGATTGTTCCAGCTTGCCACTGCCCTGGTCGCGCCGTATCGCGCTGGAACACATACACTGCTCGATCACGATTCGTTCGCTGGAATGTCAGCGCCAAAAAGTCAGACTGGGCAAGAACCTCAAGAGTAGTTAGATCGATCCCTTGAGTATCGATTACTGCTGAGTTGGTGAGCTGCCAACTCAGCCAGGTTCCAGTCCAGGTATACACCTGCATTGACAGTTGAAGCGAATTTTCTTGGTAGTAGGTCACCACAGCATAATTGTTACCGAAGAAAACTCGCGGTGTTCCACCTTCAGGTACTCCAGATGGGCGATCAGCTGTCAACGTGCGCTCTGCAATCGACAAGTTTTGTTCGGCATAGGTATAACGTGCCACGCCGCCGGAGGGATAGGTTACTGCCAGGAGTGCTCCTGGTTGCCCTCCTGATGTTCCCATGGCAAGATCATATACGAACCTTAATCCTGGTTGTGCCACACCATCTTGGTTGCGCTGGATGATGCCCGTCAGAAATCGCTTATAGGTATTGCCCTTGAGGTTACCGATATTGGAGGTTACGTTAGCAACGGCTGAATCCGCTCCGGTTGCCGAAGGGCTAGGATTGTATTGAAAATCTATTGAGAACATGAGACTACCTGAGGCAGCCTTAACATCTATATGTTCTAGATAGCATGTCTCATAGCGATCTTGATACGGACCTGGCTCATTACTCGGCATAGTACGATGAGGATCGTGATATTCGCGTGGAGACTCGGAGGCTGAGTTCCAGAGTTTATTACCATAGGCGAAGTACACGATGCGGCCGAAAATATCTTGGATCTGACTCAGGTAAACAGCTTTGGTGTAAGGCTTTCCCCCATTACCCACCTGTTGTTCAACTCCAGGAATAATGCCACTACTATTACGACTCCAATTGTTGTAAACATACTGAGTTGTACTACCAAATCGATCAGCAACTTCGGACAGATACCAGGCTCTCGCAACCTGCACTTGATCTGTTATCCGATCACTGGCACCAGTCCAAACCGGTTGTTGTTGATCACTCCACCAGACAGACCAAGCAATGCTGTTGCCCCGTGACGTGGCAAATCCTTTGTTGGTACTGACAGTTTGCCCCCCAAACGAACGTCGGACCCCTTTATCGCTGACGATCAGCCACCGTTCGTATTGAGGGTAATAGAGGATCTTCCAAAACTGATAATTTTGCAGTTGGTAGAGTTCACCACCGTCGTAGACATTGAGTGTATTTGCCTCACTCTTCAACGTAAATGTCTGCTGGTTGACATTATCCTGTACAGTCCATGGTCCAACACCGACGATCGAGGCGGTGGCATCTACCAGCAAACCGCAGCTAAGAAAGGCATCTCGAATTTCAGTGGAAATTGCTTTGCCGTTTTGCAGTTGCTTGGCGAGCGTAGCGCTCATTGAGAAAACCAACGGTAAAATCGGCTGTTGAAACAGCTGATTGGAAGATCCATTATCATGCAGTATGTATTGTCGTGTACTGGCAACAGGTGACATTCCATCAGCCGCTTCAATATATGTGAGGGGGAAAGACCAGCCTAGTCCCAAAATACCGGTCGGGGCATCAGCATTCCACGTAGTTGCATCGTTGAAAACGTTGCTTTGATATTGAATGGTGACCGACACATCGAGGCCGCTGCCCTGCGATCGTCCTGGCAGGGTAAACAATGTTTGAGAGAGGTTGACATCACCTCGAAAGAGATTTACAGAACTTGCCAGGTTACCCTGTGAACTGCTGTCCATTTGAAACGTACGGATGGCAGGAACTTGTGTGGAGGCCGTAGTCGCAGATGCGTTAGAGATAGAAGGATCGAAGGACATCGTAAACTCCTGACAAAAACTGTTAAGAACAAAAAACTGAGGGGCACGGGATATCGAGGAGCTCACGCTGAGTGCTAGCTCCACTGATGAAGTCTTCGATTAGCCTTAAAAGGCTAGTACTGGATACTGAAGCATAATGTCTACCGGATCTTAACTAATTCCATTTTTCATTTCTGGTCATAACTGTTACTGCCCAAAAACGATTCATTAGCTTTGGCCTGGCTAAAGCTTGGGCTTCGAGATTCTGAAAAACGGCATCAACAGTTCAGTCTCAAAGCATTTTTATTATGGAGTAGGACCCGACCAGCTGAAGCCATTTCTAAATTATCAAATCTGACCCATGACTCGACCTCATAGCAAGTTAAACTGCTCTCAGGTGGACGAACACAGCTTATGTGGTGAATGCTCACTAATCATCCAGGTTATAAAGACGCTGATTCTAAAGCTTATCAGGATAGACTGTTCACCTATATAGCTTGTTCTTGTTGCCTAGATATCATCCAAATAGTCCCCTTTAGGGAATTACTTACCAGCTTATTCTTACCGATCACTGGATAAAATGACTTAAGGAACCGCAAAAACAATCATTGAGACATCCGAGTTACTGTCGCTCTGGTTGTGACCAGAATCATCGCTGATGAATGCTTGGGCATTATTGAGGGTAACCTTGCTACCGCTTACTTTCCAGCCACTGCAGCCACCGCCGATCGTTTGGACATGATGATCGTCACTGCCGTAGGTCACTTTATAGCTCTGGATCAGGGCACAGGCTGCTGAGATCGTTTGCCCAAAATCGACAGAGAACGACGAGCCAGTTTGTTTGTTGATAACAGCCTGGCCCAAGATCCCAGTCTGACCGACGGACACAGCCACAAGTCCCGCATTGATATAACCGGAGGCATTATGACCACTATCATCCGACATTTGTGCAGTGCTAGTGATAAAGCCTTGGTTGCCCGATGGATTTAATCCAGCCGACATCTGTACCTGTTCAACATGATGATCTTTGTTGCCATAGGAAAGATTAAGTCCAGAGAGGAAAGCATTTGCCAGCCCTAAAGATGAACCAGGCAGCGCAATTGCATTACTCTGAGAACCACTAGCAATATTGTTTACATTAACCAAGTCAATGTTTGGGTTTTGGGCAGTGATGACTGCGATGCAGCACACCTTTACCTTGGAGGCGTCGCCATTAATCTTGTTACCGGAGTCATCTCGGAATTCACCAATAATTGTAGCGGTGACTTGTTTACTAGATGGTTGATTGGCATTGACTTTTAGCGAAATTGTTTCAATATGATGATCGTCGCCGCCGTAGGTAAAGTCCCAGTATGAGATCCCCACAACAAAAGAGAGAACTTCATTAGGGAAGTCAAATGTCACCGTTTTATTCGGTACATTACTGAGAGTTTGGATAGCAATAGGCATGAGAGAATCCTAAAAAATACGTCAATTTAATAAATTCTAGGCTAAAGATGCCTAATAAAGATATCCAAGAATGGTTGTTGCCTAAGTATCAGAAACCATCAGTTGATACAAACTTTAAGCGATTAAGCAACGATAAATTGGAGAATCGAACGTACTATTTCATAAGTATTAATCCCACAATCAAACAGGCTACATATTCTTTATAGACTCTTTGAATAAAAGGCTTTAGACTGAACCCGTGATTCTATTCCATGACCAGAGTAATAGCTCTTAAGAGCATGTTCCAATAATACTACCTGTATACCTTTGAGGTTGTAACATATTGTATCGACTCATGTAGTACTGACTGCCTGACACCCTCTATTCGCCGCCCATTCCTCTAGCTTGGATCGCTAAAAATAAGAGTTCTGCGTGAGTTAGCTGAACACTTCCCAGAAACGAGCTTGATGGGAAAGTTCGACATCAAAGACAGGCATTACTAAAACAGTATATTAACAGCATTTTTGCCCTATCTGGAGCAACTTTTGATACTGTTTACCCGGTGGTCCCGAGTCCTTGAAGTTTTGACCTACTAGAATCGAGCTCAGCTATTACGTGCGCTGCCCAAGAACAAATCGATGATCATCAGTCTCAAAACTTCAACAGATTGGAGCTTCTTCTATGGGGTCATCAAACGATTTATCTGGATTTGCACATCCTGAAAAGCCACAGGTGAAACGGTGCCAGTTTTCAAGATACCTGCTGAGATGTATTGCCCATTCTGCAAATTTTTGGAGATATGGAGCTATTTATCCTTTAAGTTAACGACCCAGTAATCTTGAATTCCAGATGTGGCGTAGGTGGTTTTCTTGGTAGTCAGATCCTTAGTGAGGGTGGTGTCGGAAAACTCAATCAGCCAGTGAATATCATTAGGATAAGGATGATGCTCCAGATAGACGGTACCCAAGGGTTTGACGATGGCCAAGTCGGGGATAGGTTCTGAGTCGTCGCTGAGGGTAATGGGGTGGGCTTCACTAACTTTGGCACGAGTGCCGAGCAAGGCTCGCAGGTAGTCGCCCACTTCAGAGTTGTAGTAAGCGTAAGGTTCACCCTCTGGCGGCACAATGATGATTTCTCCGTGTATCAGCTCGACAGGCTGATCGTCAAACAGACCAGCTTGGATGGCCCGGTGGTAGCGGTCTACGGTCCATTTGTAGGTAGTGACAGTCATTGGGGACCTAGCCTCACACTGAGAAAACGTCTGTTGCAAAAAAAATATAGATAAAAAGTTGAAAGAGCCGTGGAGTTCTTTCATGGGCGTCGTCTTATCCACAACGCATTAGCATCGAGCATAGTGGGAATAGCTGGGCAATTGGAACCAGGTTGTCATTCAACCAACTTGTCTAACACCAGCTAGCATAGGCTCCGTGACTTCAGCTTCCGCCTTTCTAGGGTCATCACTCATCCTCGAATGACCATAACGGGTCTATCCCTTGGCGTTATAGCTTGTTCTACCGTTGTCCGTTCTGCAATTGGCGGCAGTCCTTGACGTTGGTCAAAAATCACTAGCCAGCCTGTCATCAACCCTAATCCTGCCAGATAACGATCTAACTGTTCTAAGCCTGCCTTTAGTGGATTAGGACGCCCCTCTCGCCAAACCTTCAGTTCCATGGCGATCTCAATCGCACCATAGCGTAAACAAAGATCCATCCGGTCTGATCCAATCGCATATTCTCGTTCCAGGGTGCCACCCCCATTGACCACCCGGTGCAAAAAGGCCATTAGCACCAAATGGGGTGCGATCTCATGGTAAGGCGCACTTTTGAGTAACGGTTGCCCATGCTGTCGCCAAAAACTTAGAAAGGCCTCTAAGAGCCGATCGGCATCGAGGGTGCCGTCCGCAGTCAGCCAGCTAGGACGAATGACTGGCAAACTATCCTGCGGGCCACTGGTCAACACTCTGGGTAATACTTCGCGATAAATGGGATTAGCAGGCATCAGACCACCTGCCGGATTGCGCACGACCAATCCTAGATCCACCAAAAACTGCCGATCATCATGGGGAATGACCCCTAGCTCTTGTCCGGCTAACATCGGACCAATGATTGCCCTTACTCGATCCTCTCGCAAGATACTCATCAAGCTATCCAAATGGGTATCTTGCCGCCGGATTAAAATTTCTTTGGCAGTCTCAATATGTGCCACTGTAATGAGGTCAGTCGGCTCGAGAACCAGCTCTTCCACCACTTCTTTGGCCAGGGCATTGACCAACCATGGTTGTCCCTGAGTTAAGTCATAGGCATGTTTTACCGCATCTGGTACAAATACCTGACCCGTTTCAGCGGTATGTTGCGAATATAGCTGTTCCACCTCTTCAGCATTAAAGTTTCGTAGGGTGAGAGACTTAATCTTGATATTGAATGGGCTTGCTGTATTGAGGCGACTACTTCCCCCTGAGGAAACCTTGTAATCCCGCACATCTCGCACCCCAATTAGAGCCAGGGAATGGGGAAAGTTTTTAGGTCGGTCAGGATACCCTGAGCGGAGCTGCCTGAGAACAGAAATCAAGGTTTCATTCTGCAGGCTATCAATCTCGTCAATAAAGATAAGCAGAGGACGAGTAGAGGCCCGCGACCATGCCCGCAACGCAGCCTGGATACGTTGACCAGGCGGTGCCTCTGGCCAAGCCGGTGGATACAGCTCAGGAGGCAAATGGTTTTCAGCACGGTTTCGCCAGCTACCCAATAGGGCTAACTCTGCTGCGCCTGGATCATGGGGAAAAGCCGCACCCACTTCAGCAGACACCATAATAGCCGTATAGTTACCGCTAGCTGTGAGCTGCTCAGCAAAAGCCAGCATTGCGGTCGTTTTACCCGTCTGGCGAGGGGCATGGATCACAAAATACCCCTGCTGGGCAATTAGCGATTCTAACTGCGGTACCCGAGACAGCGGGGAGAGCATATAGTGAATATCGGCTTTGCACGGACCTGCAACGTTAAACCATTTAGGCATTTAGACAACCGCCACGTCATGATCGTTTATATCTTACGAGACCTTTAGTCAACCATCGTTGGGACAATATTGTATCGAGCCCAAAATCTTGGAATAACTCTAAATTACAGCAGTTACAAAATTAAAGAGCGCTATGTCGGTTTGAAACAGCGGCTAGCCAGTATCACCAGATTTAGATGGCGAAGAAACTGATTGCCGTTACGATCTCAGGCACACCGCCTTTAGATATTGCAGAAGAACTCAAGGACCTATCTTTTATTGGCAGTTAATTGGCTGCTGATTTCTACCAGTCACTGAAGCTTAATGAAAATAGGTAATCCAAGACTTAATGACATCCTTGGGGTAGTAGGGGTCGTGGGTTCAAATCCCGCCGCTCCGATTGATTAAAACCGCTGGTTTCAGCGGTTTTCGTCGTTTAAACATTAGGGGTTTTTGGTCGACAGCATCTACCAATGTCGCGACTGAAAGCGACATTTTTGCGACCCAGTGCGACGTAAACTGGTCGACAAGTGGACGACGAAAACTGGTGGTTGAGCCCAAAAAGAAACGAGCCCTCAAAGGCGAAATAGCACTACATGTGGATAAAGGGTGGCTCCGTCTGCGGTGGAACCACCAGGGAAAGCGTTATGTCATGGCCGTGGGGCTGGTGGACACTCCAGGCAACAGGGCGCTGGCCGAGGCCAAAGGGGCCGTCATCAGAGCCGACATTCTGTCCCAGCAGTTTGATAAGTCGCTGGTGAAGTATCGATACGAAGCTAGCGACAGCCTAACCGTGGTGGAGCTCTATCAGAAGTTTATTGACTGGAAGCGTCGCCAGGTGACAAAACGGTCTCTCGACAAATACCTTGGCTTGAAATCGCACCTTCAAGCCTACTTTGGTACCCGCCAGTCGGACCGGGTCACCGAGGACCATGCTCTAGATTTTCGTGACTGGCTATCTAAGAAACTGTCACCGGCCACAGCCAGAGAGCGCATTGGTATGATGCGCAGCTGCTGGAGCTGGGCTGTCGGAAAGAAGCTGGTGGCCGAGAACCCATGGAAAACTGTACGGGTCAAATCTCCCCCCAAGCAGCGGCCCAGGCCGTTCACCCAGGACGAGTACCGGCGCATATCGGCTGAGTTCAGAGAAAACCACACCCAGTACGCGGACTTTGTACAGTTTCTGATGGGCATCGGTTGTCGGCCTGGGGAGGCAGCGGGGCTGCGGTGGGGGCACCTATCAGAAAAATGCGATCGCATCTAGATTGGTGAAAGTTGGTGCCGTGGCGAGAGAAAGCCGACTAAGACCAACCGGAGCAGAGCGTTTAAAACTATCGCCCGACCTGGTGACGATGCTGAGGTCGCGGCGGCCACCGGCGGCGCTCGATGATGACCTGGTGTTTACCAGCGCCACCGGCAAACCCATTGATGACCATAACTTTCGGCGGCGGCACTGGGCACCGGCGCTGGAGGCGGCGGGGGTGACCTATCGGAAACCTTATAATACACGACATAGTTTTACATCCCAGGCGCTGGACCAGGGATGGACCATAAGCGAAATAGCCTCCATCACCGGTAACAGTGAGGAGACTATTTTGAGGCACTACACTGGTAGTGTGAGAGGTGAGGCGGAGTTGAAATCGGTGTGGAGTTAGGATTGCAAATCTTCATCCCAGTTCAAATCTGAGTACTACTTTTAGTATGAGTGATATTGCTCTATATACGGCCAATAGCTGGGCTTTCTGTCCTAGGTGCAACGCCTAATTTCCCAGCAGTCCACCTACACTGTAACGATTACTAGGATTTCAAGTATGAGCAATGATAGAGAGAGTAGTCAGTCAAGAGGACCAGAAAGTAACGACTCAAGAAAAGTAGCGCCAAGCATCATGAGATCGAAGAAAGTAAGGGTAACTGATGATAATTCAGAAATACTAACGAGAGCAGAAAAAGCGTTTGCATTTCAGCAGGCGTATTACGCTCAACGAGCTGCTGACTCGCAGAAATAAGAAGCCAATGCTTTAGCCAATCGCCTTGAGGAAACCGTCCACAAGCTGGAAGCTGACATCTCTGAATTTAAGTCTCAAAGTGGCAATAGTTTGCATCGCGATGATATTGAGAATATAGTTGAAGACGGCTTTGGTGCGTGAATATTTTGACAGACAGATCGCTTCTCTAGGCCATCGATCTTAGCCTTCAACAGGGTAGCTATCCGGCATTCCTAAGTGGGTGAACCGGTTGATTATGGAACAGTCCAACAGTAATTCTGTCGTTTGATTCTCAATACACCGTGCAGACACCTTGCCTGTGAAAATGGTTTTGACACGATACATCATCGTTTCACTCAGGGAACGCCGATGATAGTTAATGTCTTCTTTCCAGGCAGAACGGCCCTTGGCACGAATAGCTCAAAGGTTTTCATCCCTTGGATGAGGCGCGTCCTTCGGATTGCCGTGGAACCAAATTTTGGCATCTTTACGGGGTGGAATCGCGGCCGTCGCCTCACGCTCATCAATCGCATCGTAGCCATAGCCACAGTCATCGGCACCATCGGCACTCACCTGGTCGATATCGTCTGGAATTTGGTCGAGTAGCTCGGGTAACAGTTCGCCGTCGCTAATCTTATTAGTCGTGACGAGGGCGGCCAGAATCTCTCCAGTTTGCTCATCGACACCCAGGTGCAGCTTGAGCCAGGTGCGTCGCTTACTCACCTCATGCTGACAGGTTTTCCATTCCCCTTCCCATACACTTTGATGCCCGTACTATCGACCACCACATGACGACGACCACCGGGGGAGCCTTCGTGGGGAGGTCAATCGTTAAGGTCTTTTGACGCCGCGATAATGTTGTATGGACGGGTAAATCTACCGATACCCCCATCAGCTCGAAGATAGACCCCGCAAAGCCAATCGTTTGGCGTAAGGCCAGCCCATAGAGCACTTTGAAGGTCAATAGGGTTTGGATGGCTAAGTCGCTATACATCTTCGAAGCCCCTGACTTGCCAGTCTTTTGGGCCTGTTTCCACCCGGCAATGACCTCATCACTGAGCCATAGCGTCAAACTCCCTCGCTTCACCAAGGCAGCGGTATACTCAGACCAGTTGCGGAGTTTGTAGGTGCGTTTCATCGGTACCGTGTTTGTGTGGTAACTACACTCTACCGGCTCCTAAAGCTCCGCAGCTGCTTTATTCATGCACCAAAGCCATGCATATCATTAAAGCTGGTCTATTTGATGGATTTCAGGAATCTAAACCTGGGCACTGTACTGGCAGTATTTTTGTGGTGAAGAGACGTTTCAGCATGAATTTCCATGTCATCCGACGAGTCTGGTGAAGTAGTGATCATCCAGCGCTGGGAGAGTGAGGTAGAAACGATGCGCAGTATCCTTCGCCAGGAGCTTGATGATCAGGAGTTTCAGAAAGTTGCTCAGTGCTTAGCCAAGGGTCTGGAGGTAGTACAGGCAAAGGCCAAGGCTGAAGATATAACAGCGATCGCAGAGATTGTTTAGCTGGTTAATAGTTTCCAAGTGATTTTGATAAGAGATACTAGAAAACACTCCTCTTGTTCTCGAAAGAATGGCTGCGGATCATTTTATTTTTTCCTTCCTAAAATAATTTTCACACAAGACTCCACTGCAGAGAAATCATGAATATCTAAACCTCCTAGCCAGTTCCATGAATGCGACGGGGTATTTGAAAATGATTTTCCAGCCGTATCCCAACACCAAACTCTCACACCTTGTTTTTGAGCTTCAATCTTGATTTCATCATAATGTCCCAAAATCCTGCTATCGTGCGGGAGAGCCAAATCGTTAATTATCAGTGCTTGTGACGTGAGAAAAGCTACTGTAACCGAAGGCAAATTGCTCCCCACCTTCCCCTTCCCTGCCGAGGCTCGTTTGTTTGGCTTGCCGCCCGATCAGGGTCGCTGGCTGTTTATTCCACTCGGCTTAATGGTGTTGCTCTGTTTAGGTACGGTTTATTCCTGGAGCATTTTTAGCGGCCCCTTTGAGGCAGAACTTAACAGTCGGCCGGGTACGATTTTACTGCCATTTTTGGTTTTGGGAGTCACCTTTACCCTGGTGATGCCGATTGCCGGACTGTACATGAATCGCTGTAGCCCACGCATTCTCACCAGTTTGGGGGGAATCTTAGTGGGTCTGGGCTACCTGCTGGCCAGCCAAGCATCTAGCCTGCTCTGGCTGGTGCTGAGCTATGGCGTAGTGGCCGGTTTGGGGGTGGGCATGACCTACGGCGTGCCCCTGGCAGTGGCCGCTCGCTGGTTTCCCGATCGCAAAGGATTGGCCGTGGGGTTGACGGTCGTGGGATTTGGCCTGTCGCCGCTGGTGACTGCACCGCTAGCCTTCAATCTGATTAACGGCAATCCCGCCTGGAATTTAACCGCCCTGGGAATACGCCAGACCTTTGTTTTGCTGGGCGTTGTG